>JBDSYA010000064.1:0-16735 GCA_039925865.1 Ignavibacteria bacterium
AACGCTTGAATGGAGATTCAGAAAAGCTGCGCTGAAATTATTAAAAATTGAAGAACAGGGCGGTCAGGGTGAGATGGATGAAATTGTGTTTCACAATGTTTATCCTCTCTATGGATTATCAGATATCAGGAATTCATCCTTACACAGAAACATTGCTATCAGGGATGACCTGATTGAGAATCTTAATCTGGCTTATGACATCTTCGACGAAGCAAGAAAATTTCGGCACTTACACGCATTTGATGAATTAATTTTCAGAATTCAAAAAAAGATAGAATCCTTAAAATTCAGTATTGATTCAGGTGATGAAGCCCAAACATTAAATTTTATCAGAAAACAATTAGTCCCGGTATTTGAACATCTTCAGGGTTATGGAGATCTTACCGAAATGGCAGTCCTAAAATATAAATCGATAATAAATGAGTCTCTGGGATTTGTTTATAAAAAACGAAAAGAATTTGAGGAAAGCGCTACAATGCTAAATGATATGATCGCTTCTTACATCGATGAAGAACAGGTAAATATACAAAAAATGTACCCGCACTATTTTGAAAGATATAAAACCGATGGTGTAGATCATAACATTTATATCGGCGCATCACTTGTTCAGAACAGAGAATTTAATAAACTTCATCTCAGGAACATCCGGCTGTGGCAGCTTATGCTAATGAGCGGGATCGTCAGGAAAGCAAAACATTTTAAAAATAGTATTAGCCTTCAGCTGGAAACAGCTCATTTGATATTAGTTCAGAATTCCCCGCTTTCAATCAGATTCCGTTTTGATGAAAAGAAATTTGATGTTGATGGAGCATACAATGTGCGTTATGAAATTATGAAAAAGAGAATTGATAAAGCTGAGATAAAAGGAAAAGAAGAAAGGCTTACCCAGCCGGAAAAGATTGCAATTGTATATTCACAAAGCTCTGAAGAGCAGGAGTATCTTGAATATATTGAATATCTTCAGGCAAAAGGTTTTCTCAAAAAAGAAATTGAAGAACTTGAGCTTGAGGAAGTGCAGGGTATAAAAGGACTTAAAGCTTTGAGAGTTTCAGTGATAACAGAAATTAAAAATCCTGACATCAAGATCGATACGGATGATCTGCAAATAGCGGTTGAAAAGATGTCCGTTAATTAGAGAATTTTTTTTAAATTAAATTCTACTTTTTTTCCTTTTCCGTTTTGTAAAGCCTCTATAGTTGCAAGCAAGAAACCGTCTGGTTTTTTTTCATAAGTTATTTTCTGCGGAAAATCATGCTTAGGATTTTCAAATATTACTTTATCGTTGTCTAAAAATGACATCTTAAATGATACAGGTTGTGGATTTTGACTGACATCAGCTTCATAATAAATTTCTGAATCTCGGGAATAAATTACCAGAGATTCGGAATTTAAAATTTCTCCTTTCTTTATCAAATATGCTCTTCCTTTAAATCCGTCACTTATCTTCTCCCATTCTTCATGATATAATCCGATTCCCTGGATACCTTCCCATTTTCCTGTAAGCCATTCAAGCTTTTTAAATTCAGTGTTCATTTGAAATTCTTTTATCACAATATAGTAAAACTGGTTCTTTAGTTAAAAGTATCCGGACGTGTTCACTACGTTTTTATTTTCCAGAGTTCGCAATTCAAATGGGTATTAATCTATGTTTGAACATAGATTTTGGTGTTGACACATTAAATGTATATACATATGTTTGTTAAAATTATTTTTATGAAACTCGAATTAGAGATAAAGCAAAAGTCATTTAAAAGTGAATACCATAAACTTGCTGTTAATCTGGTTTATACCGGAAACTGGGTTGGCGCGAAGAGCAGCTACCAACTCAAGCAGCATAAGCTGACTTTGCAGCAGTATAATCTGCTAAGAATATTAAGAGGACAATATCCAAATCCCGCAACTGTCAATCTTCTGATAGAAAGAATGCTGGATAAGATGTCAAACGCTTCAAGAATAGTTGACAGACTTCTTGCAAAAAAACTCGTTGAGAGAAAAACATGCTCCGATGACAGGCGATGTGTGGATGTAATCATTACACAGAAAGGTTTGCAGTTGCTTGAAAAAATCGATACTCTTGAAAAAGGATGGCTCAGTCAGTTTAAAGACTTAAGCTCAAAAGAAGCATTAGAATTGAACAGACTTCTCGATAAGCTGAGAGGTTAATTATATAAATTAAAACAAAAAACAAAATGAGAAAAATTAAATTAATGGTTCTTACAGTGTTGATATTGTCCGCTGTTATCATCACAGGATGTTCCAAATCATCAGATGATACGAAAACAAATACAGATAATAGGACAAATACGACCGCATCCAATAAAGGTAAAAAATTAAATATAGTTGCATCAGAAAGTAAACTTGGTTGGTTAGGCAAAAAGGTAACAGGTCAGCACAATGGAACTGTTGATATAAAGCAGGGTGAATTATTTGTTGAAAATGGAAAACTGACAGGCGGAAGTTTTGAATTTGATTTTAATACAATAAAGGTGCTTGATATCGAAGATCCTGAAACAAATGCAAAGTTAACAGGACACTTGAAATCTGATGTTTTTTTCTCGGCTACATCGCATCCAATAGGAAAGTTTGTTATCACATCTATTACGCCAGGTTCAGACGGAAACTATAATATAATAGGTAACCTGACAATTAAAAGTATTTCAAAGGAAGTTTCTTTTCCTGCAAAAGTAAATATCAACGGTGATGTAGTTACTTCTTCGGCAGATTTTAATATTGACAGGACACTCTGGGAAATAAAATATGGTTCCGGAAAATTTTTTGAAAACTTAGGTGACAAACTTATCAATGATGATTTCAATATAAAATTTAACATAACGGCAAAGTAAATTCAAAAGAGGAAGACTATGAAAAAGACAATTCATAAAGCTGATTCACGAGGTTTTGCAGATCACGGATGGCTTAAAAGCTACCATAGCTTTAGCTTTGCGGATTATTACAATCCGGAAAGGACAAGATTTGGAGTGTTAAGAGTTTTGAATGATGATATAGTTAAGGGAGGCATGGGTTTTGGAACTCATCCTCATGTAAACATGGAAATAATTACAATTCCAATAAAAGGTGAACTGGCACATAAGGACAGTACGGGTACAAAAGAAGTTATAAGAGCTAATGAAGTGCAGATAATGTCTGCAGGCAGCGGACTTACACATTCAGAATTTAATAATTCACCAACGGAGGATGTAAACCTTCTTCAGATCTGGATTTTTCCTAAAGAGAAAAATATAGCTCCCAGATATGATCAGAAAATTTTTGAACCTGAAGCTAAAAAAAATACGTTCCTTAATATAGTTTCGCCGGACAAAAACACCGGTGCTTTATGGATCAATCAGAATGCATATTTTTCAATAGGGGATATTGATAAGGATAAAACTTTATCTTATGAAATAAAACAAAAGGGGAACGGGATGTATATTTTTGTTATCAACGGAACAATTGAAGTTGCAAACGAAAAACTTACTTCCCGTGATGCAATTGGAATTGAGGACGCAGAAAAGATCGAAATAAATTTCCTGGAAAATTCTGAATTACTCCTGATAGATTTACCTATGAGAACTAACTAGAAAATTTAAACTTACATTAATTATGACTAAAACAAACGAAATTGGTATTGATGAAATAATGGCTAAGCAACTTACAAAGATGCTAAACATTCTGCTTGCACATTACCAGATATTCTATATGAATGCCAGAGGTTTTCACTGGAATATAAAGGGTGATAAATTTTTTGAACTTCATGTAAAATTCGAAGAACTTTATAATGATTCGTTATTAAAAATAGATGAGATAGGCGAAAGAATTTTAACGCTCGGACATTCACCTATGCACACATTTTCGGACTACATAGAAACTTCAAAAATAGCTGAGGCAAAAAATATTTCAGATGGTACTAAATCAATAGAATTAATAATCAGTGGATTTAAAAAAATTTTAGAAGTTGAAAGGGAAATACTGGAGCTTTCTGAAAAAGCATCTGATGAAGGTACGAATTCGCTTATGAGTGATTATATCCCTCAGCAGGAAAAGCTTGTATGGATGTATTCATCTTTTCTAAATAGATAAAGATAAATCTGATGTCTGAAAAAATAAAAGTTTTAGGAATATCCGGTAGTCTTAGAAAGCATTCCAAGAATATGGCTCTGTTAAGGGCATCAGTTGAACTAAACCCGGAGAATATGGAAATAGAAATTTTCGGCCTTGAAGATATTCCTTTTTACAATCAGGATCTTGATAATGAAGACAACTTACCAAAAGCTGTGCAGATGTTTAAAGAAAAAATTACAGCATCTCATTCATTGCTGATTGCTTCTCCGGAATACAATCATTCTGTTACAGGTATATTAAAAAATGCAATCGACTGGGCTTCGACTCCTTACTCAAATTCGCCTTTGAATAAAAAACCTTATGCTGTAATGGGAGTTTCAGGAGGAGCGTCCGGAACGATCAGATCACAGCTGCATTTCAGACAAATTGCAGCAGAAAATAACATGTTCGGAATGAATAAACCGGAAATATATGTAACTATGGGAAAAAGCAAATTCAATGAAAAGGATGAGCTGACTGATGAGCCTACAAGGGAACGTCTGAAAAAATTTCTTGAAGCATTTTATGAATGGACTTTGAGAAATTTATAAATTTAAAATTTTTCAAATAAACATTTAAATTAACAGCATGAAAGTATTGTATATCTTTCCACATCCGGACGATGAATCTTTTGGTCCGGCTCACGCTATGTCAAAACAAAGACGTGATGGGCATGAGGTTTATCTCCTGACTTTAACAAAGGGCGGAGCAACAAAGCAAAGGCATAAGTATGATTATACAATAGAAGAAATGGGTGAAGTCCGATATAAAGAAATGGTGGAGGTAGCGAAAGTGCTGAATCTCAGTGAACTCACAGTGCTGGATCTGCCTGACAGCGGGCTTAAGAATATGGATCCCCGACAAATTGAAGAGATAATCGAAGAACAAATTAAAAGAATAAAGCCGGATGTACTTGTAACATATGCAGTACACGGAATTAGCGGGTTTCATGATCATCTTGTCACTCACGCTGTTGTCAAAAGAGTTTATTGTAAGTTAAAGGAAAAAGTTGATTTTCTGAAACGCCTTTTGCTTTTCACTGTTACTGAGGAAGAAGCTTCTAAACAAAAATTCTTTCATATAAGCGGTTCGAAAGTTGAGGATATTGATTGCATTGTTGAAGTTGATGAAATTGATATCGCCAATGCTAGTAAGGCTTTGGATTGTTATGTTACTTTTCAGGAAACTATTATTGCATCGAATATCAAGCAGCATATAAACAAAGAAGTAGTGTTTGAAATATTTCAGGAAGAACATAAATCAAAATTAAAAGATATTTTTGAAAAATTATAAATTTAAATCAAATTTAATTATGGATAGATCAGGTAAAATAATTTTAGTTACAGGAGGAACAGGCCAGCAGGGCGGGGCAGTTGCAAGACAATTAATAAAAGAAAACCGGAAGGTCAGAGTTTTAACAAGAGATATTAAAAAGCCGGCTGCCGTGGAATTAAAAGAACTTGGTGCAGAACTCTTTCAGGGAAATATGAATGACATTGAATCACTGGATAATGCAATGAATGAAGTTTATGGAGTTTTCAGTGTTCAGAATTTCTGGGAACATGGATATGAAGGCGAATTAACTCAGGGTAAAAATACAGCTGATGCCGCTAAGAAAGCAGGGGTAAAACATTTTCTTCAGTCGTCAGTCGGAGGTGCTGAAAGAAATACTAATCTTCCGCATTTTGAAGTGAAGTTTGAGATTGAACAATACGTTAAAACTTTAAACATTCCGGTAACAATTCTCAGGCCTGTTTTCTTTATGGAAAATTTTGGTACCTTCAATAAACCTGTTGAAGATAATGGTAAGCTGACAATAACGATAGCTATGAAAAAAGATACAAAGCTTCAAATGATCACAGTTAATGATATAGGAGCTTTAGCAGCCATAATTTTTAACCAGCCTGAAAAATATATTGGTAAAGAGATCGAGGCAGCAGGTGATGACCTTACAATTTCTCAGGTTGCAGAGATTTACAGTAAAGTATCCGGAAAAGAAACTGTGTTTAATGAATTGCCAATTGAAGTTTTAAGAAGTGACAGTGAAGAGTTTGCCAATATGTTTCAATGGTTCATCGATAAGGGTTATGAATCTGATATTGAAGAAATGAAAAACATTTATCCCGGGATGACATCTTTTGAAGATTGGTTTAAAAATAATTACAAAAAATAAAATATAACCCAATGAATAATAAAATAATCTATGAATACATGGTTGATATTGATTTCCCTATTCCTTTGAATGCGGAATTCATTACTCTGATTCCAAAGCAGAGAGAATTGATCAATAATCTCATGTCTGAAAAAGTAATAACAAGTTATGCAGTTTCAATTGAAGACGGAAAGCTTTGGACAACGTTGCTTGCAGGCTCAGAGGAAGAGGTTATAAATATCTTAACATCATTTCCAATAATAGTTCAGGTTGAATATAAAATCTTTAAACTGGCTTTTCATAATACTATCAGTGCTATTACTCCGCAATTTTCATTGAATTAAAAGAATTTAATTCTCAAGTATGAAGCTCCCTTTAACAACGAAAATCATTAGTGTAGATCTGAAAATAATTGATATGCAAAGGTCACTTGAATTTTATTCAGATCTTTTGGGTCTTATAATTTTAGAGAGAGGAGATAATTATACATTGCTTTCTGCAGGAAATAGCACGCCGTACCTGTTGAAATTAGTCGAAGATGTAAATGCGTTGCCAAGATCAAAAGGTACTACAGGATTATTTCATATAGCTTTGCGTTTTCCAGGAAGAAAAGAATTGGCGCGGGTATTTTTGAGGTTGTTCAAAAACAAAATTAAATTTCAGGGATTTTCAGATCATCTTGTCAGTGAATCAATTTATTTATCAGACCCGGACGGGAATGGTATTGAACTATATTCGGATAAGCCAAAAGATATTTGGGACTGGAAGTTTGGACAGGTATTGATGGATACTTTACCGCTTGACTTAAGTATCATTACAAATGAATTAGATGATCCGGAGATATGGAATGGGATTCATCCTGATGTGGATATTGGTCACATACATTTTAATGTATCAAATCTTAATGAGTCTGAAAGATTTTACAATGAAATTTTGGGATTTGATATTACAAACAAAAATTATCCCGGTGCCATATTTTTTTCTGCAGGGGGCTACCATCATCATATCGGGGTTAACATCTGGAGTTCAAATAATGGAGCTTCTCCTGATAACAATTCTACAGGTTTAATGAATTGTACAATCCGGATTCCTGACAAATCATTTTTATCATCCATAGAAGCTCGGGCAAAAGAGTATAACATAATTACAAACCTGCAGGAAAATATATTGCAACTTCAGGATCCTGATAATAATAAAATCATATTAACAGTATAAATTCTTTCAGAAAATATCTGAGCCGCTAATTTTGTTACAGCATGAAAATTCAGCGAGTTCATTTAATTTCTTTTTAAAGTTATCCTTTAAAACCCCGTTTATTTTCACTCCGCTCTCCGGAAAAAAATTATTTATTATGAGACTGCCTGATATGCGTGATGCTTTAAGATCAATTTTACCAATAAACTTATCTCCATATAAAACGGGAAGACTGAAGTAACCGAATTTCCTTTTTGATTGTGGTAAATAACATTCGATCTGGAAATCAAAATTAAAAAAAGTTTTGAGTCGTTTTCTCTGAATAACCAGATTATCAAATGGTGAAAGTATATGGAGGTTTTTTAATTCTTTCTTTATATCAAGGATCCGGAGTTTCTCAGAAATTGTAAAATACTTTTCTTCCAAAGTTTCTATACTTACTTGTCTGATCTTATCATTTTTTATCAGGGCTTTAAATGCTCTTTCGAAAACCTTCCTGTCATATTTCCGGAGATACATAATTTCTTTCTGCGTCACCAGGCCATTTGATTTTATTGCTGTAAGTATGAGATGTTGATAAAATTCTTTTTCTTTAGGAACATCTGTAATTACATCCCTGGGAAGTATGCGATCTGTGAGATCATAAACCTTTTGAAATCCTTGTCGCCTGGCAACCATCACTTTTCCTGCATGAAAAAGATAGTCGAGTGCATCTTTAGAAGGTTTCCAGTCCCACCATCCCGAATTACCCGTTCTTGGATCATCAAAGTCTCTTGCTCTAAGGGGTCCTTCAACTTTAATTCTTTGATAAACTTTTTTTATAATTTTTGTGTCAGCGGAACCCCATGTTTTATGTTTCTTTAAAAAGTGTTTCTTTCTGATCAATGAAAATCTGAATTCATTCATAGGAAGAAATGCAGCAGCATGACTCCAGTATTCAAAAATCTTTTTATCAGACTCAAGAAGTTCGTCAAGCATAATTTTTTTATACAGTGGCATCCGGGACCATAAAATATGATGGTGAGATCGCTCAACAACAGAAATCGTGTCTATCTGGACGTATCCAAGCTGATCGATAATATTGCAAAGATCATCTTTATTTTCGGAATAATTTTCACCGGACAATTTCTGGCAGTATAAAATAATGTGACGTGCATCACTTAAAGAAATGTTTTCTATTTTTTCCATGAAAACTTAATTAGCAAAACTAAGAAGTGAAGTTATGTAATATTGATTAAAAAATTTGGAGAAGGGGAAGGGATAATAAATTTAAAACTCTTTCAATAAATTTTGCAGGAAACTCTTTAATTCAATAAGATCTTCTTTGAGATTTTCATTTTTTGAGACTTCATCGTTTTTGGACATCTGCTCATTTTTGAACAAACTTAATTCATTTTGTCCGGAAGATGTTGGTTTAAGTATTTTCTGCACCATTGCAGTTTGTTTAATGTTTTCCGGATCTTCTTCTTTAGTAGAATAATTTTTTATTAATTTTTTGGCACCTTCAATTGTATATTTTTCTTCCCTGAGTAATTTTTTTATATAAAGTATAAGCTTAATATCTTTATTTGTATATATCCGGTTTCCTGAAAGGTTTTTAGCCGGTCTTAAATGTTCAAATTCCGTTTCCCAATATCTCAATACATATTGTTCTAATTCTGTAATTCTGCTGACTTCACTTATAGAATAGTAAAGCTTTTTCATCGCGAAATTTTTCTTCATGTCAAATTTTTTGAGAAAATAAAGATATACTTTTCTTATTTCAATACAATTGTTAAATATCTTTACTTTAATGAGGTTAATAATGTGGATTTAAATAATTGATTGATTTTATTAAGTTATTAAAATTCAAATCTAACCAAATCTGTTCATATGAAAATCAAAGCTGTTATTAAATTATTTACATTAATTTGTACAGTAACTATGCTCTATTCCTGTGGTGAAAAACCTGATACAATATTTTATAACGGGAAAATTTACACCATGAACGAGAGTAATACAGTTGTTGAAGCTATAGCCGTAAAGGAAGGAAAAATAATTGATCTCGGAACCACGGAAGAAATCAAAGACAAATATAAATCAAATGATGAAATTGATCTTAGAGGAAATACTGTATTGCCCGGATTCATTGATAGCGAAGCTTCGATCATTGAATTTTCAAACAATCTGAATTACATAAATCTTTCATATGTAAAAAGTCTGCAGGAAATTAAAGATCTTATAATTGAAAAAACAAAATCGACGAAAGAAGGTGAATGGATCGGAGGATATGGCTGGAGTGAATTAAACATCCCTGAATCCGAACTTGTGCAAATGGATAAAAATATGCTGGACCAGATCGCTCCTAATTATTCAGTATATTTGGTTAACGCAGCGCTCAATACGGTATGGGTTAATTCAAGGCTTCTCAGAACTCTTAAGATAGATAAAAATACTCAGACTCCTGCGAATGGTGAAATTGAAAAATATGATGATGGTGAGCCTACGGGATTATTGTATGATGAAGCTGTTAATATTGTCAAAGATAATGTTCCTCGTTTACTTAAGACAGAAATGATGTCGCAGGTAGAAAAAGGTGTTAAAGATATTCTAAGATATGGTATTACGGAAGTTCACGACAGGACTGTAGCAAAAGAAGGCCTGGAAATTTTCCGCGAGTTAATTGATGCAAGCAGGTTTCCTCTTAAAGTTTATGCGATCATACCCGGCGAGGACAGCTCGCTTGTAGATACTTACATGTCTAAAGGTGCCGAAATTAACTATAAGGACAAGCTCACTATCAGAGCGGTTTCCCTTGACTATGATGGGTTGTTTGAGCTTCAGGATGCAGCAATGATCGATGATTTTAAAAATGATCCGAAAAGAAAAGTTCCTTATGTCACTGACGCTGATATTGAAAGAATTTACTCCATGGCTATTGATAAAAATTTTCAATTTTGTATAAAGGCAGTAGGAGACAGGGCTGTAAGCTCTTCACTCGCAATACTTGAAAAAGTAATTAAGAATAAAAATCCAAAGGATCAAAGAACGATAATTGAATACTGTGAATTTGTAACTCCAAAGGATCTTACGAAAATTATGGAATTAAAAATTATTCCTTCTATACGGCCGGATGTTTGCATGAATGATCTACAGATAGTTTCTCAGATAATTAATCCTGATAATGCAAAAAAACTTGGTTTATGGAATTCATTGTTGAAATCTGCCGGAAAAATAAATACAGGTTCGGATTTTCCTTTCCATCAAATAAATCCTTTTGTTCAGATGTATTATTTAACCACCAGGCAACTCACCGATACAGTATTATCTTCAATTGCAAATCCTGACCAAAAGATATCATTATTAGATGCGGTAAAATCTTACACAGTGTGGCCCGCTTATTCGTCTTTTGAAGAAGCAACAAAGGGAAGCCTTGAAAATGGAAAGTATGCCGATATGATCGTCATTTCTAATGATATATTCAGCGGTGACAGCAAAATGTTACTTAATACAAAAGTCCTGCGCACGATCATTAACGGAAGAATAGTTTATGATAACATGCTGGATCCCGATAAGCTGTAATTATGCAAACTGATATTCCATTAAAAATAACAGATCTTATAGCATTATCAACACAGCTTTTAAAGGACAAGGGAGTGGAGGATGCGAGGCTTAATGTTGAACTAATGCTTTCCGATGTGATGAAATGTGACCGCATGAAATTATATCTGGATTTTGAAAAACCACTTACAACAGAGGAATTAAAACATTATAAGAGCTTTCTTAAAAGAAGGCTAAATCATGAGCCGGTTCAATATATACTGGGAAAGACTTATTTCTACGGATTTGAATTTATAGTTAATAAAAATGTATTGATCCCGCGTCCTGAAACGGAATTACTTGTAGAAAAAATTATTGAAGATATTAAAATTTCCGGAAAAAACATTAACAGAATTTTTGAGATCGGAGCCGGTTCCGGCTGTATTTCTATTTCAATTGCAAAAGATCTGAAAAACAAAAAAATCAATTATGAAATTTTTTCAATTGACAATTCAGATCCGGCACTGGATGTTGCTAAGGAAAATTTGAAAATAAATATTTCCGGAGAAAAAAATTTAAGATTTTACAAAAAGAGTGTCTTTGAGATAGACAAGCTCAACAGGAGTTTCGATTACATAATTTCAAATCCTCCATACATTTCTTATATTGATTACAATAAACTAACCCCTGATATAAAAAATTTTGAACCTGAATCATCCCTGACAGATAATGGAAACGGTTTAAAGTTTTATGAAAAAATTTTTCAGATAGGAATTGACGAAAACTTTAAAGGAAAGATATATTGTGAGATCGGAGCTGACCAGGAAAAACCTATCAGGGAAATATTATTAAGGAATAGTTTAAAAGATTTTACTTTTTATAAGGACTATGCAGGGATAAACAGGATTATTGAAGTGCGAAAATGACTGCAGTAATACAAAGGGTGCTGGAAGCAAGTGTAACAATCAATAATGAATTATTCAGTAGCATTGGGAAAGGATTATTGATTTTAGTTGGTGTGAAGACAGGTGATGATAATAAGATTGCGGAGTTAACAGCAAGAAAAATTATTGATCTGAGAATTTTCAACGATATGAATGATAAGATGAATTTGAGTGTAAAAGATGTTGATGGTGAAATTCTTGTAGTTTCGCAATTTACATTGTGTACGGATAATGATAAAGGAGGCAACAGGCCCGCTTTTACTGAAGCGGAAGCACCGGATAAAGCAGAAAGAATTTATTTACACCATGTGGAAGAAATGAAAAAATATTACAATTTTGAAAAAATAAAGACCGGATTATTTGCCGTAAAAATGGAAGTGCGGCTTATCAATGACGGACCTGTTACCATTATTCTTGAAAAAAATAAATGTGATGAATAAAATTTATATAATCGGATTAGGAAGGGTCGGTTCGGCATTTGCATACGAATTAGCGGATATAGGCTATGACATAAAATATATAACAGACAGAAATGAAGATCAGTTGAGAGAAACCGAGTTTAAAAATAACACAATTTCCATTTCATCCAATATTAACAGAGAATTTCTTTCCGGTTCTGATCTTATTATAATCAGTGTTCAGGACAAATTCATAAAAGATGTTGTTAAACGTATTGCAGAATTTAGAATTGATATTTCAAATAAATATTTTTTTATCACATCGGGTGCGGTATCAACAGAGGTTTTTTATTCTTATGAATTTGATAAAGACAAATTACTTTCACTGCATCCCATCCAGACTTTTGATAAAATAAGTAATGAAAACAGTCATCTGCTTGAAAATATATATTTTGGAATAGAAGGAGGTCATAAGGCAAGTGAACTTGCAATAGGAATCATCAAAAACCTTAACTCTAATTATATTAATATTCCTAAGGATAAAAAGTATCTCTATCACTCTGCCTGCGTGATATCATCAAATTTTCTGATAACACTTCTGAACATTTCTTCAGAGGTAATGGGTAGTATTGGAATTGATAAGAGTAAGACTTTTGAAATATTCAAACCGATCATTGACCGGACACTAATAAATATTTCAGAAGAAGGGCTTACACAGGCTTTAACAGGGCCTTTCGAACGTAATGATGTTGAAACAATATCAAATCATCTCAGCTCAATTAATAAAGAGCTTCCGTCACTGATCCCGTTTTATACTTTGCTTGGAATGGAAACCGTCAAAGTTGCTTTTAAAAAAGAAAGTATCAGTATGAAGAATGTAATTTCAATTCTTGACCTGATGAATGAATATATTATTAATGAGTCAAGCATAAGTAAAAAGACAATCAATTAATTTTAAAAGAAGCTATCGGACATCGATACGATTTAATTTAAAATAGCATAATGAAGACATTTATAATTGCTGCGACTGTATTAATTTTAAATTTTTACACATCTTCGTATTGTCAGGAGATAACGCGGAAGATGCATAATGAAATAGAATATGATTTCAAAAATGACAGACTGTTTAAAGATTCAACAGTCACAAAATTCGGCAAAAGCAAAGTTCAGAAATCCAATATCGGAGGAATATTTATCTCACCAATGGCGGGAGTTTCATTTCCACTGGGTAAATTCGCTACTTTTTCTAATTCCGGTATTCAGTATGGATTAAAAGCAGAGATAGCATACAGCAGGCTTTATCCGTTTATATTTGGTTTTATTTATGAGTATCAGAAGAATAAGGGAAATGCTGATTTTACGACAGTGAATTTCCTTACACAATTTGATACAAAAATAACATCGATCGGGGGAAGTCTTGATATAATCCTCAATAAATATCTGAAGTCAGACTTTACTACACCCATACTAACTCTGGAAATAAAGTATTCTAAAGTAAACAGGATCATAAGCCCAGCAACATCACTGCCTGATCTAACCAGGGATGAAAGCCTTCTAATGTATACAGCCGGCATAGGCTTTACAATCTATGTGTTTGATCTCTTCACAAAATATTCATATGCTAAGGATTATACAAATCTTAGTTTTCAGTTAAGATTTCACTTTCCTGTAATAAAATTTTAAAGCTTTTGGCCTTTCCAGTTAATTTTTTTTCCAAACAAAAAACTCCAGGGAAGTATCAGGCTGTATAAAGCAAAATAAAAAATAAATAAAGGGTAATATTTGTATAATCTTTTAAGATCAAATTTATCTATAGTTTTATAGAGTAATACTAATTCGGAAAATGTTTTGATGATCAGTAATATATAATATAATTTGGGGTCTGTAAAAAATAAACCTAATATGAGAAAAAAATTCAATGTGTAAAGTTCAAATCCCATGATGTATCCGAAAAAATTAATTCCTATTCCTCCCCTAAACCATCTTCTTTTCTGACTGAAGAGCTCTGAGATACTTTCGCATGGCAAAGACCTGACAAGACATTTTTTGTTTACAGGAAATTTAATCTGAAAATTTTTATTAGCGTTAATGTTCCTCATTAAAGCTAAGTCCTCAGTTACAGAAAAGTTAATTCTTTCATAACCTCCGACTTTTTCATAAGAATTTTTACTGAAAGTCAGATTATTTCCTACACAACTTAAGATCATTTTCAAACCGGAGCTAGATGAGGCTAAAGTTAAAAGATATATCCAGTCCAGACACTGCAGTTTTGCGAAGAGTGATCCTTCAAACTTAATCATTGTAAATCCACATACCATAGCTGTCTGTTCTGAATAATACTTTACTGTTTCTCTGACCCAATACTGCGGAACCTCGCAATCCGCATCCGTACAAAGTATAATTTGTCCGGTGCACAATTTGACAGCTGCATCAATCGCATTGGCTTTTCCTTTAAGATTTGGTGAAGAATTTAATTCTGTACTGATGATCCTGAAACGACTGTCATCTTTAATTGTATCCGTCATTAAATGTAAGGTATTATCAGTTGAATTATCATTTACCAATATTATCTCTATCGACTCAGAGGGATAATTGAGTTGTGATAAAGACAGAATACAATTTGCAATATTTTTTTCCTCGTTTTTACAGGCAACTATAACAGAAACTTTTGGAAATATTCCGACATCCTTTTTCCTTAATAAAATTGATCTATTCAATCCTTTCAATAAAAACATATGAAGGAAAAAATACAATATTGTAGCTGCAATGAAAAAAATTTCCATTTAAAAAATAAAATAAAAAAGGGTGGTCATCGTTTAATGAAGATAACCACCCTAAGATTAAAAAAATATTTAAAATTATTATTTCACAATTGCCATTTTAATTATCCGAGTTTCAAAACCTCCGTCTATATCAGCTTCAATAACGCCATAATAAACCCCGCTTTGAACGCCTGTTGCATCCCATCTTACTTCGTTGTCAGATTTTGAAAAAGTAGTGCCCTTCAGAGTAGTTACTAATTCACCTGAGAGATCAAGAATTTTTATATTTACACTTGTTGCATTTCCATTAAGAAAATATCTTATAAATGTTTCATTAGAATAGACAGGGTTTGGCCAGTTGTAAACTTTGTTAGCAGGAAGTTTTTCAGAATAAATTACAGGAATGTTTCCTATTCTAAAATTATTGTTTGATAGAAAACTATTTTTCAGAAAGTTTTTCCATAAGATTTTTTCGTCAAAATAACCGGTTCCGGTTTTAAATGCATAAAGAAAACCATCACCACCAACTGCGAGTATTCCCAGAGTATCATTGATATTGGCTAATGCGGGAGTCGATGTAGTATTAGTTCCTATCTTAACAGGAAATCCTCCGACAACTTTTCCATCGGTCCCATATGCATACATATCCCCATCACTTGCCACGAATAATAGATCATAAATATTGTCATTATTTACATCTGCAACTGAAATACCTGAATAGATTTCTTTATTGAAATCAGCAGGGAAATTATCGAGCAAAACCCCTGTAGAATGAAGAGCATAAACTTTATTGTCACCTATAAAAATAATTTCCTGTTTACCGTCGCTGTTAACGTCAGCAAGAATCGGTGAGGAAGCTATGTTTGAAATATTATAGTTTAGGTTAAGCTTAATGCCGTTAATAAAAAATTCGTTACTATTATTTACTATGAGAATGTCATTTGAAGTTGAAGAAAGTAAATTACCTGCTACTATAAATTTATTTTGTATGGTTATATACTTTAACTTTTCTGAAGTGGTCGCGGAATTAACCTGAGTGAACTGCTTTATGCTAGATGCAGCAGAATCAATTATTACACCGGTAAGATTCAGTTTATAATTAGTCACAGTACCGTTTACTTTACCAACATAAATAGATTGATCAATTTCCTCAAAAAGAGGAGGTGAGCTTGAAGGACTATTGACCCAGTCTATTTGTGTTGAAGTCAGATCATTTTTCAATAAATTCAAACCGAAATCTTTTAAGCTTACTAAATATTTTGCAACGCCGGTATAAGCAAATGCCGGAATATATTTGCCATAGCCATTCAATAAAAGCCCCGTACCAATTATACCTGTTCCGTCACTTTTAAATCCGAATGTTTTATAATTTGAATTTGCAAAGATCTCATCACCATTTGTTCCTATAAAATCAAATGCTATTGCCTGAGAATTTCCGGTGGTATCAATTCCTATATTTTTTGGAAAACCTGCAAGCGGGCTTAACTGAGTGCCCCCAATAGAAACCCTAAAAGTCATAAGAGTATCAATAACACTAAACTCAGTAATGTTGATATTATTATTTGCAAAAGAATAGCTTAAGGAGTTGGGATTTGAAGTTGGTGTGAAAGCATTTTTGTAAATTGTTGAAGGCACTGCATGACTTCCGTTAAACCAATAATCAACAGG
>JBDSYA010000065.1:0-3418 GCA_039925865.1 Ignavibacteria bacterium
GTTTCAGAAATTTCTTTGACTATGCCAAACAAGCATTACCTTCCGTTCAATCTTGAACAGTTTGGAATGGAAAACAATAATGAGATCTTTATTCCGACCGATGAACCATTTGGACTAATTGAGGCAACATTAAAAAAGTGATTTTTTTTCAATAAAAAAAGAGTCTTCCCCCTCATGGAAGACTCTTTTATGGATGCGAAATTTTATTCTATTTAATTTGAGATTTAAATTCATCAAATGATAAATGTCATCTCAGTTCATAAAATTGATTCCGCCGGTATTTCTAGATCTTAATGTTTCTTCCTTTAATTAAATTTTTCATTTCAACTTGTGCGAAGGCGAAGTCTCCTTTTACAAAGTCGAAGGTCACCTTGCCGTAAACACAGCGATCTTCAATGTCTTTGCTCCGAGACCTTTGCAGTCAACATAAATTATATACATCCCGCTCGCTACAAACTTGCTCTCTGAATTTCTTAGATCCCATTTTTCTAATGTGTTCGACGGATCGCTTTGATTTCTTTCAATTCTTTTTACTAAAATTCCGTCAAGTGTATAAACATAAATGTTGCACTGCAACGGAAGATGTGAGAAGTAAATAAATTTCTCGCCGCCTGAATCGTATTCGAGTTCAGAAGTACTGAAGTAAGGATTCGGAAATGCTTTTATCTTATCGATCTCAGCTGAATTCGTGGAAGAATTATTTACCTTCGTTCCCTGAACAGTCCATGAATATTTAATTGGATATCCCGGTACAAAGTCAGGCCGTGTAATTATGTAAGGTGTAACTGTCAGCTTATCTCCGTTTGTAAAATTCATCGGAGTTCCGTTTGAATTTTTCTTAACTCTCGGGAGCCATGCGTACATTACATCAAGCGAAGGAAAACCCGTTGCCGGACTGCCGAGGCCGGGGTTTTTATTTGTATAATTCACATCCGGTGCCGATGAATAATTTGATGCAAATACGTAAGTGAAATGATAGCCGCCTAACTTTGAAGTATCAGGATTCCATTGTCCATCTCTGTCGGCATCCATAAAACCTGTATTAAGCTGTCTCGGCGCTCCGCCGCTGGAATCCAACTCGTCAACTGCATATACACTAAAGGGCACACTTATCATATCAGCATAAGGAGCGTTTGTTAAAGTTGAATCAATTGGTGAAAACCTGTAAGACATCGAGCTTTGTCCAAATATTATTTGAATTTTTCTAAGAGGACCTCCGGTAAGTATCGGACTTGTTGTTGATACATTCTGAAAGAATTTTCCGTTTGCTTTAATACGCGTTATATTATTCTTAAATGTTCCTAAAGTCGGGAAGCTCATTCCGATACTTCGGCTATCAAACTGTTTGTTTGTAAATACCCTTGCTGTCTTGACTGCAGTGGTGTCAGGTCCTTCGATCCAAAGATTTTGCGGAGGATCATAAGTCCATGCGCGCTGTCTTGTATAAAAATTTTTTCCTCTGAAATCAAGAATTCCATTTTCAGGATCTCTGATTATTCCCGAGTCTCCGATTGCCTGATGAACAAGCAAAAATCCGTCAACTATCTTTGCTGTATCCTGTAAACCTTCAAAATCTTTTATGTTTTCAAATAATGTGGAAATGATCCCGTTAACATTTTTTGTCAGCGTCCATGAAGTATCAATTCCCCTTTGGCCGAATGTAGATGTATAAGTGGCATTCATTAATTCAAATGGTCTCAATACAATAGGCATTACTCCAAGGTCTCTTTGATCTGTATAAATTGTATCGCCGTATTCATAACTTATTTGTGTACCGGGAGTGATATTTTGAGGAATAACTTTGATAATGTTTTCATTAATCGCCGATTTAATAACTTTAGGAAGAGTATTAATTCCGCCTAACGGATCATAATAATATGCAGTTACTGAAAATTTGTATTCAGTGCCGTTAATAAATTCCCTGTGAGCAAGTGAATCTCTATCGATCACTAAGTACCGCGAAATGCCGTTATCACTGCCTCTCTGAACAATACCGTAAACAACACCTTCGTAATCATTCAAATAAATACTATCGCGAATATCTTTTACACCATCCTGTATATCAAATGTTTTTATAAGAACAGTATCACTTGCTAACGGACTAATATTGTTTGGTCTTATCTGGTAAATATTATATCCCTGAAATTTATAAACCCCTCCGGATAAAATATTCTGCATTGTTACTTTTTCTGCGCTGTCACTCCAGGATAAATAAATTTTACCGTTGCCCGGTGCGTATGCTGAAACCTTTTGAGAAGGTGGATTAACTGCAACATCAAAATTGTTATCGAAAAATCTCTGCGCAATTCTTGCACTTTGTTTTAGCTTTGTGACACTGTTCTTGTTGTTTGAACCTCTTGCGATAATTTGAGAAATGACTATCGTTTGAGTATCTCCCGGATTAACAATAACCGGACCTGTGCATTGCAAAAATCTCCTGTCATCTCCGCCTCCTAAAAGCCATCCTGTGTTTGATTCAGGATCTCCTGAAAAAGCAAAGTTTGTTATCATACCTGCTGGAGTTATCCATGAGGTTCCATCTCTTCGCTTCCCCAGCAGATTTAAATATGTTTCCCTAAAATTACTTGGATCACCGCATGTGGGATTTCCCGGACAATAGAAATTAAAAGCAGACATTCCGATGGCTTTGCAATCTGGTTTAATCACTAAGTTATTACTTCCGGGTGGATTGTAATATCTGACTGTATCTCCTATGCTTGAAATTAACGGACCCTTGATTAAGGCGAATCCTACAGCAGGTGGTGCAATCCCATATTGATTATCCAAATTTGTGGAATTGTAGGTATAGGCTAAATCTAATATTGTGTCACAGCCCGCACCATCATCAGTTCCATTTCCCACGTCATCATCTGTCCAATTGGCAATATAACATTTTGTCCATGGAAGGCTTCCTCTGTTTATAATTCTGTATTCTGTAAAAATAATATCATTCAGAAAACCATAAGACTGCACAAAGCACCAGTTGGTCTGAAGTATCTGAGCTTTCAGAGGATCAGTACTTCCGGAGTTATTTCCGTGAGATTCCGGATAGCCATCTGTGTAAGAATAGAACATTGTCTGATTGCCAATTAAATATGGCTTACCACTCAGATCCGTATAAGCTCCCTGATTCACGGGCCAGTTAAGATAATCGGAACTTGTACTGTCGACTTTTTTAATAGTGTAAACTCTGTAAGCGGGATCATCTTTTCCTTGCGGTACACCATTGTTATCAATATATCCGGGAAGATATTCATAATCATATTCGGCCATAGCAATTAATGTATCATTACCAACTACTGCGCCTATCCATAAACCCGAAGCATATCTTGCAAATTTATTTTCACCTTTCGGCCATTCGAAGCCTGAGTTTCCGGTAACAGGGTCTCTGTTAAAGCTTCCGTTATTTCTATACCAG
>JBDSYA010000066.1:0-13645 GCA_039925865.1 Ignavibacteria bacterium
CGATTTCCTGTTGAGATTTATTCAATACAATTTTCTCTTTCAATTCATTGATCTCTTCCAGGATCTTATCATAGACAGGCTGTTCTTCCTTCCAGTCAAATCCAACCTTCGATGCTTTTTCCTGTATCCGGTATGCTTTAAGCAAAGCGGGAAGTTGCTCCGGAATACCGTCAATCACAGACTTACGGCCTTCTTTTCTTTTTAGAATTTCCCAGTTCTTTTTTACCTCTTCACTGTCTGCAACTGTCACATCTGAAAATACATGAGGATGCCGGTCAATTAGTTTTTTCGTTTCAGATTCGATTACATCTTTTAAAGTAAAATTTTTTTCTTCCTCCGCAATATTGGAATGAAAAACTACCTGCAAAAGGATGTCGCCCAGTTCTTTTTTTAGTTCAACCATGTTATTTTCATCAATTGCCTCCAGTGTTTCATAGGTTTCTTCGAGCAGACATCTTCGTAATGAGAGATGCGTCTGAATTTTGTCCCATGGACATTCCTTCCTGAGTCTGCTTACAATCTTAATGAATTCACCGAATTCTTTTAATAATAAATCTTCTGTGCCCAATTCGAATAGTTTTATTTGATGTTTATTAAGATAAAAATTTTTTGACTCTAATTCAGTGCGTAAATTAATTATCAGTTAAATTTTTGATTTAAGTTTATTCATAAAATTAACAAACTGTTTAAATGTAGAGATAATAATTTTTATACAATTATTCAACTTACATGAAAATTAAAGACAGCATACATCCAAAACGTTTTTCAAAGTAATTGCATTATCCAAAAATCGATTCACCGATTAACCCCGATTACATCCGTCCAAAACGATTGTTCAGTATAAGTAAATACTATTTTTAAAAGATTTTTCTAGCGATAATTTGTAGAAAACTTATGAAATACCCCTCCCAAACCCTCCCCTTAGTAGCTAAGGGGAGGGCAGGGTGGGGTTGTTGAAGGTTAAGAAAATTTTCAATGAACAATTAATTATTTCAAAGTTTTTTCTTAATTTGAAAATTATTTTGGACAGTAGTAAACCCCGATTGAACTTCTAAACAAAATCTGAATTGAATAACGTACTCAAATAGCATATTTTTATCATTATCAAATTTTAACTTATCAATATGAAAATAGGTGTTCCTAAAGAAATAAAAACTAATGAGAACAGGGTTGCATTAACTCCTGGTGGTGCGGAAGTTATGAAAAGGAATGGACATAAAGTTTATGTGCTTACTGGAGCAGGCATAGGGAGCGGGTTTTCCGATGCTGACTATAAAAAGGCAGGAGCCACAATTCTCAAAACAGCAGCAGATGTTTTCAAAACTGCCGATATGATAATGAAAGTCAAAGAGCCGATCAAAGCGGAATATAATTTGATAAGAAATGAACAGGTAGTGTTTACCTATTTTCACTTTGCCTCTTCAAAAGATCTTACACTAGCAATGATGAAAAATAAATGTATCGCTATCGCATATGAAACAGTTCAGAAAGAAGACGGGTCATTACCGCTTCTTATTCCTATGAGTGAAGTTGCCGGAAGAATGGCTCCTCAGGAAGGAGCGAAATATCTTGAGAGAACTATGGGAGGACGGGGAGTTTTACTGGGCGGAGTTCCGGGCACAGAGCCGGCTGAAGTAGTTGTTCTCGGAGGCGGCATTGTTGGAACTAATGCTGCAAAGATTGCTGCCGGTTTCGGAGCAAAGGTTACGATCATGGATAATAATCTTTACAGACTAAGATACCTTGATGATGTAATGGCAAAGAATGTGTCAACGATGATGAGCAATCCTCATAATATCAGAGAAGCTATCAAAAAAGCAGATCTTGTAATCGGAGCAGTTTTGATTGCAGGTGCGAAGGCTCCAAAGCTTATCACAAAAGATATGTTAAAGCTTATGAAAAAAGGCTCAGTTGTGGTTGATGTTTCAGTTGATCAGGGAGGTTGTATTGAAACATGTCATCCGACAACTCACGAAGATCCGACCTATGTAGTCAATGACGTTGTCCATTACTGCGTTGCCAATATGCCTGGCGCTGTTCCTTTTACTTCTACTATCGCTTTAACAAATGCTACACTTCCATATGCTGTCGAACTGGCAAACAAAGGCTGGCATAAAGCCTGTATTGAAAATGAAGAACTTAAGCTTGGATTAAATATGATCGACGGAACTATAGTTTATAAAGGTGTTGCTGATGCATTCGGTTATAATTTTAAGAATGTAGATGATATGATCTAAGACATTTTTTAAAAGGAAATAATTTTAAAGCCTGCGAGAGCGGGCTTTTTTATTATCTTAGCTTCTTACATAACAACAGCTTTTTTATCACTCCAACTTATCCTTCAACATTTTCGTCTTCACAGTATTTACAAATTCGTCGGTAGAATTCGTTTTCGGAAAAGGTATTGAAGAAATCGGTACATTCAGAAATTTGCAAAGTGGTTCCCAGCCGCTTTTTACATCATACACCAGCAATTTCTCTTTCGGTATCGTGTTTAATATTTCGTAATTGTACTTGTTAAAGTGTTCGATAACTTTAGTTTTATCTTTCAGATCTTTTCCAAAAAATGTTTCCACCATTCCTCCGTTGTACTTCATTACCCTCAGGCGCTTTCTCAAAGCAGAAGAGAATGGTAAACGTATAGCCATTTTCACAATTCTTCCGACCGAAGGTTTCACAGCCCAGAAGATCGTATCACTTATACTTTTAAACCAGGTTTCCGGATCACGTGTCGTATGAATTACTTTTGCATCAGGATAATTTTCAAGAATTTGTTTATAATATCTGATGACGGGCATATCACAGGCTGAATGATAACCTTTGAACAATCCATCCCAGTCAACATCTTCTCCTCGTTCTGCCTTTTCAAAATATATGATCTGTTCGGGATTGCTCAAGAGTTCATACATATGATAGCATTTACCAAAACCTAAATATTCTAAGGCAATTTTTAAAGAACTTGTGCCTGTTCGTCCCTGCCCTGTCCCAAAAACCTGTAGTGCCATATGATTTTAATTGATCTTAGAAAGAAATTTTATCTTATAAAATTATATTTGATCAGTATACACCTTTGTTATGGTGAGTAATAAAACAGATTCCTGAATCGCTTTTACTGAATGGGAAATTCCTTCATGAATCACCAGCATTTGTCCTTTGATCATCTCTACGTACTCAAGATCCGTGCTTAATTTTATCTGACCTTCTGCCACCTGGACACTTGCTATACCATTTACGGAATGCCGTACCATCTCTGCTCCTTCATGCAGCGCGATCAGAACAATAGTAATAGTTTTTGATTTGAAAACAGTGATTGCATTTCTGTCACTGTCTTTCCATGAAGACTCCTGTTTGATCTGCTCCATAAATGCTGTCAGATCAATTGGTACAATTGAGGCATCAAGGATTCTATCTCCTTCAGGCCTCTGGGGAGTTCCTTCATTAAATTTAACTTCCATTTTATGTGATTATAATTTTATGAAATTTTTAAGGACATATAAATTTTTTGTATTAATTTATATTGGATGCGCATCAATGGTGCTGCTGATTACAAATAATTTTTCTATTTGCCGTCTGTGTCTGAGAATATGCACAATTGCATGCTCCAGCAGTTGTTCCACATCATAACTTGGTCCCCATCGCACCTTCATAATATTTTTCATAATGTCTTCGTCCGTCATCTCCCATTTATTTTCCAGTGTTTCAATATTATATTTAAGCATAAGTTCAATTTCACTGCAGGCTAATTCCGGAGTATCTGTTTCATAACTTTCATTTCTTTCTTTCAAAGGTTCATTAAACTGAATCCGGATATAATTAGCATATCCATATCCTGCGCCAACCACATGATTCATTATTGTCCGGATTGATTTACAGTCTGGATCTTGCGTCTCTTTATCGAGTATTGCTGCATAACTTTCCTGATCAATTAATTTCAATACACTTTTAAGTTCTGTGGCGGCTCTTTCATATTCATCCATGAGAGCACCGACTGAGCCTTTTCTATAAGATCTTGTCATAATTTAAATTTAAATTTGAATTTGTAAAATAATATTATTTATTGCCAAAAAAACATATTCATTCCGGTCGTCTTTTTTTAAAATATAAAATTTATTAATGAAAATAAAATGGTAAACAAAGCTGTAAGTAAATTTATATCAGTATTGAGCCGTTGTATAAAGTTAAAATTTTATTCATTATCATCCTTAGAAAATACTGAAGTTTTGATAGTCTTTTAAATTGTTACACAAAATTTATTTGAGTAATTTGTGACAATTTTAAAATAATAATGAAAGAGAAAATTCGAATCGCTTCCGGCCAGGGCTTCTGGGGTGATCTTGTTGATGCCCCTTATAAACAGGCTATTGGCGGTCCCGTTGATTATATCATGATGGACTACCTTGCTGAAGTTACGATGTCAATTCTCCAAAAACAAAAATTAAAAGATCCTTCTTTAGGATATGCCAGAGACATTCCTCCATTGATGCAAAGATTACTTCCCGTAATCAAAGAAAAAAATATAAAAGTAATTACAAACGGCGGCGGCGTGAATCCGTTCGCATGTAAAGATGCAATATTTAAAGAAGCAAGAAAACTAGGCATCAAAGAATTGAAGATTGGAGTTGTGTACGGCGATAATATTCTTGACAGGATTGGAGAGTTTACTTCATTAGACGTTTCGCTCAACAATATGGAAACCGGCGAGAGTGTTTCTACAGTTGCTGATAAAATGCTGAGTGCGAATGTTTATTTCGGAGCACAGGCGATCGTTGATTGCTTAAAACAGGGTGCGGATATCGTAGTGACCGGAAGAGTTACGGATACGGGGCTGACACTTGCACCTATGATTTACGAATTCGGTTGGGATATGAATGACTGGGATCTGATGGTGGCAGGAACAGTTGCCGGCCATATAATAGAGTGCGGAGGACAGGCGAGCGGCGGGAATTTTCTCGGCGACTGGAAAAGTATTCCTGACCTTGCGAGAATTGGTTTCCCGATCGCTGAAGCATATCCGAACGGTGAAGTTATTATTACTAAACATGAAAATACCGGAGGCAAAGTAAGCATTGAAACTGTGAGTCAGCAGCTTGTTTATGAGATCGGTGATCCAATGGATTATATAACGCCGGATTGTATTGCGGATTTTACTTCTATAAAGCTTGAAGATGTGGGTGAGAACAGAGTTAGGATGTATGATGTAAAAGGTTTTCCCGCAACTGAATATTATAAAGTTTCTATGTCTTATTCTGACGGATACAGCGCGTTTGGTTCATTAACTTATTCATGGCCTGATGCTCTGGAAAAAGCAAAAGCTGCGGATGAAATTTTAAGAATTCGTTTGAATGATCTTGGACTGAAATTTGAAGAGATAAGAACAGAATTTCAGGGTTACAATGCATGTCACGGTCCGATCGCAAAAAAAATTGATGATTTGAATGAAGTAGTATTAAGAGTTGGAGTGCGTTCATTTGACAGAAAAGCTGTAGAAAGATTCGGAATGGAGATCGCTCCATTAATACTTACAGGACCGCCGGGTGTAACAGGATTTGCAGGAGGAAGGCCGAAGCCGTCGGATGTAGTCGCATACTGGCCTGCATTGATCAAGAAGGATTTAGTCAAACCGGAGTTTGTTGTTGAAAATTTAAAATGAAAAAATTTAAAAGTAAAAATACATATGAAATATTTGAAAGGAATAATCAAATGAATTTTCAAGTAAAATATTGAATTCCGAATTAGAGAATATTTCCGAAGATCCTTTTATTAGAAACAGATACACGAATAGAAACATTAAAATTCTATTTAGAAAGAGCAGTGTCAAAATACTTAATACTTGTAAAGAAGATCATGATCGTGACCATGAAAAATATAAATCCAAAAATTAACAAAGTTCATTTTGATATAAGAAACAGAAAAATAATTTTTTTGGGATAAAGATAAAATTGAAGATTTTAAAGATGAATTGATAGAAAGAATAAGAGAGTTTTTGAATTTACAAAATCAAAACAAATAAATTTTATGTACACACTAAAAAAAACATTGCGAATTCCCAAAGACAGGGAATTAAAAATTAAGTTACCCGAATCGTTCGACATTAATAAAAAAGTTGTTATTATGATTGAAGAAGAAGACGAAAAATCAGAAGATTACAAAAAGAAATTAAAGCTAATGAAAAAATGCGTTGATGATCCTTTATTTCAGCAAGATATGAAGGAGATTTCAGACGATTTTAATGCGATTGATTTTGAAAACACTCATTAAGTTGAATGATATCAAAATGGGAAATTTGGTTAGCTAATCTTGATCCGGTTATTGGATCAGAACAGGGCAAGACAAGACCTGTTTTAATTATAAGCAATCAGGACGTAAACGATTTATTAAATGTAGTTAATGTTTTACCTATTACATCGAAAAAATCCGGAAGAATTATTTATCCAAATGAAGTCTTAATAGAATCTGGTAAATTTGGTTTAAAAAAAGATTCTATCATTTTAATTCAGCAAATCAGAACTTTAGATAAAAATAGAATAATTCGGAAAATCGGAGCTGTTGATGATTTTAATTTAAAACAAAAAGTTATTGAAGCTTTAAGATTTCAATTATTTGAATAACTAATTTAAAAATGAAAATTAAATGTAAGAATATAATCTAAAAGTTAACATGAGTTAATATTTTAAAACCGGAAAGAAGAAGAGAAAATGCTTTAAATCGGAATTCTAAGCCATATTTTGAAAGATGTGCCTGCACAATTAAATATGTCAAAGTATGAATTTTTGTCGAAGTAGTTTAAATACTAATTTTAAAATGAAAATTTAAAAGTAAAAATACATATGAAAAATTTAAAATCTGTTTTACTTCTTATTATAACCGGAATAACACTAATACTTTCGGGCTGCGGAGTGAAAGGCAAGGGCAGCTATGAAGCCGGTGTCAAATTATTTGAAGAAAAAAAATACAGAGAATCAAACATAGAATTTGAAAAGACCGTGCAGGAAAATTCGGATTTCGGTGAAGCATATATGTATATGGGAAGAGCTTATAATTTACTCCAGCAATATGATCTTTCAATTGAAAATTATCAAAAAGCACTAGGAATTTTTAAGCAGGGAAATTTTAACGCATCTGTAAAAAATTTAGGTGATGACAGAAAAATTATACAGATAGAAGAAGTATGGATGCCGTATTCTCAAATACAGCAGAAGATACAGAAAGGAATTCCGCTAACGGACATTGAAATACAAAAGCAGGAAGAAATAATCAAAAGACTCGATCCAAAATAATTCTGATAACGTAAAGTGTTTAAATTCCTCAAGCATAACTTTTATAAGAGTAAAGTAAACAGAATTATGAAATGAAGGGGCGTTCCCAAACTGAGATTGGAACGTGTTCATAATATTAAAAGACCCGATCCTAAATAAACTCAATCATTACGATAAATTACTTAATGGAAAAAATTCTCGTCATCGGCGCTGCAGGACAAATTGGCTCCGAACTCACTTTGGCACTTAGAAAAGTTTACGGTGATTCAAATGTTTTTGCGACTGACATTAAAGACGCTCCGGCAGATATTAAGCAATCAGGTCCTTTTCAGATACTTGATGTAATGGATGAAAAAAGACTGATACATTTTGTTATCAGGTATAAGATCACACAGATATATTTATTAGCAGCCGTACTTTCAGGAAATGCCGAGCGTCTGCCTCTTCAGGCCTGGGATATTAATATGAAAAGTCTCTTGAATATTCTTGATCTTGGGCGTGAGGTCGGAATAAATAAAGTATTTTGGCCAAGCTCTATTGCCGTGTTTGGAACAACAACTCCAAAAAAAAATACTCCGCAGTTAACTATCATGGAACCCATAACTGTTTACGGTGTGAGTAAGCTTGCGGGCGAGAGATGGTGCGAATATTATTTTAATAAATTTAAACTGGATGTTCGAAGCATCCGTTACCCGGGTTTAATAAGTTTTAAAACTGAAGCCGGCGGCGGAACTACTGATTACGCAGTTGAAATTTTTTATGATGCTATTGAAAGCGGAAAGTATGAATGTTTTCTTAAACCCGATACAAAACTTCCTATGATGTTCATGCCCGATGCGATCAGGGGTACGATAGAACTCATGGAAGCAGATTCTTCAAAGCTTTCAATCCATTCAGGTTATAATATCAGCGGTATTAGTTTTGATCCTCAGGAACTTGCAGAAAAAATAAAAAAAAGTATTCCGGATTTTGAGATTACGTACAAACCTGATTTCAGGCAGGCTATCGCAGAGTCATGGCCTCAAAGTATTGACGACAAAGTGGCAAGGAATGACTGGGGCTGGAAACATGAATATGATCTTGAGAAAATGTCAGAGATCATGCTTAAGGAGATCAGAAAAAAGCCCCTTGAAATTAATACTTGAAAATTATTTAATGATACTCATGGCTATTTTTTATTCGATGAACGATTTATTTCATTTGGTACACTT
This sequence comes from Ignavibacteria bacterium, assembly GCA_039925865.1. Taxonomy (GTDB): domain Bacteria; phylum Bacteroidota; class Ignavibacteria; order Tepidaquicellales; family Tepidaquicellaceae; genus JBDSYA01. Next base: position 8,468 of record JBDSYA010000066.1, read on the forward strand.
ATCAAATTAAAAAACCATCTAAACATTCCGAAATTCTAAGAGCTTATGTGATCAAGCCCTTGTATCATGTTTAATAAACTTATCAGCACAATACCCCAACACAAAAAAGGTTTGATATTCATAAGCCTTGCAGCTGTAATGTGGAGCTCCGGAGGTTTGTTCATAAAAATATTATTGCTCGATGCATATCAGATCTCTTTTTACAGGTCACTCATAGCAGTAGTCACAATTGTGATAATAACACTCATTCGGAAGAAGAGTCTTAAATTCGAATTTGACGTGATCTCAATTCTGTGCAGTATAACTTATGCATTCATTCTTATACTGTTTGTGATAGCTACCAAACTCACAACTGCAGCTAATGCGATCTTTCTTCAATTCACTGCACCAATATATCTTTTGATACTCGAACCGGTATTTTTAAAAACAAAGTTCGATAAAAGAAATGTTATCGCGTTGATCATTTGTATTTTAGGAATGAGTCTGTTCTTTTTCGGCAAGCTTGACTTTTCAAATATTCAGGGTAATTTGTTTGCAATAGGATCAGGTATTTGCTTTGCTTTATTTTCACTCTTTCTCAAATGGAAGAAACAGCTGCATAAAAGTGAGAATACAATAATCTATATTATTGCAGGAAATATACTCGTCTGTATATTCTGTCTGCCTTTTATTTTTGACAAACTTATTATAGACTCAACTCAGATGCTTATACTTATTTATATGGGCATATTCCAGATCGGGATCAGTTACATAATTTTTAATGAAGGGATCAAATATATTTCGGCAACAGAATCGATGATCATTGCTATGCTTGAAGCAGTTTTAAATCCTGTGTGGGTTTTTTTGGGAGTTGGTGAAGTTCCATCCGCTTATGCAATAGCGGGTGCAGTAATTATATTGCTTGCGATAGTGTGGAGAAACTTTTTCATTAAGCCCGGTGAAAAAATTTTAATAGCTGAGTAAATAATTTCAGTCAAAAAACAGAAAATAGATCAGCCCTCCGAGAGCCACCTGCATCAGTGCAAGCGAAATAACAAAATAAGTATCATTAGATCTTGACTGGTCCAGTAATGCGGTATTGCCTGTATTCACATAATTATCATAAGCCTTATTGGCTTTATTTTTAAAATTGATCGAGAAATATCCGCCCGCTATGGAAGCTGCACCAAGGCCTAAGAGAGTGTAAAGATTTCTTTTAGTCTTAAACTGTGTTCCCCGGTTTTTATAAACAACATCATTGATACTTACTTTGCCTTTTGACTGCAGATGAATATTTTCGCCTGTCTCAAAGTTATAATTTTTCAGGTCAAAAATATAATCCTTGTAGTTTTTTTTCTTTATTAAAAGATTACCCGATAATTGTTGCGGGTTGAAGAATCTCAGAGGAGTCATTCCCAGCAAAGAATCATTTTTAAAAACACCGGCATTATAAGGAAGAGTATTAAAATAATAATAATAGTCGAATTGAATATTGAAAACAGTATCACTTGTCAAATTTAAAAAAATTACTTCATTCTGATTTTCCCATTCCAATAAGGATTTTGGATTAATTATTTTTAAGGTATAGTTTCCTTCTTTAATCTCATATTCTGAAAGGGGAGTTGTTCCAATCAATAAAGTATCCAAATATATTTTTGCATTTTCCGGTTTGGAAATAACACTGAGTTTATAATTTTTAATAAAATTCAAATCCGGGACGGAATCAGTTTGTGCAAAAATCAAACTTGCATTAACAACAAACAATAAAAATATTTTTTTTAACATCACTTAAAATTTATTTAAAACAATAAATGAATTTATCGTCACTGGCTACGAATATATAATCTTTCCACACAACCGCACTGGTTCTGATCCTGCCTTCACACTTATACTGCCATAGTTCTTTACCGTCATCAGCATTTAAACAGTAAAAATTTTTATCAAATGATCCTATGAATATTTTACTTCCCTGCAACAAAGGCGAAGCCGAAACTGCGCCGTTAGTGACGAATTTCCAGACAATGTCACCGTTGTTTTTATTCAAAGCAAATACGGACCCGTCAACACCTGCAGTGATCAGATTATTGTTATAAAATGCAGATGAGGACAAAAAATTTGTATTCAGATCTTTATTCCATTTTAAATTTCCTGCCGTATCCAGGCAATAAAAATTCTTGTCGTCAGAGCCAAAATAGATATTGCCGTCAGCGACAGATACATCGCTGATTATCGAAGCACCTGTTTTGTATTTCCACAATTCTTTTCCTGAAAGAAGGTCAAATGCATACATATTTCCGTCAGTGCTTCCAAGAAAGATTTTTTCATTATAAACTGATGGGCTTGTATAAAACGAAAACATTGATTTTTTCAAACCTGATTTCCAAATTATGCTTCCGGTCCTGGCATTCAATCTGTACAATGCCCCTTTAGTATTGCTGAGAATTATATCTTCATTTACAAGTATCGGTGAAGATTCAACCCAATGAACATTTCTCTCCCATTGAACCGCGCCTTTAATAAGATTGTAACTAAAAACTTTGCTCTTCTTATCGCCGGAAGATGTAATAATTACATTATTATTAAATATGACCGGTGTTGAATAAGATGATCTGCCAATTGTGGAGGTACGCCCTAAACTTTTTCCGCTGTTAATATCTATAGAATAAAATTCTCCGTTGAGAGTATTTGCAAATAAAATAGCATCACTTACCGAAAGGCTGTTTTTTGCAAGCCCGCCATCTGCATCGAATTGCCACAAGAGTTTAAAAGGAGGTGTTAAATTACTTTTTGATTTGGAAGTATTAGTTTTAGCGAGGTCGCCGCCGATATACAGCCAGTCTTCGTTCTCGTCAACTTCAACAAGTTTATCGATGCTTAACGGAAAGCAGGAGGAAAAAAAGATTGGCAAACAAAAAAATATTAAACTACGCAGTTTCATTAAACTAAAATTAAGGCGACTTTATTTTAAAAACAATAGATAAGATTGAAAGTTATTAGTTGTTGGAATTCACTCGAGGGTTTGTAAAAGAATTATTTATATTTGTAAACTATTGCATGTATTATTAAAAATCAACTGATTAGTGCTTTCACAAAAATTAAAATCTTATAAAAAAATATTACAAGCTACCTTATAAAATCATTATTAGCCCGATCACATTTGTTATCATTCCCGCACACAAAAGTAAAACTAAGTGAAATTTTTATTTGAAACTATAAAATGAATTTTTCTTAAAAGAAGAATAAAGTATATTTAAAAAATGAATAAAAATTTTATGAAAATCGGCATTACGTGCTATCCAACATACGGAGGCAGCGGTGTTATAGCTACTGAGCTTGGAAAGGCGCTTGCGTTAAGAGGACATGAAATCCATTTTATTTCTTATGCAATGCCGACACGTCTTAATGGTTTCATTGATAATATCTTCTATCATGAAGTCGAAATAAATAATTATCCATTATTTGAATTTCCATTATATAGCATTGCCCTAGCCAGTAAAATGGTGGAAGTGACGAAATTTTATGAACTGGATCTTCTGCATGCGCATTATGCCATTCCTCATGCTACAAGTGCCTACCTTGCGAGAGAAATTTTAAAGTCGGAAAATAATAGTGCGAGCGGAATAAAGTTTATAACAACACTTCACGGAACTGACATAACACTAACGGGTCTCGAACCCAGTTTCTTACCGACAATGAAGTTCAGCATAGAAAAATCAGACGGTGTTACTGCTGTTTCAAAATTTCTAAAAGATAAAACCCAGCAGCAGTATAAGATCAATAAGAATATAGAAGTGATCCCTAACTTTATTGACATCCAAAAATATAAACGTGAAAATGATGAGAAGACAACATGTTTCAAGAAAAACTTTGCTCCCAATGATGAAAAAATTTTAATTCACACTTCAAACTTCCGGCCCTTAAAGAGAGTACTTGATGTAATTAAGATCTTTAATGAAGTGAAAAAGAAAGTGGAATCAAAATTGATTTTGGTGGGGGACGGTCCTGACAGAGGCGAGTGTGAAAGATATTCACGAGAAATTGGAATTTTTGAAGAAATAAAATTTATGGGGAAACAGGATGCGCTAGTTGAGATCTTGTCAGTTGCAGATATTTTTATAATACCATCTCAGTCTGAAAGCTTTGGTTTATCGGCGCTTGAAGCAATGGCATGCGGAGTACCGGTGATCTCTTCAAGTGTTGGAGGATTACCTGAATTAAATCTTCACGGGGAAACCGGATATATAGCCGAGATCGGTGATGTTGAAAGAATGGCAAAATACACTATTGAACTTCTTACAAATCAAAAGCGGTATGACATTCTCGCAAAGAATGCCCGAAAAAGAGCTGAGGAATTTAGTGAAGATAATATCGTACCCATGTATGAAAAGTTTTATGAGGAAATACTTGCTCAGGAATCTGCAATTGTTTAGAATATTATAGTGTGGCACATTTAAAAATGTGGCACTATGGGAAGTTCAAAGAAATTCTTTAGATGATATTCAGGAAGTATTTTATACGAAAGTGAATAAAAGTCTTCCGTGCAGATATCAAACAATTTAAAAGCTAAATCTTTATTACATATTGTTCCTCTTCTAAATCCGCAATAATCTTTAAATGAACTAAAAACCCAATCTTCCATTTTATCTACCAATTTAGTTTTAATTGGAGTTTGATGAATATACATTAAACACTCCAGTGCCTGGCTTGATTTAATATTAACATTATCTCCATGTGTATTTTGTGTAAAAAGTGATCCTGTTCTCTTCTCTTGAACATTAATACCTTTCGCGTACGAACTCAATAAATGCCGAAATCCCTCACTGAGAAAATTTCTTCCTTTTTCATCATGAGATATTGTTTTTGAATTTGCACTGATCAGAAATTGAAAGTTATTCGGAAGTAAACAATATGAAAGAATATCACAATTAGGTAAAATAAGTTTTCTTACTTTGCCAAGGAAATATAAATAATTTTCATACTTAAAAAATATTTGCTGGCGGTTATTACCGCGATTATATATGTGATATAGGTCTGATGAGATAAATTTCATTATCTGTGCAGTTCATTTAATTAAAAAGAACTTAATGCTTTTTTTATTAATGAGCTACACTTTTTGATGTCTTAGACAACCTTTGACACCTTGCCCCTTTTTACAAACTTCCCATAACCCTTCTCAATTTTTTCTTTTCCATTTTCAAT
>JBDSYA010000067.1:0-8390 GCA_039925865.1 Ignavibacteria bacterium
GTTTTTAGAGTCTTGTCATTTTTACTTTCATCATTATTCTTATCTGTTATAAGATTGCTGTTAACGGTTATTCTAAGTGCTTTAAGACCGTGAATTCCCTGCATATCGGCAAGCTCAAAACTTTCGATTTCGCTGGTAATGTAATTTTTTGTTTTAAGAAAATTAATATATTGTCTGTAATCCTCCGCTTCACTTTCCTGTGAATAAACAATTGCAATTTTTCCGGGAGCCGATAATCTTTCATCACTTCCTTTGATAACTGCTTTATCAATTCTTTTTTTAATGATCTCATGCCGGATATCATATGAACCTGCAACATCGAACTTTTTCTCATCATAAAAAAATTTTATGCTTAAAGTAGCGTTTTGAACAAAAATTAAATGAGTTGTATCCAGAGGTACACTTAACTTATGCTTTAGTTCAATACACCTTTTGGTAATAATGCACATTGTCACCAGTTGCCAGAGACGGAGGCTTTTAAGATGCATTTGATTAAACGCATCACCTTCAACAAGTGATGAACCTAAATACATATTGTACTCAACTCCATCGGTTTTATATTTTTCAAAATAGTGCGGAAATATTTTTTGAGCCTTGCTTTGCTGAATATCGAGTTCTGTGGAAATTGTTTCATTGATAAGCATTAAACTGTCTTCTATATCTTTTCGCTTATTGAATATAAATCCGTAACCCGGATCAAGTTTTTCTTTATAGTTGCTTATAAGTACTTTGATCTCAGGATTTAAGTCTTTCAAATAAACAAGTGTTGCTTCTACTTCAGTACGAAGAAAATTTATTGCATCCATCTCAATACTTAAAATCTTTCCTTCTTTCAGTTGTTGCATATGGCCGGATATACGGAATGACAGCTCTTCGAGGATCGGCATATCAGTTTCATGTGATGCTGTCAAAATTATTTCCTGCACCAATTTTAAGTTTTCGATGAGATCATCCCTGACAGCAGAATTCCTTGAGACAGACGAATCTTTAACATCAGAATATCCATAAAAAGGGTAAATGTTCTCAAATACAATGTCTTCCATTTCTATAATGACATTATTACGGAGATTATTAAGATAAACACGTGCAGCTTCCCTGAATCTCCATTCTACAGAAGGATGTATAGCCGTGCATCGTTCTTTGATAATGGATTGAATGGATTTATTAAGATCGTCAAGGCTGGACTCGATACAAATTGCAAGCAATGGATAAACATCAGTCAGTTTTAAGATATTTATTTTATTTAAGTCTCCCGGCAGTGATGAGGCAATTTCTAAAATTCCTATCAACTCGTCTTTGTAAATCAATGGAGCGATCAGCAAATTCCTTAATCCTGAATTGGCAAACGCTTCCCTTACTTTGTTGGAGCATGCATAATTATTTATATCATAGATAATCTTTACCTGACGTTTATTTAAAACATCATCATAAATTTTAAACTCTGTTGCAATTTCATTTTCAATGAAAGTGTCCTGCAGGATTATACTGCTTCCCATTTTCAGAGCATTCTTCATATCTTTTTTTTCGGTTGGGAAGGCGATCAAACCAAGTTTAATATCCGGCTTTCTTAAAAGGACCCTGAGTTTATGCTGAAGATTTTCAAATCTTATCTGAGATATGTGAGATTCTTTTTGAATAAGATCAAATTTAAGAGATGAGATAACTTCCTGATCCGTGATATCAACAGCATTATAGATCAGAAAACCTTCTATATCAAAATTATCAGGCGGCAGAATTTCAGCAAGTATTTTGGGATCATCAAGATTTTCAAACAATCTTTTTTTTTCTTCTTTGCTGATTTGCTTGAGTTCACCTTTAATTTTCAATTCGCAAAACCAGGTATAGATCCTTATGCGATAATGCCTTTCTAAATTAGTCTTCGTATCAATCAAAGTATAAATGATCGGATATTCATAGTTAATATTTAAACCGTAATGCAAAACCATTATCCATGCAAAACAAGCAATAGCTTTCCCGTCAGGTGTCAGACAGCAATTTTCATTAAAGCAGCTTGAGTTCATTTGATTTTCAAATAATTGCAATCGCTTGAAAGCAGGTGTTGAATAAAAACTGTCAAGCCTGTCCGGATAAACGGCAGCATAAAATTCATTCTCATAAATTGCAGGGGACAAACAAATATTTAAAAGTTCTTCAATGAGTTCATAATTTTTAGCAATAACATCGGGGTCGGTGATCGGCTGAAGTAGTTCAGGCGCTTTTTTTAATTTCTCATTTATATAATCATAAGAAAGGGCAAATACTTTATTCTTTTCAATTTGTTTTTCCCAGTATTTTAACAAAGGGAGTAAACTGAATTTACTGCTAAAAGTATCTGAATAACTGATAACTTTATTTGTGCTGTCCAAAATTAATTTAAATTTATTTTATCAGGATCATTCTTCTTGTTTCTGTAAATTCTCCTGACTGTGATTTATCAGATGCGAAGGCACCGCTCTGCGGATAGACCGTTATGCGGTAAAAATAAATCCCGCTCGGCAAACCTTCACCATCAAATTCAACTTGATAACTTCCGGCGTTTTGTTTTTGATTTACTAAAGTTACCACTTCTTTGCCAAGAGCATTATAAACTTTTAGTATTGTGAATTGAGTAGTGGGTATTGAGTATTTTATAATTGTCTTTGGGTTGAAAGGGTTTGGATAATTTTGAAAGAGAGAAAAATTATTCGGAGTTGAACTCAGTGAATTATTTATTGAAGTTAAAAATCCGTCTTTAAAACTTTCTATCAGAGCAGTTCTTCCATTTATTTTTTTCTCCCACAATACTCTGATCCTGAACTTCGTAAACGGATCTCCAAAAATAAGTTTAGTGCTCATGTTGATAAAGGTTTCTTCCTGTGAATTACCCACATAAAATTTGCTCATACCACTCGACGTGTAAAATGCAATGTTAACTTGCGTTGAGTCCTGCACCCTGCCGATCCATGCATATAAAGTGTAGCCGCTTAAAAACTCCGAGGTAATATCACCATGTGATGAGCCGGTGCCACCAAAATTTTCACCATTAAATGATGAAGATTGATTTCGGATTGTATGACTGCTTGTTTTTATGAATGCGGAATAAAAGCTTCGGCTTCCGGGTGTTCCATAGTCATAATTTAAGATTGTATAATTTACACCATTTGAAAAACGCAAATTATTTTGCGGTTCGGGCTGATCAATATTTATATGTGTACTGAAACTAATATCACCTGTACCGGAGACCTGTAGTTTACGATATGAAATTGAGTTTACTCCATTTTCATTATGATTGTATGCTGCATAAAAATCACTCGGAGAGTACGCTGTCTTTGTTAAAACGGGAGTGTTGCAATCCAGACTATCATCTGCAGTTATATTAACTTCATTTATCCAGACCCCATTAAAATAATTTTTAATGTATATATCATTTCCTTTTTTGTAACTCACAAGAAAATTTAAAACATTGTTCTGAAGATATGCTGTAATTGAAGGACTGATCTCATCCTGAGTATCACTTGCAATTGAAACCGGGACGCTCCATGCTGTGGAGTTATAATATAAAAAGAAAATATCCCAGTTGCCGTTGCGGTTAGATTGAAAAACTACTGCTCCTGGATTATTCTCAACCGTGAATTGCTGAGTGTGATAAGCAACTGACGGATGAATATTTAAAGAGGAACCGTCAGTAAGTTCCACTTCAGGGTTCATGGAATTATAATTTATAAATCTTACAGCAATTTTAGAACTTGCAGAGGAACTCCATTTTTCATAAGCAAAAATGCAATCTCTTATTGTGTAATTTATAGATCCTCCTGTTTTATCAAACTGAGGATTTTTATAATCAATGTTATCTGAAGACAATAAAGTATATGAAGTATCCTGCGAAGCCTGCAGGATTGCAATATAAAATAATGTTAATGTGAAAGTAAAAAATAGTTTCTTCATATTCATTTTTTTATTTTAATAAAATCATTCTCCTGGTCTCCAGAAAATCTTCAGTGTTAAGTTGGTAAAAATAAATCCCGCTAGGCAAACCTTCACCGTTAAAATCAACTTCATAAGTACCCGCGTTTTGTTTTTTGTCAACTAAAGTTGATACTTCTTTGCCGAGAGCATTATAAACTTTTAGTATAGTGAATTGAGTAGTGGGTATTGAGTATTTTATAATTGTCTTTGGGTTGAAAGGGTTTGGATAATTTTGAGAAAGTGAAAATCTATTCGGAATTTGGTTTGACAAATTGTGTATAACAGTTAAAGTTGTATCTCCATAAACAATATTATTAATCACACACCCAATTAAATCAAAAGAAACTTCTCCTAAAGGTCCGTCTGCAGAACCGGATAAACCAATTCCCATAAAGTATGCAGAAGGAGTTTGAGTATTCCCATTATAAAATTGAAATCTTTTTCTGTTGTAAGATGATCCCCAGCAAGATTGAAATGGTTCAATATTCGTGCATGCTCTCTTACTCATACTTGGACATATTGCAGATATATTATTTATGTTTGCTGCTAAACTATCGATCAATACTTCATTGGGGTAATACAAACATCCACCTCCGGAATCATAATATCCAAAAAAATTTCCTGAAACAGCATCTACCCTGTAATATCTTAAATTCAATCCGATTACGTGGCTCACAGGTATTGGAGATGATGATCTAAAATATTTTTTATTATTAAATATAGTGTCAGAAACAATGTTAACTTTTAATTTGCAACAATAAGTCATGTTATAAGAAACTGAATACGTCCATGAATTTCCTATTTGCAAGGGCATGAAATCAGACGAAGCACGAGTTTTTAAAGTAATAATATTATTAAGAATAAAAAAATTTAAAATCAAAACCAACTTTTTCATAATTTGAAATTTTTAAAAACATTATTTTAATAAGATCATTCTCTTGGTATCAATAAAATCACCCGTTTCTAATTTATCCGAATGGACTGTTAGAATATAAAAATAAATCCCACTCGGCAAACCTTCACCGTTAAAATCAACTTCATAAGTACCCGCATTTTGTTTTTTGTCAACTAAAGTTGATACTTCTTTGCCGAGAGCATTATAAACTTTTAGTATAGTGAATTGAGTAGTGGGTATTGAGTATTTAATAATTGTCTTTGGATTAAATGGGTTTGGATAATTTTGTGAAAGATAAAAATTATCAGGAGTTAAATTTGAAGTTTTTATAACAGAAGCTAAAAAATCATCCATGTGTGATTCTATTAAAGCAATTCTTCCGTTAACTTTTTTTTCCCACAACATTCTGAATCTATATAGATTATTTGATCCCTTGCAAAGTTTTGTGCTAAGATTCACTGATGTTAATACTGACGTGTCACCAACATAGAACTTTTTTGGATTTCCAAAAAATGTATTTCTGATGTTTGCAAAAATATTAACCGAATCAGATTTTTCATTTATCCAGCATGAAGCAGTTATATATATCCCGTCTGTTATATCTCCGTGAGTAGAAAATTTTCCCGAAAAATTATTTCCAGAATAATTAACAGATAAATTGTGTAGTTCATTGTTCCCGCTGAAATTGTTAGAGGCCGCATAAACATTGGTTTTGCCAAGTGTATCATAATCATAGACTAAAACAGGAGAAGAGAATTCCTGAGAATAACTTATGTTATCCTGAGAGTTTGGCTGAAGAATAAACTTTCTCGGTCCCAGAATTACAGCACCGTTTGTATTTATCTGATTAATATGATAAGCGATAGAATTTATGGAATCATTTACCTTTCTGAGATATGACAGGTATATTGTAGGAGAGGAAAAGCTACCCTTCGATATTTTCGGGGAAAAACAAATCAGAGAATCATCAGAAGATACATTTATTTCATCACCCCATACTCCGTTAAAATAATTTTTTAAATAAATATCACTTTCCCTGACATAAGTTATTAAATAATTTTTAGAATTGTTAATTGAATAACCTGAAATTTCAGGTGTCAGATTATCTGTAGTATCAGGGGTTACAGATACCGGAGTGCTCCAGACATTCGAAGAATATTTAGAAAAGTAAATATTCCAATGATCATTTCTGTTTGATTGAAACACAACAGCCCCATCATTGTATTCAGGTAAATCAGAAAAATATGCAACGGAAGGATGAATGTTTAGAAACGAATCATTAGTTAAGTCGTAAGCACTGTCGATAGAAGCAAATTTTATAAACCTGACTGATATATTTGATGAATTATCATCACTCCATTTCTCATAAGCAAGAATACAATCCTTTATGAAATAATTAATGGCGGATTGAGATTTGTCGAATTGAGGATTTCTGAAATCAAAACCCGGAGATGATATCAGGACAAATGAAGAATCGAATGAACTTAATTGAGCCGTGATTTTTGAAAAACTTATTAAACAGAAAAAACCACAAACAAATATTCTAATAAATTTCATTTTTTGGTCTCCTTTTATTTTTAACTTCTCAATTTTAACTTCCAATGTCAACCTATAATTATTCAAATTAGGATTGTAATCCAAAGGGGTCATTTTTATATTTACAGCTTATGGCATTCACAATTCGGGTTAAATTTTATGAGATTATCAGGATTTTTTCTTCCAACATTAAAAGATGATCCTGTTGATGCAGTTACAGCATCACACAGGTTAATGCTCCGCGCAGGAATGATAAGACAGCTTACGGCAGGAGTTTATTCGCAGCTTCCGTTTGGCTTAATTGTTTTCCGGAAATTTGAAAAAATTATCCGCGAAGAAATGGACGCGATCAGAGGAAATGAATTTTTGCTCCCTGCAATTGCGCCCAATGAGTTGTGGGCTGAAACGGGAAGATTAGAAGATTACGGAGATCTGATGTTTCGCGTAAAAAACCGTGAGCTGGTACTTTGTCCCACGCATGAAGAAATATTTACTTCAATTGCAAAACCAAACTTAATATCATATAAAGATCTTCCACAAATCTGGTATCAGATTCAGTCAAAATTCCGAAATGAAGAACGTCCTCGTGCAGGCGTTTTAAGAGGCCGGCAATTTACAATGAAAGATGCTTACTCGTTTGACTCGACTTTGGAAGGCCTGGATAAATCGTATAAAGACATGGCTCAGGCTTACAGAAATATTTTCACAAGATGCGGATTAAACTTTACTGTCGTATCAGCTCACAGCGGTGCAATGGGAGGAAGTGACTCAGAGGAATTTATGGTTCCTGCTTCTGCGGGCGAAGATAATATTGTGATTAGCGAAGACGGGTCGTATGCTTCTAATATTGAAGTTGCAGTTTCATTTAAAGAAAAAGTTCTGAGAAAAAATTCAGATCTTAAATCAGAAGATTTTCATACACCTGACATAAAAACAATTGATGAACTCGCGGGTTTTCTAAATACAAAAGACAAGACCCGGCTGGCAAAGTCGAGAGTTTTTGTAAATCCTTCAAAAGAAGGAAATGAATATGTGATGGTGCTTATAAGCGGAGATGATGAAGTCAATGAGATAAAACTTCAAAATTATTTTGGGATTAATATAAGATCTGCTCACAATGAAGAGCTTTTGGAAATTACAGGAGCAGATGCAGGATCAATAGGACCAATCGGATTGAAAAATAAAAAGATAAAAATTATTGCAGACCTTTTACTTGAAGATGGAGATGAACTCATAAGTGGTGCTAACAAAAACGATTATCACTTAAAAAATATTGATCTGAAAAGAGACGTTCCGGATATTGAATACAAAGACCTGCGCACAGTGAAAGAAGGCGAAGAAACAATTGACAGAAATAGTAAACTTAAGATCACAAGAGCAATTGAAGTTGGCCATATTTTTAAGCTTGGGACAAAATACGCTGAAGCTCTCGGGGCAACTTTCTTAGATGCCGAAGGAAAAGAAAATCCGCTGATCATGGGGAGTTACGGTATCGGCGTTGAAAGAACGGCAGCCGCATTCATTGAACAAAATAATGACGAGAAGGGAATTATCTGGAAAGGGGAGGCAGCACCTTTTCAGGTTATACTGATATCACTTAATCAAAAGAGTGATGAGGTTAAAAATATCTCTGAAGAATTTTATAAAAATTTTAAATTAAATAATATTGAAGTTCTGTTTGACGACCGGGCAGATGTAAGGCCGGGTGTAAAATTTAATGATGCTGATCTTATCGGAATCCCGGTGCAGCTTATCATTGGTGAGAAAAATATCAAAGAGGGGAATGTTGAAATAAAGATCCGGAGAACCGGCGAGAGGTTAATTGTGAGGAAAGAATATGCTTTGAATAAAATATCAGAATTGTCGAAGGAAACTATTTGAGTAATTTAAAAAGAATTCTCAACCAATCATACATCCTTGCATCAAAATCTCCGAGAAGGGCTGAATTATTAAAGCAGATCGGATTAAACTTCATAGCAGTAGATAGTAATATTAAAGAGCTGGATGAAAAATA
>JBDSYA010000068.1:0-19060 GCA_039925865.1 Ignavibacteria bacterium
GACAAACTATTTGGTTTTCTTTATTACAGTTGCGGGGACAGCTCCGGCATTAAACCGGATTCCCTTTTAATCCCAATGCATTAAAATTGGAACCAAAATATTTTTACAATTAAAAGAACTTTACAAATTTACAAATTTTAATTTAAAACTACAACTTTTTTTGAAAATAAGACACCGCCTAATACTATTTTTTTAAAAAAATATCTGATGCATTAATATCCGTTACTGACTTATCAAAGATAAATTCATCGTTTACAGGATCATAATACTTTTGCAGAATAAAACTTTTCTTTGCTCCTCCCTGAACATAACACAATAAATAAATCGAGGATGATATCCGGTCAAGTGTTACTTTATCTGACTTAGACGCAAGGTTATAAAATTGTTCTTCAATGTATATCTGAAGATCAATATCATCAACTCCGGCAATTTCCTGAACAAGACTCGTGCTGAATATTTCTTCAGCTGTTAAATTACTGTCAGATTCTTCTGCCGAAGATTCATTCATAGTTTCATTCATAGTTTCATTTACTGCAGGAGGATTACTCGACTTGTTACAGGAAAAAATAAATAATAGAACGATAAAAATTATTAATCTTCTCATTTTACGAATGTTAAGGCCGCTGAACCATAATATTACTAAATACATTATTATCTGCAATTAATAAATCTAAAGCATCTACAATTCCGTCACCCGTTAGATCGGTATCAACATAGCCCGATAAAAAATCACCTGAAGCGTTTTCGATTGCCACTTCATCTGTTGCATCTATAATACCATCATGATTTATATCTCCCTGATACAGACAATACTGGCCGGCAACATTTTTTAAATTATTTCCATACGCCTGCGACTGTGCATTTATAAATGAATAATTATTTGCTACAGATTCTGTGAGAGTTTCACCACCAACTTTACTCCACGTTTCAATACTATTCCTGTGCTTTACGACAATATAATAATTGCCTGTAGCAGCATTTTCAAAATTATAAACTCCAGTTGCGGAAACTGTATCAATAACCGCGATCGCAGAATCAACTATTGCATAAGGCGAAATATTATTCCTCAGGTATGCCCTTACAGTGTCTTGCATGTTTAAAACGTCGCGAGTAACATTAAAATATCCCTGAGGTATTAATGTCAGATTCAATGTTAAAGGCGTATTTTCCAATTCAAATTTGTATGTCCTGTAAGAGAATACATTGACAGGGAATGTCATTTCTAATGCAATAGATCCCGATGGAGTAACCTCTGTAATTATATTTTGCGTCCCCCAGCTGATAAAGGTGTTTCCGTTTGTCAGACGTTGTGCAGAACCGGTTGCAAATCCGTAAATAGCCGGGACGTGCTTAAACTGCCAGACTCTTGTGCAAATTTTATTTACTTCATCTAAAGAATATTCAACTGCTCTTGACTCCTGAGGGGTTTTAAAATTCCCATTATCAAAAAGTGTAATGTTTCCATTTGGCAATCTTCTGATATCATGCTGGTAGGAAAAATGCTGCATAGTATCTCCGGCTACAGGATCGTTGATAAAAACAAATTGATTATTTCTTCCTCCGAGTCTCCAAATTATTTGCCCGGTAGTCCTGCTTATTTTTGTAATTTCACTGCTGTGCCTGCATGAAATTAAAAAATTTCCATCAGTGTCCTGTTCGATAGCATTCCAATGCCATGGGTCAATATCATTAGTGGTCAGGTTTACTCCAATCGCGTCCGTAATTTGAAAGTGATCAAATGTATTCCATTCGAAGACTACATTTCTGTTTTCATCCATCTCCTGAATTACATAGCCTAAAACCCTTGCATTAGGATGTCCGCCGGGAACAATAACACTCATATTGACCTGACGATAGTCTCCTCCAACTATTAACGTATGTCCGTTTTGCAGCATCTGAAAATCATGAAAGTCAGTATAAAATGTATCCGTTGGTAACGGGCTCACCATTTTAAAACTATCAGTCACACTAAAATTATTATTTAAAACATAATAATATCTTGCCGGATCAAGAATATTATCTTCCTTAAAATAAGTGAACAGATTATTTGTCTGTTTTTTCCAATCAAAAGTTCTGAAAGGCATTTGTCGGGAAAAATGTACTGACCCATCGTTATTAAACATAATTACGTAAGGGACATATGACGGGCTGCCTCCTAATATTAAATTAGAATAAAATATTTTACCTGGCGATGGATTGTTAGATTGTACAATTGTAACCGGTGGAATTTGTGAATACAAGTTCACTGACATGAAAATAAAAAATGCAGTAAAAATTTTTTTCATTGGTACTCTCCCCATTTAAGTGTTATTAATAAATTATATGATTTAAAATTTAATATTGACATACTAAGACCATGCCTGCTTCTTTTGAAAGCAATATTCCTCATCCATATAAATGGATTTAGAAGTATGGATAACCTTTAACTAGTGAATTAGTTATTTGGGGGGTATTGCGTTTTTTAGGATTACAAAATAATACACTTGCTTAAAAAAACGTTAGAACAACTTCAATTTATCCTATGTGATTATAGTGGAAAATTTTAGATGTAAACAATAGATATTATCGGTTACTTTATAAAGCCCATTTCTTTTCCTATTTCGCCGAAGACTTCAAGGATCCTGTTAAGATGCTTGTCCTCATGTGTGGCCATATATGAAGTTCGAAGCATCGCCATTCCCGGTGGAACACCCGGAGAAATAAATGCATTAACAAATATACCTTTATCGAATAATTTTCTCCAGAAAGCAAATACAAGATCATCTTCACCAAGTACAACAGGGACAATAGCTGTTTTACTTTCAATAACATTGAATCCCATTTCTTTAAAACCCTTTCTCATTTTTTCAGCATTCGCAAGGAGCTTTGTAATTCTTTCAGGTTCAGCCTTAAGAATTTCAAGTGCAGCATCAGCAGCTGCAACAGATGCAGGAGTAGGGGATGCGGAAAATATCAATGCCGGTGAGTGATGCTTCAGATAATTTATCACTGATTTTTTACCTCCCACAAAACCTCCAAGAGAAGCAAATGTTTTCGAGAACGTTCCCATTATCATATCAACGTCGTCGACAAGTCCGAAATACGAAGCTGTTCCACGTCCGCCTTTGCCGATAACACCAGTAGAATGCGCATCATCAATGAGTATTCGTGCATTATATTTTTTACACAGTGCGACCATTTTATCAAGCTCAACTATCTCACCTGTCGTGGAAAAAACTCCATCTGTTGCTACTAACTTAGCGGCATCTGATGGGATGAGTTTTAAAATTCTTTCAAGGTCACTCATATTATTGTGTTTGTACCTTTTGAACTCTGCGAATCCACCTTTTGCCATCAAATTAGCTGCGACAATACATGCATGATTATCTTTATCGGAAATTATGTAATCTCCTTTCGAAACTAATGTCGGAATAATTCCCTGAGCTGTTTGATATCCTGTCGAAAAAAGAAGGACTGATTCCTTTTCCAAATAATCAGCAAGTTTTTCTTCAAGCCTGATATGCAGATCTAAGGTTCCTGTTAAATATCGCGAACCGGAACAACCCGTCCCATAATCTCTGATCGCATTAATTGCTGCTTCTTTTACTTTTGGATGAGCAGTGAGACCAAGATAATTATTTGAACCTGCCATAATTATATCTCTTCCCTCAATTTTTACAACCGGTCCTTCATTAGCCTCAATCGCTCTGAAATAAGGATAAACTCCTGCTGCTTTTACTTCATCGGCTCTGGTAAAATTATTACACTTATCAAAAAGATCCATTTATAATTTTATTTTTGTGAAGTTTGTGTTTTAAACATAGAAAATACGAATTATAATTTTTAACTTCTATTGAAAATCAAATCAAATTATTGAAAGCACTCGTTACAGGAGCTACCGGCTTTGTTGGAAGCCATTTGGTAGACAAATTATTGGAAAAAGGTTATGAAGTTTATTGTTTACGCAGAAATACTTCCTCGGTAAAATGGCTTGAAGGCAAAAATGTTCAATATGTTAACGGAGATCTTTTTTCTAATGAAGCCCTGGAAAAATGTATTAAAGATATGGATTACATTTTTCATGTTGCCGGAGTTGTTAAATCAAAAACAAAAGAAGGATTTTTTCGTGATAATTATGAATCAACAAAGAACCTTCTCGAAATAACTGCAAAAGTAAATCCCGGTTTAAAAAAATTTATTTTTATATCATCGCTGGCTGCAACAGGACCTGCGCTGACTGAAAAACCTACCGATGAAAATACCAAACCAAATCCTATTACAACCTATGGGGCGTCTAAACTTAAGGCTGAAGAAGAAGTTCTGAAATACAATGATAAATTCCCGGTCACTGTCATAAGTCCTCCGGCAGTTTTCGGTCCGAGAGACACTGAGATACTGATCTATTTCAAAACTTTTTCAAAAGGTCTTAACAGTGTTATAGGTTTTGACGCAAAGTATCTAAGCCTCGTTTATGTTGAAGATCTTGCGGACGGAATTGTTCTGGCAGCAGAAATCGAAGCTGCAAACGGGCAGAAGTATTTTCTTTGTTTTGATAAAGCATATAACTGGGATGATATAGGAAGCATCACTTCAAAACTCCTCGGCAAAAAAGCTTTCAAAATACGGCTTCCTCATTCTGTAATTTATTCTGTAGGATATCTCGCAGAATTGTTTTCTACATTTTCAAAAAACCCTGCAACGCTGAACCTTGAAAAATGCAAAGATATAACACAGCTTAGATGGGTCTGCTCAAATGGAAAAGCTAAAAGAGAACTTGGTTTCAATCCTAAATATACATTAGAAAAAAGCTTTAAGAAAACAATTGACTGGTATAAAGAAATGAAATGGATCTGAGTCTAATTTGGAAATTGGGATTTTGCCTGCCTACCGAAGCCTCGTCGCAGGCAGGGATTTGGAATTTCTTTTGATTTATGATTTTTGATTTATGATTTTAGATTTATGCTTTTAGATTTAAAGAGTAATTCTCGTCTTTACCTTGGTCCTGTAATATAAATAATATTTTAAATACACATTTGAAAAAGTACCTTAACACAATACTTAACGAAACATTTCAAAAGTTAAACTTTCCCGCTAAAGAAATTCAATTCGATAAACCCAAGGAAGAAAAGTTTGGAGACATTTCTACAAACACTGCCATGCTTCTTGCGAAAGAATTAAAAACTTCTCCCCGGAAAATAGCGGAGGAAATAATTTCAAATCTCGAATATGATAAACATCTCATCTCTAAGATTGAAATAGCCGGAGCAGGTTTTATTAATTTTTTTATTTCGGATAATTTTTATAAAAATGTTTTAAAGAAAATTCTTGAAAGTGAGATTGATTACGGACGTTTGGATCTGCACAATGGACAAACAGCTAATCTCGAATGGGTGAGCGCCAATCCCACCGGGCTTTTGCACGCAGGGCATGGAAGGCAGGTTGCACTCGGTAAGGCAATTGCCAACTTACTGGAGTGGATCGGTTATAAAGTCGACCGGGAGTATTATTATAATGATGCGGGAAATCAGATGGAGAATCTTGCGAAGTCAGTCTATGCAAGATATATGCAGATATTTGATCCGGATTTTCCTTTTGCAGATGATGGTTATGCAGGTGATTATATAAAACAAATTGCAGAGATCATTTATAATGAAAAAAAAGATTCTCTGAAAAATTCTTCTGATCTTAGTTATTTCAAAAAGACAGGGGAGCAGTACAATTTTGAACTTATAAAAAAAACTCTTGATCGTCTGAATGTACATCATAACATTTTTTTCAATGAAACTTCACTTTATGAAAATTCTACAATAACTAAAACTCTTGAAGAGTTTAAAGCTAAAGGACTTTCATATGAAGAAGACGGAGCGGTCTGGCTGAAGATGGATCCGGCTGAAGGATTTCAAAAAAATAAAGTAATCGTGAAAACTTCAGGTGAGCCAACTTATCGTTTGCCCGATATCGCATATCATATTGACAAAATTAATAGGGGATACGATTTGATAATCGATATTTTCGGTTCCGATCACGGCGACACATATAAAGAGGTATTGTTCGGAGTCAGATCGCTTGGTTATGATTCTGATAAAATAAAAGTGATCATTCATCAGATGGTAACTTTCAAAATGGGTGACGAATCATTTAAGATGAGCAAGCGAAGTGATAAGTCTTATCATCTGGATGACCTGATGGATGATATAGGAGTTGATGCCACACAATTCTTTTTTGTAATGCGAGGAGCAAACACTCATCTGGATTTTGATATTGCCCTTGCAAAAGATCAGTCTGAAAAAAATCCGGTTTATTATTTACAGTATGCTCATGCAAGACTTTGCGGCATACTTCGCAATGCTGACGAGCATATTCCGGAATATAAAACAGCTGACATTGATAATTTAAATTTAGAACTTATCAAAACTGATGAAGAAATCAGACTCTTAAAGGTTTTGTCAAGATTTCCGGAAGAAGTTTTGGGAGCTGCAGAAAATTACGAACCGCACAGAATAATATCTTACCTTAATGAAGTTGCAGAAAACTTTCACAGATTTTATCATAACAACAGGGTTGTTGATCCGGAAAACAAACCATTATCAATTTCGCGTTTAAAAATATGCACTGCTGTTAAGCAGGTTTTGAAAAATGGTTTTGATATAATCGGTATCAGTGCACCTGAGAGAATGTGAAGACACAAGTTACATATATCATTTTGTTAATTTGTTTAATCATATTTTTCATAAATGGATCTTGTAGCGATTATACTGAAAACCTTGGGAATGGTTATTTTTATCGACACGAAGGGGGTCCACTAAATGATATACACTGCACTTATGCTAACGGAGGTCAAATTCATGCAACAGTTATTGATTATGATTATGATGGAGATTTTATTGTTGCTAAACAGAAACCAGACCTCCCTCCGGATCCTTTATCCGATAGAGAATATGAATACAAGTTTGGGGTAGATGTGATTTACTTCTGGATAATTGTTAAAAAGAAAAGATTGGTGCTAGGACCTTTCAATATGGAAGAGTTTAATGTTGCAAAAGATAAATATAAGGTTCCAAATGATTTAACATTAAAATAAAAGCCGCCAAAAATTTTGAAGCGCTTTATATACTTTAACTAATGTAAATTACAAAAAGAGGAGCTAAGCTCCTCAATTCGGCACGAAGTGGTGGCTATGCCATAATTTTTAATTCGTAATTCTTAATTTCTCAGAACTTAGTCGCTAATTCTAAGCTTTGTTATTTCAGTGCTTCCATAAACTTCGGGATAATACATCAGCATTCCTTTTGCAGGGTTGATACTGTAATCACCCGGAATTTGCGCCCTCAGTATATAAGAAAATTCGTATAAGCCTTTGTTAATATAAGTGGCAAAGAAAGTCACACGATTATCTCTTACTTCTTTATCTGCATACCACCATCTCCAGTAATAATACGGATAGCCTACATAATTATTCTCATCTTCAATTGAGTAAGCCCAGTCATCTTTAACAACCTCAATACCCGATGGAAGAGGATCTTCCAGCATGAAGTATTGATTTTCCTGATCTTTGGAATGAACTTTTATTTTCACTAATATTTCATCACCGGATTTAACGTTTCCGTCAAATGATCTTTTACGGTATGTGATCTTATCTTCAGAATAGGATTTATATTTTTCCAGTTTAAAATATTCTTTTTCAACCCTGAAACCGTCTTCACGCGGAGACAGATTTTCATCTGCTAAATAATATGTTGTGTAAGATGAAAAATAAACTTTGCCTGTTCCGCTCTTCTCAATCTTGATTTCATTCTGACCTGACTTTAGTTTGCTGTTATCTATTTTGACGATCTCATCTTTTCTAAAAACATTTTCTTTTGTCATTTGTTTTTCAAATACGTTCTGCCCGTTCACAAAAACTTTTACTGAATAATTTGGATCAAGTTCATTTGAATTCTTTAAATAATCTACCAGCGCGTAAATGATCATTGCAGTCTCCTGAGTATTTCTCCACGCCATTCCCTGACGCTGCATCATCAGCCATCTTACAACTTTTTCCTTTAAGTCTGAACTTTCATTTATGTTGACCATTGCTTTTAAAGCCATCGCAGTTGTCTGAACTTTATCATCCTGCCATTGATAGTGAAATTCTTTTCCTTCCCAATATGCTGCACCTTCACCGCTTGTCTTTACATTTTTTTCTAATTTTGATAATTCATCCTGAGCTTTATTATTGTTACCAATAAGTTTCCATGTCATTGCAATTAAACTTCTTGCATAGTCGTTGATTTCAGAAGAATTTAATTTATCGATATTATTCTTAAAAAGTTCTTCATCCTTTTCTTCAGCAACAGCCAGTGAATAAAGCATATATGCCCTTGTAGTTGGATCAATCTCCTTATTATTGAGTTGAGTTTTGATGGAAGAAATTCCCCGTTTTAAAATGCCATCACGAACTTCATAGTTTGACTGCTTTGCAATTGATAATCCATAAACAACATAAGCAGTCATAAAAGGATTTGACTGATCATTTTCCCACCAGCCCCAGCCGCCGTCTGAATGTTGAAATCCATAAAGTCTTTGCAGACCTTTATCCACCATCTTCGGAAGATCTTTTTTAGTTGCTTCGCTGATAGGGGCGCCTAATTTAATAAAGGCATTTGCGACAATTACGGTAGGAAGAAATCTACTCATTGTTTGTTCGACACATCCGTATGGATATCCAACAAGTTCATCAAGCGCCGAAAGTATTGTAGATGCCATTGAAGGATCAACTGTGAATTTCATTCCGGCACTTCGCATGTCGGTTGCCTCAGGTATATTCACATATTTTATTTCTGTTTTAATTTCGTCAGAAAAATCTGCGATGACATTTGCATTGATCTTAAGACCTTTTGGCTGTAATGGAATCTTTAATTCAACTGCATCAGATTCTTCATTGGTCAAAGCCTCTGCATAAAGTTTTGCTTCTCCCATAGGCTGAGTAACTTTTACTTTCCAGTCAACTCTTACATCAGTGTTAGGCGCTATGCTTAAAGTTTTTTCATTACTTCCATCCTGAAGTAAAACATTCTCTGCTGAAAATTTTACTTTTGTTTGTTTGGTTGTTTCTAGATAGTTATGAATGATAGTTGAAATAGTTACTTCATCATTTTCCTGCAAAAATCTAGGAGTTTCCATTCTTACTAATAAATCTTTTCTCGTAACTACAGTCGATGTCATCTGTCCGACTTTTGTATCTTCAGTTATTACTCTTGAAGTAATTCTCCACGATGTCAGATTATCGGGATAAGTTACATCGACTGTTGCATATCCGTCTTCGTCAGTCATTGTATAAGGCGACCAGAAAATTGCATCACGAAAGTCGGATCGAACGTCTGCAGATATAAATGATTCTTCATCTCTATCCATTTTTTTATCACGCATCATCATTGGAGCGGAGATCCCGTCGGTGACAATTGCTGATTCATTTGATCTTCCATTTTTCATTACACTTTGTTCATTGACAGTACCACTCGTTTTTGATGCAATGTTATCTAAACCTTCTAACGATTCATCATTAGAGTTATAAACTAATTTAATCACTTTTGTCTGACCTCTTTGCAGATCCATATCAATTGACCCTTCCCGGTCTTTGCCATTGTGATACACACTGACTGAATATTCACCTGCAGGCAATTTGAATTCAAAATTGCCTTCTTCATCAGTTACCGCCGCCTGATAATCTTCATTAATAACTATGATCGCACTTCCGATTGGTGTATTATCTTTTCTCAGCAATGTTCCCTTAACTGTTGCCAGATCCCTGTCGCTTGTGCTGGACAAATTAAACTTTTCATAAATTGTAATAAGTCTTGAATTTCCATTACTATTATTATTACTGTTATAAGCTGTCGACACACTTGCATTTCGTTTTCCATAAAAAAACTTCCGGATATCTTTAGTATTATCTTCTTTGATGGAATAAATACTTTCATCCACAATTCCAATTGAGACTTCAGCATTACTAACAGGATTTCCGTTGTTATCAACTACTCTTACTTTTGCGGCTCCTGTTTCTTTTGGCTTATATATAAGTTTCGATGCATCGATTTGAACTGTCAAAAATTTTTCTTCCGGAATTACAAGAATTGACTTGCTCGAATTATAAAACACCCCGTTGAAAACATAATTTACATTAATTTCGAAATTTGAATTAAATTTATCGGTAATAGGAATGTCGATTATCTTAGATGAACCTGCAAATTTTTCTACCTGATATGAAAGTATATCATCTGTATTTGTAGTTACAAGAACGTCAACATCAGGATTGGTCACTAATATCAACGCTTTGCAGACTTCTCCTACTTTGTAATTATCTTTATCCGGTATGATCTGAACGCCTCCTGACTGATTGTAATACCAGCTCATGTCGCCGTTTGAAACATAAAAGTAAGTGTTAGCGGAGATCTGATTTCCTTTTTCATCTCTAGCTTTTATTTCAACCGTATATGCTCCTTCAGTATTATCGTCTCCGATATTATAAGTAACAATTCCTTTTCCGTCTTTAAGAGTTTTACCTGTTAATGTTTTTACAAGATCTTTTTTTTCTTTGTAATCATAATCTCTGTTCCAGGTTGATCTGTATATAGTGGCTTCAAAATCAGTTTGCACAGGTTTATCGGAAAAATCATTAGCGATCACTTCAATGTTTACATTCTCATTCAGTTTATACAAATATTTATCAGTCTTTGCATTAAGATAAAATCCGCCTCGTGTTACGAAAGCAGTTGTCGTTCCTGAAATCTCTCTTCGGGATTTATCCACGACTTTTGCCTGAACAATATATTTATAATCCGAATCATAATAATAAGGCCTGTACCACCCGTCATAATTATTATCTTCTTTGAAATCTTCATTGACATCATAACTGATATTCAGCTTGCCTTCATCATTGAGATTTCCTTTTCCCGAGTAAATAAATTCCGCGCCATTAAATTGCTGATTATCATTTTGATTTTCGTAATAATCCTCATACCACCATGAATATTCTGAAAACATCCACCATGGCTTGTAATATCTGACCTTATAAATATTATATTCAACTTCAGCACCAGTTACCGGGCTTCCGAAGAAATATTTTGCATCAATCTCAGCTTTCAGATTATCTCTCCCGTAATACTGGCTTTTGTCAGTTTTAACAGTGACTTTATACTCAGGCTTTTTATATTGTTCAACAGTAAAACCTGCAGCGTAAGAATTGTTTTCATCAATGTTAGTATAAATAGTATAATCACCAATCGCATCTTCATCTTCGATCTCAAATGTACCGTCAAAGCTGCCCATATTATTTGTCTTCCTTACTTCTTTATAAACTTCAGCTCCTTTAGGATCTTTTATTATCACTGTTACATCTTTATTCTCAAGTGGTTCGAATTTTGAATTAATATTTTTCCTTATCGTGCCTTTGAAATTTACTGTTGAATTAGTTCTGTACACCGGCTGCTCTGTGAACAGGTATGTATAATACCTGTTTGATGAATAACCAAAAAATAAATATGAATCCGATACAACAACATCATCTCCATAGCTGCCGATTATTACCGGCATCATATCTTCATCTGTAGAGCTGTTGGATTGTTCATTCACTGGCTGATAGGAAATTCCGTCTGAAGTGATTCCGTCACCGATCTTTTTTGAACCAAGGAAAAAACTTAACTTAGCATTATTAACGGGCCTGCCGGATTTTCTGTCAACGACATATCCGAGCATTGAACTGTTGCCGGCTTTTGAGATCACTCCGAGTTCGGAAACAATAAAGCCGCAGTATGCGACCTTATTTCCTGCTGTCACTTTTATAAGATAAGCACCTTTAGAATTAATACTTATTGGAACTGTTTCGTTGAAATACGAGTAACTATAATCGTTCTTATGTCTTAAAGTTTTATTGAATGAATAAACTTCTTTTGTAGATGAAAGAAGATTTGTACTGTCTTTGCTGAGTACATCTAAATTGTATCTTGAAGACTGCCGGGAATAAAAAGTATTGATGTCGGTTATTTCTAAAATTTCAAAATGAAATTCCACGCCTTTATTCTTCTTATTGTTTTTTTCTGAATAATCGTATGAGTAAACATTCAGATCAATTTTATCACCGGGGAAATATAAATTTGCCGTGGATATCGTAAAGTTAATCCCTTTTTCCTGAGAAATTAAATTTTTCAGGGGGAGAATGAACAAAGTTATAAAAATAAAAAGCATTGCTGTAATTTTCATGACGGGATTAATTTTGCAAATTAAAAATTTTAGAATTTTTTTTTTAAATTTAAAAAGTAGTTATTAATACTTAAGTTATTACCGTAACTAATAATTCAGATTATAGACATTTATAAAAATAAAGTTCCAAAAATTATTTGTGTTAAAAATTATTGTTAATGGATCAATGAATTTGAGAAATGAGAAACTTATATTTATGATATGCTTAATGAACTGATCAAACAGCCATTCCTGGGCTTTCCAACCGACGCTACGAAATTTTTAAAGTCTCTTGCAAATCCAAAGAATAATAATAAATTATGGTTTGACAGTCATAGGGACAAATATGAAATGAACTTAAAATCTCCCATGCGGGAGCTTATTGATTCACTTGCGATCGAAATAAATAAAATTGATACCGACATTGTAGTCAATTATAAATCAATTTTCAGGATCAACAGAGATATAAGATTTTCTAAAGACAAGACACCTTATAAATCATATTACTCAGCCGCCTTTACTTTTAACAGGATCAAATCCGCGGAGCTTCCACACTTTTATTTTCAGTTTAATTCTAAAGAATTTCTTTTTGCAGCCGGTCAGTACAGCATGGACATTAACTATCTCAAAAGGATTCGTAAAGCAATTTATGATAATTTTAAACAATACAAATCTATAATTACAAATAAATTTTTTATAAAAGAATTTGGCGAGATCAAGGGCGAATCGCTTACAAAATTGCCAAAAGGCTTTGAAAATATTGAGCAGGAAAAGAACGATCCATTATTAGTGAAAAACCTTAAGCTGAAACAATTTTACGTTTATAAAACATACAGTCCCGATGTAATATTAAGTGATGAAGTAATAGAAATTATTAAAGAAAATATAAAGCTGACTCATAATTTTACAAAATTTATAGATAATGTAATCAAATAATTTTTTTATAATATGAAAACTTTCAAATTAAACGGAATAAGTATTAACGATCACGGGGGTGATGGGAAACCACTCATATTCATTCATGCATTTCCGTTGTGCAGCAGAATGTGGGATGAACAGATTAAATATTTTAAGGATAAATTTCGTGTAATAACTTATGATATAAGAGGATTGGGATATAGCAATGAATTGGACAGCCATCAGTTTACTATGGAAGATCTTGTAAATGATTTTTTTAATATTATTAATGATTTTAAATTTGAAAAAGTTAACGTTTGCGGACTCTCTGTGGGAGGGTATATAGCTTTGCGTGCTCTCATCAGAGAGCCGGAGAGATTTTCCTCCGTAATTCTTTCTGATACTAAATCTGAAAGTGAAACTAATGAGAGTATTATTAACCGGTCAGAAATGATCACCGGCATAAAGAATGGAAAACGTGACGATATACTGGAAGGCCTGCTGAAGAACTTGCTTAGTGAGAAAGGATATCAGATGGAGGAAGTTGTAAACTTTGTGAGGACAATGATGAGCTGGATGGATGATAAAGGAATTATAGGAGTTTTGATGGCAATAGCTACAAGAACGAATACATTTTATCAGATCAAAAACATTAACACTCATGTTTTGATTGTAGCAGGCAAGGAAGATAAGCTAACGCCTCCGATCCATTCATTTTATATGAAAGAAAATTTTAAAAATTCCTCCATGAAGATATTTCCCGGAGCAGGCCATCTTCTTAATATGGAGCTTCCCGATGAATTTAATAATACACTCGAAGATTTTTTATCAACTATAAAATAATAAAATTATGATCATGACATCATTTGACAAATTCCGGAATATTGGATTGCTGATCTTGAGAATAGGAATTGGACTTAGCTTTGTTTTTTTGCATGGTTGGCCTAAGATCAGTGGTGGTCCTGAACTATGGGAAGCAATAGGCAGCTCAATGGCAAATTTGGGAATTAATTTTTTCCCTGTATTCTGGGGATTTATGGCAGGATTTTCCGAATTTTTTGGAGCGCTGCTTTTAATACTGGGATTTTTTTTCAGGCCTGCTACATTCTTACTGGCATTCACCATGTTTGTTGCAATGATGACTCATTTGACAAAATTAGATCCATGGTCAAAGGTTAGTTATCCTATGGATCTTTTAATTTTATTCACTGCACTTTTTTTCATCGGTCCCGGTATATACAGCCTGGATGAATATTTCAAAAATAAAAAGAAGGTTAAAAAATTATAGATTGAGATTTAAATTATATATTGAATATGACGGTACTCAGTACTCGGGATGGCAGAAGCAGCAAAATTCAAAGACAATTCAGGGCACATTAATAAATGCAATTGAAAATTCTTTCTCAAAAGCACGGGGGAACAGTAAATTTACAGACCTGCAGGGATCAGGCAGGACGGATAGTGGGGTACATGCAATTGAACAAATTGCCCATCTTGAATGTGACACAATGATCGCTCCGCACATACTCAATATAAAATTAAATGATG
The DNA here is from genome assembly GCA_039925865.1 of Ignavibacteria bacterium. Lineage (GTDB taxonomy): Bacteria > Bacteroidota > Ignavibacteria > Tepidaquicellales > Tepidaquicellaceae > JBDSYA01. The sequence goes on from JBDSYA010000068.1 coordinate 14,641, forward strand.
AACTTCCTGCAGACATAAATATTCTGAAAATTGAAAAATGCGAGAATAATTTTCATGCAAGGCACTCGGCTTTATCAAGACAATATTTGTACAGGATATCAAGGAGAAGGACTGCTTTCGAAAAAAAATATGTATGGTGGATCAAAGATGATCTTAAAGTATCCAAAATGTCAGAAGTCTCAAATCTGTTTTTAGGAATGAATGATTTCAAATCATTTTCAGATTTTGATGACGAAAACAAATCAACAAAAGTTTTAGTTGAATCACTGGAAATTTATGAAGAAGAAGATCTGATATTAATAAGAATTAAAGCATCACATTTTTTATGGAAAATGGTGAGAAGATTAGTGGGAACATTGGTGGAGATCGGCAGGGAAAATATAGGTCAGAAAGAAATTAAAAATTTTCTAATATCGTATTCTGACATTCCATCTAAATTTACCGCGCCGCCATCGGGATTATTTCTGGAAAAAGTATATTACAAATAGATTACAGTATAAAATTAAAGCACACAAAATTGATCGATAAATAATCTTGTGTGCTTAAATTATATTTTTGTGTGAAACGATATTTAATTGTGCTGAAACAAAGAGACGCCCAGTGCCTGAGTTCCTGTTGCACCTGCAAAACCACGTGCTATCATTGTATAGATCTTGCCTTGTGCAAGGACCTGACTGTTGGAATTGGCAACAACTGTCGGTGAACCTGCAAGATATACTTGAAGACTGTAAGTTCCTGCGGTCACTGCCCTGAAATTTGAAGCAACTCCGAAATTATAAAATGGGAACCACGGGCTTTTACCACTGGCACCTCCGTCATAAGTAACACCATTTGGTACGAGGTGTATGAATCTGAGGCTTGAGTTAGTGGATCCGGGAACTGTCAGATCATCAGTGAGAAAAAGCGGTTGAATATTCTGCAATGAATCAAAAGCAATAAGTGTATAATATTTATTGTTCTGACAATAAACACTTGTATCAATTAGCGCAACACTGCCGCCTGTAGGATAAATCGTAACTCTGCATATTGCATCACCTGAAACATCTTTATAATTTGTGGTATTTAGATAGGGGAAATTCGAACTAACAAGATTATTGTTAATATAAATATCAAGATTCGGAGCATCAGGAGACGCATGAAGGACCATCAGGCGAGCAGTTAATACCTGAGGATTGATTGGATTATTTTCGTCACATCCCTGTATGAATGCTAATGATAAAAGAATAAAGCACAAAACTATCACGGAGTATAATTTTTTTATATTAATCATTTTTACGACCTTTCGTTTAATTTCAAAAAATTATTAGTAATAAAATTAAATTTCAATGTAATTTAATTTTGAAAAAATTTAGGGGTAGTTTTTATTTTATTTAATTAAATCAATATTATTTTCATTTTAATTATATGATGAAAAAACAAATATTAGTAACAGGAGGCACAGGTTTGATCGGCAAAAAGATAATTAATGAACTATGCCGTGAAGGAGCTTATGTGAAACTGCTTACAACGAATGTTGAAAAAGCAAAATCTGTTTTTGAAAAAAACTATACAGTTGAAGCGTTAAAGTGGTCATTGCATGATAACCCCATGAGTCTTAAAGATGTGATGGAAGACACAGATGCAATTATTAATCTTGCCGGTGCCAGTGTGGCAGGAAAAAGATGGAATAAAAAATATAAAAATGTTTTATATGACAGCAGAATAAATACTACAAAGCTTCTTGTGGACACAATTCGAGTTTGTAAGAACAGGCCTAAAACTTTTATAAGTGCATCCGCAACAGGAATATACGGCTTTCGGGGGGACGAATTGTTAAATGAAAACTCATCACTTGGAAAGGATTTTCTTGCTGAACTTTGCAGGGACTGGGAAAATGAAGCAATGAAAGCAATAGAATTTGACATTCGTGTTGTAATGATCAGGACGGGAATTGTCCTGGATAAAAAAGATGGCGCCCTAAAAGAAATAATGACCCCATTTAAGTTTTTTGCAGGCGGAAAACTCGGGTCGGGCAATCAATGGTATTCATGGATTCACATTGATGATATAATGAGACTTTATTTATTTGCTTTAGAAAATGAAATGCTTTTGGGACCAGTAAACGGAACGTCTCCGAAACCTGTAACCAATAAAATATTCAGTAAAACTTTAGGCAATGTGATCAATCGTCCTTCTGTATTTCCTGTACCTGCTTTTGCGCTTAAAATTTTGCTAGGAGAGTTTGCACAAAATCTTATTACAGGACAAAGAGTATTGCCGGAGAAATCGGTAAAAGCAAAGTTTGAATTTAAATTTCCTGAATTAAAAGAAGCGCTTACAGATCTTTTAAAAAATCCCTGATGTCCTATAAAAGAGAAATTATATTAAATAATTTTCAAGAGCTTTTCTTCAATAAATTCGGTACAAACCTCGATTCTATAATTGAATTAAAAGCTGACGCTTCCGAAAGAAAAATCTACCGTTTATTTACAAACGGCAATTCATTTATAGGAATTTATAATAATAATATAAAAGAAAACATCGCATTTATAAATTTTACAAATACTTTTGTCAGGCTTGGATTCAATGTTCCTATTATAATAAATATCTCCGGAGATAATTTATATTATATAGAAGACGATCTTGGTGATATGACATTGTTTAAGTTTTCGGCTGAATCCGCTAAAATTGATCTTAATAATTATTACAAAAAAGCATTAGCCGACCTGATAAAATTTCAAGTGAACGCAAAAGAAGAGATTGATTACAGTTATTGCTATCAGACCAAAGCATTTAATCCTGAAGTTTTAATGTACGATTTTAAAAAATTCAATGAATATTTTAACAATATTTTCTTAAAAAATAAATTAGATGATGAAGTTATAAATAATACGTTTCTTGACTTAGCAGCAATAATTTCAAAAGCTGAAAACCATTTTTTTCTTTACAGGGATTTTCAGCCGAGAAACATAATGATCAAAAATAATGAATTATATTATATTGATTATCAGTCCGGCAGAAGAGGACCGTTACAATATGATGTTGCATCGTTTCTTTATTCCGGAAGTATAAGTTTAATCGATGAAGAAAGAAATGCTCTGATAGACTATTATCTAAAGGAAATTAATAAGATTATGAAATGCGCTGAAGATGAATTCAGATATTACTTTTATTACTTTGCTTTCGCGCGGATTATACAGGTTCTCGGGGCATACGGTTATCAATATAAAACGAGGAATGATAATGAAATGATCAAAAAAATTTATAAAGCGGTTAATAATTTAAAGAGTCTGGAAAATAAAATTGTCGATCATGATATCAATGATTTCATTAAAAAGATAGCGGATAGTTTTGGCAATGAATCAACGATTTCATAAATCAGATTAAACAGCGATCACTCGTATCTCAAAGCATCGATAGGATTTAGCTTAGCAGCTTTGTAAGCAGGGTAAACACCAAAAACAATACCGACTACCGAGCATACTACTAATCCGATTATTACCCAGTCGTACGGGATCACAACGGGGGTATTAAGATATAACCCAAGTAAATTACCCGTGAGAACACCAAGAAATATTCCGATAATTCCTCCAAACTCGCAAAGTATTATTGCTTCAATCAGAAATTGTATCAGCACACTTTTATTTTTTGCGCCGATTGCTTTCCTGATCCCGATTTCTTTTGTTCTTTCAGTAACAGAAACTAACATAATATTCATGATGCCAACTCCTGCTGCAAGCATTGCTATAAAAGAAATAAACCCTGCTCCGTATTTAAAATATTTTGTAAAGCTGTTCACCTGGCCTATCAAAGATTCATTTGAAAAGATCTCAAAGCTGTCGGGTTCGCCCGGTCTGTCTTTCCTGATTGATCTCATTACACTGATCATGTGCTCGACACTCTCATCAAATGTTTCCTTACTTGGTGCCTGAATGGCTATGTTCAGTGAGCGATTATTCTTACCATAGATCTGCTGCAAAGTTGTAATTGGAACCAAAGCAAAATTATCATTGCTTTGACCGAAGCCTTGTCCTTTCTTTTCAAATATTCCAATGATCTGAAATTCATTATTATCAATCCTTATAAATTTTCCGAGTGGATCTTCATTTGGAAATAATTTTTCCACAACATCTATTCCAACTACGGCAACTTTATTATTATTAACAATATCTATATCAGTAATAAATCTTCCGAATTGAACAGTACGGTTATTACATTCAAGATAATGCGGAATTACTCCGCCAATAAAAAAATTGGGGTTAGTAGTATATCTCTGACTTTTGAAAGTCTTATCGTACACATAATCTTCCAGAGAAATGTATTTGTACATCGTGGCTTTTTCAGAAAGACGGACACCCTGATCATAAGTAAGATCCGGACGGTTTCTATATTTGCGGTTGCTTCCGGGACCACCTACCTGAATAGCAGGAAATTTTTGTAT
>JBDSYA010000069.1:0-19348 GCA_039925865.1 Ignavibacteria bacterium
AGTATGATTTTGCGAAATGCTGTAATCCGATACCAGGAGATGACGTTATTGGTTTTATTAGTTTTGAAAAAGGTGTTCGAATTCACAGAAAGAATTGTAAAAATATTGTCAATCTGTTTTTACGTGAACCGGAGAGGATCGTGCAGATAAACTGGAATGAAACCGAAGGCAGTGAATTTACAGGCGGAATAAAAATAATTGGAGAAGACAGGCCGGGCATTCTAAATGAAATTACAAAAACCATTTCAAAAAATTTTAATTCAAATATTAAAAGTGTTGATATCAAAACAAAAAGTTCAATGTTTGAAGGTACGCTTATACTCAGTATACAAAATCTAAAGCAGCTAAATCAAATAATGGAAAAGATAAATAACCAGGAAGGAGTTTTTAGTGTCACGCGCTTTGAGCAGTAAATTACTTTTCATACTACCTATTTTTATAATACTTTCCCTTTCATTTTCTAAATATACAATCAAAAATCTACAATCAAAAATCCATACTGATTCTTTGCTTATTAATAAAGAAATTCATTTGAAGAACATTCAGCAGCTTACTTTCGGCGGTGAAAATGCCGAATGTTATTTTTCTCCTGACGGCAGCAAATTTACTTTTCAATCGACCCGAGGAGGAATGGAATGCGATCAGATATTTACTATGAATGCAGATGGTTCAGTGCAGATCTTAGCCAGCACCGGCAGGGGCAGAACGACCTGTGCATACTATTTGCCGGATAATAAAACAATACTTTACTCATCAACACATTTAGGCGGAGATAATTGTCCGAGTAAGCCGGACTTTTCAAAGGGTTACGTTTGGGCTTTGTATGATACTTATGACATTTTCACTTCTAATGAAGATGGGACGGATCTGAAGCAGCTCACCTTTGAAAAGGGTTATGATGCTGAAGCAACGGTTTCACACGTAAGCAAAAAAATAGTTTTTACTTCGACCAGAAACGGAGATATAGATATTTATTCAATGGACACTGACGGAAATAATATTGCTCAACTAACTTTTGAAACCGGATATGACGGCGGGCCCTTTTATTCATATGACGGGACAAAAATTATTTACCGGAGAACTAGCTTTGATGATGATAAGGAAGTAGAAAATTATAGAGAACTACTTTCTCAGGGATTGATAAGACCGGGAAAACTTGAGATATGGATAATGGATGCTGACGGCAGCAATAAAAAACAAGTGACGAAAAATGCTGCAGCTAACTTTGCACCTTATTTTTTTCCCGACGGAAAATCAATTTTGTTTTGCTCGAATATTGAAGATCCTCTGAGCAGAAATTTTGATATCTATAAAATTAATGTTGACGGGACTATGCCCGAACGAATAACTTATCATGAAGAGTTTGACGGGTTTCCAATGTTTTCCCCTGACGGAAAAAAGCTTGTCTTCTGTTCAAACAGGAATAATGATTTGAAAGGCGAGACAAATATTTTCATATGTGATTGGATAGACTGATAAGATATCTGATTTATAAAGGTGATTTTCTTATAAAATCGTAATATGTAAGATACCACCTCTTTTCTGAATACATAGACAGATAATTCCTGCTGAGGTCAAAGCTAAATCTTTCCGTGTAATCGAGGCTGTATTTGGTTGAACCTTCTGCTTTTGCAACTCCCGATAAAATTATATTATCTCCTGTAATCCTGAAAGTACCTTTAGATCTAAACGGCTGATAATTTATATTTATCCCATCATCTAATACTCCGATCTCAGTAAAAAAAGAATCATTCTTAAAAGTAAACTGATAATATATAGACAGGTTGAATTCCTGAACAGGTTTATCAAACCTTGATACCCAAACCCCCTGAACATCATTGAATGAATTTATTTTGCCGGATGTACAGGATAATACAGGAAGCAATGTTACTATTGAAAGATAAAATAAAATTTTCATAAACTTCCTAACCTTCTTCACAGCTTACTACAGCACAAGCATAATCTTCAGTATGTGAAATACTTATTTCAAATTTTAGTTTTGCGAATTCCGTTTCCTTCAAATGAACGATGTAAGGTTTTCCTTTTTCGTTATTTAAAATTTCAATGTCTTTCCAGCTAAACTCTTTACCCACGCCTGTTCCAATTGCTTTCGAGTATGCTTCTTTAGATGCAAATCTTCCCGCGAAATGCAGTTCCGTTTTGGAAAATTTTTTACAGTAATTGATCTCATTCTCAGTCAGTATTCTCTGAAAGAATCTTTCCCCAAAATCGTTCATAAGTTTTTGAATTCTTTTTACTTCAATGATATCGATGCCAATTCCTTTGATCATTATATCATTTAATATTATTTTCTTTTTTTACAATATCTATCAGTTCTGTAATTGAATTAATATCATAATCCGATTCAGGATTTTCCGTATTGAAAGTATCTCCGTATCGTGCGAAAACAGTTTTCATTCCCACAGCTTTTGCGCCCACCATGTCTCGTTCAGCCCAGTCACCGATCATAAGACATTCATCTGCTCTTAGATCTAATTCTTTTAATGCCATATTGAAAGGAACCGGCGAAGGCTTTCTTTCGCGTGTTTCATCATAAGTTATTACTACATCAAAAAAATGGTGAAAGTTAATGTACGATAATCTCAGCCAGGCTTCTTTAGATGGAGCGTCGGAGACCACGGCAAGTTTAAGACCCATCTTGATAAGTTCGATCAGTGCTGGTAATACTCCGGGATAAGGTTTTAAAGCTGCTTCCCTTGCGGTGCGGTATGCAACAATTCCTGCTGACATGATCTTATAATCCAGTTTTCCCAAAGATTGTTTTAACATGTGATCAAATACCTGCTGATATTCAATTCCTTCTGATTCATAAATCTTATTGATCAGATCTTTTATCTCAGCGAATGTTAATTTTAATCCGGCGTCTATCATCGCATGAATTGCTGCATCAACAGCCACTCTTTTAAGGAGCATAAAATCAACAAGAGTGTTATCCAGATCAAAAATAATTGCTTTAATCAAATTTGGTTAAAAGTTGAAAGTTAATAAAGTTTGTTAACTTGTTAAAGTTTGTTGAGTTTGTTGAGTTTGTTGAGTTTGTTGAGTTTGTTAAGTTTGTTGAGTTTGTTAAGTTTGTTAAGTTTGTTAAGTTTGTTGAGTTTGTTAAGTTTGTTAAAATTTTTAAACTTATTAAACTTATTAAACTTATTTAACTTATTAAGTAAATTGTGAAATAAACCATTGACCATTCACCATTCACTATTGACCATTCACCCGCCATAGGCGGGCAAGCCATTCACCATCAAGCAATTTACTTACAGTTTTGACAAACGCCGAAAAATTCCAGTGAATGTGATATGTCGGTATATCCTTTTTTATTTAACAGCTTTTCAAGCTCCTCAAGGACACACGCCTCAACATTTTCAACATTTTTACATTTCTTGCACACAATGTGATGATGGTGATGCCTGTCATACACAAGTTCGTATCTTTTAAATTCATCTTTAAAATCGATCTCGTGGACAATATTATGTTTGGTAAATAAGTTTATTGTACGATAGACTGTAGCAAGATCAGAACTTTTATTTTTTATTTTCTTATGTATTTCTGAAATGGTTAACGGTTTGTGATTAACTTTCAATATACTTAATATCTGAAGACGGGATGCCGTGATCCTCTGTGAACGTGAATTAAGAATTATTTTGAATTCTTCTTCAACAAAATTATTTTCTTCTCTGACTGGTTTTTTATTTTTCATAATTATAAAAACCTCTTCCGGTCTTTCTTCCAAGAAGATTTGAATCTACCATTTTCTTTTGAATATAATTTGGCCTGTATTTCGGATCGTTGAAAAAGGCCTCATAGACTGAATTTGTCACAGAAAAATTAACATCGATTCCTATCATGTCCATGAGTTCGAAAGGTCCCATTGCAAACCCACCGATATTTTTCATGATTTTATCAATTGTTTCAAAGTCTGATGAACCTTCACTCAATATTTTCAAGGCTTCACCATAGAACGGCCTCGCAATTCTGTTAACAATAAATGCAGGTGTATCCTTAGCTATTACAGGCACTTTCCCGGTTTTCTTAGAAAGTTCAACTGCAATAGTTACAGTCTCTTCCGAAGTAAAATCTCCGCGCACTACTTCAACAAGCTTCATAATGTTTGCCGGATTAAAATAATGCATCCCTATCACCCGCTCCGGATTTGTTTTTACTATTGTTGAGATCGTTGTTATGGATAGTGAAGAAGTATTAGTTGAGAGAATTGCCTCCGCTGAACAGATAAGATCAAGCCTGGAAAAAATTTCTTTTTTCAGATCCATGTCCTCCAGTGCAGCTTCAATAATAAATTCGCATGACCCGAGTGTACTAAAGTCCGAGGTCAGAATAATATTGTTAAGGATATCTGTTCTTTTATCTTTGGTAATTTTTTTCTTCTCAACAGATTTATTAAGATCTTTTTCAATGATCATCATGGCATTGCCAAGTATTTCATCATTGACATCATTAAGTATTGTTTTATAACCGCTTTGGCTGACAGAGATGGCAATACCTCTTCCCATAGTTCCTGAGCCGATAACACCAATTGTTTTTATTTCTTCAAATTTCATGAACAAATATAAATTTTTATACTCACTTAATAAATTTATTATCCGGTGACTTCAATTGAAGTTTTTAAACCGGGCAATTTTAAAAAGTCACTCACTAAAAAAAATGATCCTGTAATAAGTATAAGATCTTTTTGAGAAGAATTGTTAATAACGTAATCGAAAGCTTCAGCTACATTTTTCTTTACTTCAAAAGAGGACTTTTTTTTCCCGACGGCTTTGTAAAGGTCTTCAGGCTCAGCAGATCTTTTGTAATCAGGCTTTGTCAGAATAATTTTAGCTGTCCTTATCTTCGCAAGCTCTGAGATACATTCTTTAAATTTTTTATCAGTCATCATTCCGAAAATTATATAGAGCTTTTCATAATGAAAATATTTTAAATTGGATTTAATATTTCTGACCCCCTGGAGATTATGAGAAATATCTATCACTATCTTTGGAGCTTTAGAGATCAATTCAAAACGTCCGTGAAGATTAGAGTTTAATTTCAAATTTTGTAGTCCTGCGAAAATTTGCACATCGGTAAAATTAATTTTTTCTTTTTTGCTGATCACGTCTAAAGACGTAAATGCAGTTTTAATATTTTTTAACTGATAATCTCCTATTACAGGAAAGAGGAAATTTTTACCTGAATAAATTCCATTTTTAATGTTGAAATAAAAACCGTGTTCCATTTTTTTTACAATTTTTGTTTTGTATTGGTTCTCAGAAAATATAAGTTCAGACATCTTTTCCTTTGAATACTTTTTGAATATTCTTTTTGAAACTTCAGATACTTCCCCGATCACAACAGGTGTATTTTTTTTTATGATGCCGGCCTTCTCTTTTGTGATTTCTATTATTGTATTACCCAGAAATTCTGTATGATCAATATCTATACTTGTGATTACTGAAATAACAGGGTTTATGACATTTGTAGAATCCAGCCTTCCGCCAAGGCCGGTTTCTATAACAGCGTAATCAATTTTTTTAAAATTAAAATATTCAAATGCTAAAGCCGTTGTAATTTCAAAAAAACTTGGTTTAATTTTTTCGATATCTTTATAATGGTTGTTAACAAAGTTCAAAACATGTTTTTTTGGAATGAACTTTCCATTAAAAAGAATTCGTTCACGGAAGTCAATCAAATGAGGTGATGTGTAAAGCCCGGTTTTAAAACCCTTTTCGATCAAAACGGAATTTAAGATCGATGATACTGAACCCTTTCCATTTGTACCCGCAATATGAAGAGATTTAAAATTTCTTTCCGGATTATTTAAAAGCTTAAGGAGTGCTTTAATATTTTTCAGATCATATTTTATTCCGGCTCGCTCAAGCCCGTATAAATAATTGATACTGCTTTTATAATTACTGAATTTATTTACTTTCAAGGCAGGCGGGGTTTTTTTATATCTTCTTCAATAAGTTGATCATTTCGACCAAAGTCAGTGCAGCTTCGTAACCCTTATTATTGTGAGCATCGGGAGGAATCAAACTTCTTTCATATGCCTGCTGAGGAGTAAAACATGTAAGCACACAAAATCCGGTGGGCATTTCGTATTCATAAGAAAGTTTCATAATGCTTTGAGAAACATTTTCGCAGATATATTCAAAATGTGCTGTTTCACCTTTTATAACACAACCTATTGTCAGAATACCATCCCAACACTTATTATTGAAATTCTGGATACATAATTTTTTCATTACTAACGGTATTTCAAAAGCACCCGGAACGTTGAATAACTCTAAACTTTTACTACTGATACCGCTGTCTTCAAAAGCCTTAACAGCACCCAAATATAAATTATCTGTAACCGGCTGATTAAATTTGCTTACAATTACACCTACTCTTAAATTATTCTTTTTCATTAACTCATCAATACTACTTTCCATAACTTTAATTAAATGAATAATCTTCTTTTCATATTCACGATCTCATTATTGGTGACATAAAAATTGCCAAAGTTTTTTTGGTCATTCTTAACGCCGCCATGAAAATCGGATCCACCGCTTGTTAAAAGAAAATTTTCAGCAGCAGCCAGTGTAAAGTATTTTATATCATCTCTTGAATGAGAAGGGTGAACAGTTTCTATTCCATCAATACCTTCAGATATAAGTTCATTCAAAAAAACATCCCTGATTGTTTTACCGGGATGCGCAATAAAAGAAAGTCCTCCAAGATCAGAAATCATTTTTATAACTTCTTTTGCAGATGGATTTGGCTTTTTAACATATGCAGGTTTACCGTCTCCAATATATTTAATGAAAGCTTCATAATAAGAATTGACAAATCCCTCTTCATTGAGCTCCATCGCGATATGAGGGCGGCCGACGGATGTGTCAGGACCTACCTTTCCAATAATCGAATTGAATTTGATTTTACTGCCGAGGTCGTTTAATTTTTCAACTATTTTTTCATTTCTTCTTAAACGCTTCTCTCTTAGTGTAGCAAGAAACTCCAAAAAATCTTTATTGATATGGTCAATAAAATATCCAAGAATATGAACTTCCTGATTCTGCACATCTGCACTGATCTCAACTCCCGGAATTACCTGTATACCTTTTTCATTTCCATATTCAATAGCCTGACTCACTGCATTAACATTATCATGATCAGTAATACTGATAATGTCGATACCACATTTTATTGTCATATCGATTAATTGCTGGGGAGAAAATTTACCATCGGAATAATTTGTATGTGTATGTAGATCTGCCTTTAAATCTTTCATATAATAGAGGATGGGGAATTTTTATAAAGTAATTTTTTCTTCAGTGTTTTGAAAGTCAATACTAAATATTATTACTTAAAAGAATTTTTTTATTTTGTATAATGTAAGGACTTAACCAAGTTACATCGCTCCCTGAGAATTTAGTTTTTCTCTCTTATTCTAAGCTCTGTCATAATAAAATTATTTAACATTTTAATACTTAGCTGAAATAAGTATATTATTAAAATTTTTTCTTATATTTGAATATTATTCTTATCTCCGGGGGACCTTCTGCAGAGCGTGAAGTTTCGATAGCTTCAAGTAAAAGTATTTTAAGGAGTTTGCGGGAGCTTGGGCATAATGTCAGGGTTTTAGATCCCATTTATGGTGGTGAAGCTTATTCAGAAGATAAAATTTTCAGTTCTGTTATTTCAAAAGCATCTCCAACCCTTGACAAACTAAAAGATATTGCCAAAACTTCGAATCGAAACATTCTTAACTGTATTAATTCTGATATTTTTAATGAAATAGACCTTGCTTTTCTTGGTGTTCACGGAAAATTTGGAGAAGACGGCAGAATACAAACTTTATTAGAGTTAAGAGGAATTAAATATACCGGTTCGGGTATATTTGCTTCCGCATTGGCGATGGATAAGGATATTTCAAAAAAAATTCTTGAAAGCGCAGGGATTAAAACTCCTGAGTGGATTAGTATTGATAAGAATACAGAATTAGATATTGATAAACTGAACAGCCGGATACTTAACTCAATCGGTTATCCTTGTGTAATCAAGCCTAATGACGAAGGAAGTACAGTAGGTCTGTCAATTGTGAAGCCTGATGTAGAAGATATTCGGCTTCAAAGTTCGATCGATCTTGCTTTCAATTATTCTGATAAAGTTTTGATTGAAAGATTTGTGAAAGGCAGGGAGCTTACTGTCCCTGTCATTGGTGATGAAGCTTTTCCTGTTATTGAAATTTGTCCTAAAGATGGCTTTTATGATTATGAACATAAATATACTAAAGGTATGACAGAATATTTTTGTCCTGCTCAAATCTCAGCTGAAACTGAAATGGAAGTTAAGAATGAAGCTTTGAAAGCCCATCGTGCATTAGGCTGTTCTGTATATTCAAGAGTGGATTTTATTTTAGATAATAAGAATAAATTATTTTGTCTTGAATTAAACACGCTTCCGGGAATGACTGAAACATCCCTTGTACCAAAATCCTCAGCTGCAAATGGAATGAGTTTTAATGATCTTATTGAAAGACTGATCCATCTTTCGTTAGAAAAAAATTAATATGGGTAAAGCGGGAAACAGCGATGTGTTTTTTAAAAAAATTGTAAGATTTATTAAATACAATTCAAGGCTTGTATTTGTAATTGTTTTTTTTATCGGATTAATTTCTCTCTCTGTATTCGGAAATAAAGGTCTTATTCAACGAATCAAACTTGAATCAGAGAAAAAAGACTACGATGTGATCCTTAAGACAGAAGTAAAAAAGAGTGAAGAACTTCAAAAAGAGATCGATGAATTAAAATCTTCTGACAATAAAATTGAGAAAGTTGCGCGTGAGAAATATGGTATGACTAAGGAAGGTGAGAAAATTCATAAAATCATTATTGACAGTACAAAATGATCAAAAGCATCGTAAGCATCCTTGAATCGATATTAAAAATTAATTCCCCCACGGGATATACAGAGAATATAATAAAATATATTGAAGACTTCTTTGTTAAAGATAATTTAATTATCCGGAAAACAAATAAAGGTTCTCTTTTGATTTCATTCGATGAAAATCCTGAGCTTCTAATTACAGGTCATATCGATACCCTGGGGGCGATGGTAAAAGAAGTAAAAGGCGACGGCACTCTGGAAATTACTATGCTGGGATCATATCCTCTTAATTCATTTGAAGGTGAATATGTGATCATCCGAAACTCAGAAGACAGGCTTTTCAGCGGTACTTTTTTATTAAATAATCCGGCAGCCCATGTAAATCCTGATGTCAAAACTGAAACCAGAGAGATAAAAAATATGTCCATCCGTGTTGATGAAATTGTTGATTCAAAAAAAGGAATTGAAAAACTCGGTATTAATGTTGGTGATTTTATTTTTTTTGAAACAAGATTTGAATATACAAAAAGCGGTTTTATTAAATCAAGATTTCTTGATGACAAAGCATGCGTTGCGGTAATGATAGAATTGATAAAAAATCTGAGTAAGAAAAGCAGAAATAAAAAAGTCGGCTTTTATTTTTCAAATTATGAAGAAGTTGGCCATGGATCATGTGTTGGCATTCCTGATTCCGTAAGCGAGCTTCTTGTTCTCGATATGGCAGTCATAGGTGAAGGCTGCGCTGGAAATGAGAGCGCTGTTTCCATTTGTCCTAAGGATTCATCCGGACCTTATGATTTTCATATGACAAATAAACTCAGAGATCTCGCCGTAAAGAATAAAATTAATTATGTGATCGATATTTATCCATATTACGGTTCAGACGGGAGTGCTGCAGTCAGAGCCGGATACGATGTGCGGGTTGGACTAATCGGGCCAGGTGTTTCGGCGTCTCATGGAGTAGAGAGAACTCATGAAAATGCATTGATGGAAACTTTTAATCTTACCAAGGCATATATTGAAAGCATTTAAAATATACTAAGTTTTTAAAAAAATCAGGAGTTTGTAATTTTTTGAAAAGAGTTGTTTCAGGAATAAAGCCTTCAGGTGAATTAACAATCGGTAACTATCTCGGTGCGATGAAGAGATGGGCTGAGCATCAGCATCAACCGGATTACGAGAATTTTTTCTTTATTGCGAATCTCCATGCGATCACGGTAAAGCAGGATCCGGGTCAACTGAGAAAAAGAACTTTTGATATTGTAGCGTGGCTCCTAACTGTTGGTGTTGATCCGAACAGATCTGTAATTTTTATACAATCAATGATACCGGCACACAGCGAGATGTGCTGGATACTCAATAATTATGTTACTATGGGTGAACTTTCCAAAATGACCCAGTTCAAAGATAAGTCATTAAAAGTCGGAAGGGATGGGCAGCTCGCAGGACTTTATGATTACCCTGTATTAATGGCGGGTGATGTTTTGCTTTATGATGCTGATGAAATACCTGTTGGCGTTGATCAGGTTCAGCATGTTGAATTAAGCCGCACTATTGCACAGAGATTTAATAATATTCACGGGGAAACATTTAAATTACCGAAACCTACGCTTTCAAAAACAAGCGCTAAGATTATGAGTCTTAAAGATCCGGGAAAAAAAATGAGTAAAAGTGATGCTGATGACAGCTATATTGGATTAGAAGATCCACCTGATTCTATTGTGAAAAAATTTAAGAAAGCTGTTACTGATTCAGGAGATCAAATTGAATTTAAAGATGATAAACCATCCATAAGTAATCTTTTAGTTATATACTCGGAGTTTGCAGAAAGATCTATTGAAGAAATACAAAAAGATTATGAAGGAAAAGGTTATGGTCAGTTTAAAATGGATCTTGGGGAAATTGTTGCCGAAAGGCTTGGTAGTTTACAGAAGTCATTTATGCAAATTCGCAGTGATGAAGAAAGACTAAATAATATTATAAAAGAGGGCAACAGCAACGCGACTATCATAGCAAATGAAAAAGTTAACATGTTAAAAAACAAATTAGGATTGTATTAATATGAACTCTGTGGGAATATACAATTGCAGTAAATTAAAAAATGAATTAAGATAAAATTGATCGAACCCACTCCGAAAGATAAAATTATTCAGGAAAAGATTAAATCAAACGGTGAAATACCGGGACATGTTGCGATCATTATGGATGGAAATGGCAGATGGGCAAAATCTAAAGGTTTATCAAGGGTGTTTGGTCATAACGAAGGTGTAAATTCCGCACGTGACATAGTGGAAGCTGCGGGACAACTTGGTGTAAAATATTTAACTTTATTTACTTTTTCTACCGAGAACTGGAAGCGTCCTGAAGATGAAGTAACCCTGCTGATGAAACTTCTCATCAGATCAATTCGTGATGAAACCGAAAGGCTGAATCAAAATGATGTCAGGCTTATTGCCACCGGAAATATGAATAATCTGCCCGGAAGTGTGTTAAAAGAATTGCAGGGTGCTATTGAAATCACTAAGAATAATAAATTGATGACATTAAATCTTGCATTAAGCTATAGTGGAAGGTGGGATATTATTAATGCCGTGAAAAGTATTTTAAAGGAACAAATTGAATCTAAATTGGATTTAGAAAGTATAAACGACGAGACATTTTCAAAGTATCTTGTTACAGGCGATATACCGGATCCTGACCTGATGATAAGAACCGGCGGTGAATTCAGAATAAGTAATTTTTTATTGTGGCAATTAGCATACAGCGAGATTTATTTTGAAGAAAATTTCTGGCCGGATTTTAAAAGAACACAATTTTATAATGCAATCACAGAATTTCAAAAAAGGGAAAGAAGATTCGGACTGATCAGTGAACAATTAAACAAGAAAACAAAGAATTAAAATGTTGATTAAAACAGGTTTTAAAATTTTATTAAGTGTGATATTTTTTTCGTCAATATCTACAGGTGTTATTTATTCCCAGGATGAGGGACCCGCAACCTACCGAATAGCAAGCATTAATACCAAAGGCAATAAAAATTATGAAACAAATACAATAATTTCATATTCCGGAATTAATGTCGGACAGGAAATTTCAATTCCTTCCGATGAATCACGCGAAATTCTTAACAGGCTTTGGAACATCGGCATTTTCTCGGATGTGAAGATGTATATTGAAAAAAAGTTCGGCAATGACATTTATCTCGTGATCGAAGTTGAGGAGCTCCCCCGAGTAGAGAGTATTGAGATAACCGGAAACGATGAAATCTCTAAAGAGGATTTGAAAGATAAGATCAATCTTGTTGCGGGGGAAGTTGTTTCAGAGCAAAAATTGAAAGACATAGAATACAACCTTGAAAAACATTATGCAGACGAAGGATATGGTCTGGCAGAAGTAAAAGTTGATAAACTTATTTCCGCCAACAATGAAGCCAGGATCCGTGTTAAGATAAAAGAAGGTAAAGAACTAACTGTAAGAAAGATAGAATTTGAAGGGAATAAAAATGTTTCTTCTGCCGACTTAAAAGGAGCGATGGACGAAACTACCGAGAAAGTGTGGTGGAAATTTTGGGATGGATCTACTTTTGATAAGAAAAAATTTGATGCAGATAAAAAATTAATTGAAGAACTATACAGGGAAAAGGGTTATAAAGATGCTGTCATTCTGGAAGATGATTTGAATATTCTTTCGTCTAAAGAAGATGTTAGAATTAAAATCAAGGTCGATGAAGGAAAGAAATATTATATAAACAATGTTAAGTTTGAGGGGAATAAGCTTTATGATGAAGCCATTCTTAAAGGAAGGCTCGGTTTTAAACCGGGAAACGTTTTTAATACAAAGAAGCTTCAGGCAAATATTTACGGCAATGAAACTGAAAGTGATCTTAGCTCGCTTTATCTTGATCACGGTTATTTGTCGTTTAATGCAGATATAGAGGAAATACCTGTAGATGACAACAAAATCGATCTTGTTATTAAAATCAATGAAGGAAATCCATTCAGGTTCGGGCTTGTGGGATTAGAAGGAAATGATAAAACAAAAGACAAAGTATTGAGACGTGAGCTTTATACAATGCCCGGTGATTATTTTAACAAAAGTAATATCAAGAGAAGCATGCAACAGCTGGCTGCACTGAATTATTTTAACCCTGAAAAATTATCTCAGGACATATCCTTGTCAAATGACAGCACGGTTAACATGAAATATCTCGTAGAGGAAAAATCATCAGACCAGTTCAATGCGTCCATCGGATACAGCGGGAGCTTCGGGATTACAGGAGCACTGGGATTAACTTTCAATAACTTTGACATTTCCCAACCATTTTCAGGCGGTGCAGGTCAGATACTTACATTCAACTGGACATTCGGGACCGGCGGTACGTACAGAACGTTTGACATCGGATTTCAGGAGCCGTGGTTATTTGACACTCCGACACAACTTGGATTTAATATTTTTGACACCAGACAAAATTATTCAAATCTTGATCTGAAAGAAACAGGTGCCTCGGTTAATTTAGGAAGAAGATTTAAATTTCCTGATGATTATTTCAGAGGAGACTGGACATTAAAATTCCAAAGAACAAATGTTATTGACGGTGATGACTTTTATCAGGAAGGAATCAGAAGCCAATTCAGTGTAAGGCAGGTTATTTCCAGATCATCTGTGTTTGAACCGGTTTTTCCTACCGCGGGAACTAAAGTATCAAATTCTACAGAATTATCCGGAGGACCTTTTTTACCGGGCAGCGTAGAATTTATAAAGAATATATTTTCTGCTGAAGCTTACTCACCATTAACAATCAATAGAAAACTGGTTCTTTTTACAAATTTTCAATTTTCATTTATAAATTCATTTGCAAAAGACAAATATCTTCCTCCCACAGAAACTTTTTTTATGGGCGGAAACGGGCTTACCTATAACACAATTTCTTTAAGAGGATACGATGACAGAAGCATTGGACCAAATAATACTTCCGGTAATCCAATCGGCGGACGAGTTGCAGCTAAGTACGGACTTGAGCTGAGGTATTCACTGTCACAAGATCCGTTGCCAATATTTGTGCTAGCTTTCGCTGAAGCTGGAAACGTTTGGGCTGATATAAGTAAAACAGATCCTTTTGATCTTAGAAGGTCTGTAGGTCTGGGTACACGTCTAATATTGCCTGCTGTAGGACTTGTAGGTTTTGATTTTGGTTATGGTTTTGACAGGAGAATTGTGGATGGTAAACCACCAAAATGGCAATTTCATTTTCAATTCGGAAGAGGATTTTAATAACAAACAAAAAAATATTTAATAATAAAAAAAATTGAGGAGAACATTTTTGAAAACAAGCAACGTGAAATATTTTATAATAACCTTTGCCTTTGTATGTTTATTTTTTTCAACGGAAGTATTTTCCCAGGTGAAGCTTGGATTTGTTGATAGTGAAACAATATTAAAACAGTTGCCGGAAGCGCAGAAAGTACAGGCTGAACTGGAAGGAATGCAAACACTTTATCTTGATACAATTCAGGGTAAAGAAACTGAAATAAAATCTAAGGCAGAAACCTTCAAAACAAAATATGACGATGCTCAGAGCAAGGTAGAGTCAGGAGCAATCAAATCAGATGCGGAGCTAAAAGCTTTACAGGATGAGATCGGTAATATGCAGAGGGAAATACAGGCTTTAGATGAAAACTTAAGTCTGTATAAACAAAACATTCAAAGTGCACTACTAGCAAGACAGGCTGATCTTTTCAAACCCGTCAAGGAAAAGATTACAAGAACAATAGAAGATGTTGCTAAATCAATGAAAATTAATTTTGTTTTTGATAAAGCCGACGGGACTTTGCTTTATGGTGATAAGGAATTTGATATAACTTTTAAAGTTCTGGACAAACTTAAATAGTTTTCGGATACTGTTTTTTGATAAGTAATTTTGCCTGCCTGCATACGCGAGCAGGCATTTTAATATTTAAACTTCAAAATATGAATAACCATAAATCTGTAATAATTTTTTTTTCATTTATAATATTTGCATTTACCTTTGTAACGGAAAGCATAGCACAAACTAAGGTTGGTTATATTGATTCAAAAAGAATACTTGAATCCATGCAGGAGTCAAGGGATGCCAAACAGCGACTGGATAATTTGGTAACACAATGGCAAACTGATCTGAAAACACTTCAGGATAGCTTAAAAAACATTAAGGATGATTATGAAAAGAAGAAATTAATACTGACCGACCAGCTTAAACAACAGACAGAAAAACAGATCTCCGACATTGATGCAACTGTTATTAATTTCAACGTTCAGAAATTTGGCGAGACCGGGGAATATTTTCAAAAACAAACTGAATTTATGAAGCCTGTTCAGGACCGTATATTTAAAGCAATTGAAAAAGTTGCCAAAGACGGAAATTACGATTACGTTTTTGACAGAAGCAGTGAAATATTGCTTTTATATGTAAATGAGAATTATGACCTTACCGCCAAGGTAATTAGTGAAATCGAAGGTAAATAATGAAACTTGAGGAAATTGCTTTATATTTAAATGGTAAAGTAGAAGGAGATAAAAGTATAAATTTAACTGCAGTCGGAAAGATTGATTCGGCAGTAAAGAATGAAATTACTTTTATCTCTAATCCTATTTATGAAAAGTTTTTCAATGACACGAATGCCGGTGCAGTAATAGTTTCAAATGATTTTGAAATAAAACGAAAAAGAGATGATATTTCAATAATAAGAGTAGATGATCCCTATCTTTCTTTTTTGAAACTGCTTGAAAAATTTAATGAAAGTAACGAGAGTGATCTTACAGGGATAGCTGATAATTGCTCTATTGGTGAAGACACTATACTTGGGGATCATGTTTACATTGGCAGCTTTGTCTCAATTGGAAAAAATTGTAAAATCGGGGAAGGCACTAAAATTTATTCACATACAACAATTGAGAGTGGGTCTGTGTTAGGAAATAATTGCAATATTTACCCAAATGTTACTATCTATAAATTTTGTGAGATCGGAAATAATGTGATCATTCATTCAGGTGCTGTTATTGGGTCTGATGGTTTTGGATTTGCAAAACAAAATGATAATACTTATAAAAAGATACCTCAGACAGGAAATGTTGTTATTGAAGATGATGTTGAAATCGGATCAAACACCTGCATTGACAGGGCCACACTAGGAGAAACGAGAATCTGCCGCGGAGTCAAACTAGATAATCAAATACAGATAGCTCATAATGTAGTAATAGGGGAAGATACTGTAATCGCAGCACAGGTAGGAATTGCCGGATCAACAAAAATTGGAAAAAGATGTATGATCGGCGGCCAATCCGGATTTGTAGGACATATAACTATTTGCGATGATGTTATAATCGGTGCATCTGCAGGAGTTTCAAAATCAATTGATAAGCCCGGTGTCTACATTGGTTACAGGGCACGTAGTCAAAGGGAAAGTCTTTTGACAGATATCAGCATTAGAAATTTACAAAAGCTTGAAAATAAAGTTAAAGTGATCGAACAAAAGTTTTCTAAATAAAAATTTACAATGTTAGAAAAACAAAGGACAATAAAGCACTCTGTTACTTTGTCGGGTGTGGGACTGCACACCGGCAACAAATCCAATATGACATTCCGACCGGCAGAAGAAAATTATGGAATAAAATTTAAAAGAACAGATCTGCCTGACTCTCCGGAAATTCCCGCCGACATAGATCATGTGATCGACATTTCAAGGGGGACTACGATCGCTAAAAACGGAGCAGAAGTTCACACAGTTGAGCATGTACTTGCGAGTATTATGGGTTGTGAGATCGATAACATCATTGTTGAGATTGATTCTAATGAACCTCCTATTATGGATGGGAGCGCCAAGGATTATGTAGAGACTCTGAGAAAGGCTGAAATCGTTGAGCAGGAGGCAAAGAGAGACTATCTGATAATTGAAGATACTGTTCATTACCATGATGATAAAAATAATGTTGATATTGTTGCTCTTCCATTGAAGGATGATTTCAGAATTTCTGTAATGATTGATTATAATAACCCCGCACTTGGTGTTCAGCATACCGGATTATTTAATCTCCAAAAAGAATTTGAAAAAGAATTTGCTCCGTCCCGAACTTTTTGCTTTTTGAGTGAAATAGAATTTTTAAGAGAACAGGGATTGATCAAAGGAGGAGATCTTGATAATGCAATTGTAATTGTAGACCGGGAAGCAAGTGCAGAGGAACTATTGGAAATGCAAAAAAAACTTAACATTGAAGAAAGTATCATACTTGGTTCCAACGGAACATTAAATAACCGTGAACTGCGTTTTAAGAATGAACCTGCGCGGCATAAGCTGCTTGATCTGATTGGGGATCTGGCATTAATAGGTGCTCCGGTAAAAGGACAAATACTTGCAGCGAGACCAGGGCATAAGTCAAACGTTGAGTTTACCAAAATGTTAAGAAAGCTTTATCTCCAGAAAAAGATTGAAAAGAAGTTTCATATAATGAAATCCGAAAATTGTGTCTTTGACATTGAAGCCATCCTCGAGATCATGCCTCACCGGTATCCTTTTCTTCTTGTGGATAAGGTAATTGAAATGGAAGTTAATAACAGAATTGTCGGAATAAAAAACGTAACTTATAACGAGCCATTCTTCCAGGGACATTTCCCAAATAAGAGAGTAATGCCGGGTGTACTGATAGTCGAAGCCATGGCTCAATGCGGGTTTATTCTCACGTTGAACTCACTTGATGATCCTCAAAACAAGATGGCTTATTTTGCTTCAATTGAAAAAGTTAAATTCAGAAAACCTGTAGTACCCGGTGATCAGTTAGTATTTGAGATGTTCTTACTTGCTTTCCGAAGAGGGATTTGTAAAATTGCCGGTAAAACTTACAAAAACTTTATAGGCGGTGAGGTGGTGTGTGAAGGAGAATTCATGGCTGCGATCGTGGATAAATAATAATTAATAAGGAAATTTTAATTTACTCTTAAACTATATTTATCAAAATGATACTTACTCCAAATCCGTAAGAGCTTCAACTCCGGGTAATTTTTTGCCTTCTAAAAATTCTAATGATGCTCCGCCGCCGGTCGATACATGTGTAACTTTATCTTTTAACTTTGCCTTTGCAATTGCACTTGCAGAGTCTCCTCCTCCGACAATTGTTACAGCTCCTTTTTTAGTAGCATCAGCAAGAGATTTTGCGATCTCCATTGTTCCCGTTGCAAATATATCTATTTCAAAAATTCCCATCGGACCGTTCCATATGATAGTATTAGATTTTAATATCTCTTCTTTATATTTATGAATTGTCCTTGGACCAATATCCACACCACTCCATTCATTAAAGTCCTGAGTAATACGATCTGAAAACATTTCCTTAGTTTGTGCATCTTTGTTAATTTTATCAGCCATCAGGACATCTTCAGGAAGTTCAAATTTCGTTTTTGATGATTTAACTTTTTCCAGAATTTCTTTAGCCAGTTCAACTTTGTCATTTTCAAGAATTGACTTGCCGATATTATAACCTAACGCTTTATAAAATGTAAACATCATTCCGCCCCCAATAAGAATAGTATCTGCTACATTCAGCAAATTTTCCAATACATCAATTTTGCCTGATATCTTGGATCCACCAAGTATAGCACACAAAGGTCTTTTTGGATCAGCAATAGCTGAAGTAAGATATTTCAACTCCTTCTCCATAAGATATCCTGCGGCGTTTTTATCAATGTAATGAGTAACACCCTCAGTTGAAGCGTGAGCCCGGTGAGCTGTCCCGAAAGCATCATTGACATAAATATCTCCGTATGCTGCCAGTTTTTTTGCAAACTCAGGGTCATTCTTTTCTTCCTCTTTATAATACCTGAGATTCTCAAGCAATAAAATGTCACCGCCTTTCATAGAATTGATCACTTCTGCATTGTCTTCACCAATACAGTCATCGGAAAACAAAACTGGTTTATCCAGAACATTTGATAAATATTCTGCAACAGGTTTTAGAGAATTTTCTAAATTTTTTTCTCCTTTTGGCCTGCCCAGATGACTCATAAGAATACATTTTCCACCATTAGAAACAATTGCTTTTATTGTAGGAAGTGATTCAAGAATTCTTTTATCATCAGATATAACCCCATCAGAGTCGAGCGGAACATTGAAGTCCACACGTACTAATATTTTTTTGCCATTTATTTCTTTATCCTCAATTAATTTTTGTAATGTTAATCTTGCCATATAATAATTTTGATTGAATATTTTAAACTTTCAAAAATAGTTTTTTGTAAAAATCATTTACATACTAATAAAAAACCCCTTGATCTGACAGACCAAGGGGTTTTGTTGAAATAATTTATGATCTTATTTTATTAACAACATTTTCTTTGTTTCTGTAAAATCAACTGATTCGAGTCTATAGAAGTAAGTACCGCTGGTTAAACCTGCAGCATTATATCCTACTACATAGTTACCTGCATTCTTAAATTCAT
>JBDSYA010000070.1:0-8652 GCA_039925865.1 Ignavibacteria bacterium
TTTCAGTTTTTTCATATTTTTCATGCAATATTTTTCGAGTTCATAAAAGTATACATCGTCTTCTTTGGCCCTGTATTCATAAAACATAAAGTAGATATCAGGATGTCTTTTTTTTATGACATTAAGATTATTTTCAGCCAGGCTGAAAATTTCCTTTTTTAGACCGTAATTATCGTTCAGAGCAGCACGCTTATCGAGCAGGAGTTCATCTTCATACTGGTATAAATTTAATTTTAAGTAAATGATCAATAGATCTGAAAATTCACAAAGGGTTTCAAAGCTCTTTTGCTTCTCTTTAACATTATCATAAATAGCATGCCGGTAATAAGCATTTTGCGAAAGATAGAGGTTTGTGTAATAATCAATATTTTTTGAAAAGAAATTAAGATCTGTATCTAAAATTTCATTGTGAATATGCCTCACCTTATCCGATATTTTTAGTCTCACAAAACTCCTCAAGAGTAAACACTTCTGGAGATGCGTGCTCTCTTTGAATTCAAGCTCTTTAAGAAATCTTTTAAAAACAGTATTAAAATCAGAAATAAGCTTTCTGAAATTAGTGTCATTGTATTTTTGGTTCCTGAAAATAAAATGGTGAATTTTCTTCTTGTTTAAAGTTTCAGCAGTAATGACGGGATATCTTGAACACAGATAATTTCCAAGTAAAATTACTTTTTTATTGGAATTAAAGTACGGAGATGATACAAATTTTTTAAATTGGCTTACTTCTTCCCTGGTCAGTTTTACAAAATATTCAATCATAATGTAAATTTTATTTCACAAAAATTGTATGTGGACTACACCTGTAGATCCCTATATATACAAGCGTTTGCAGGCGACTGGTAAATATTGAAATTTTCACAATTTAATAAAAAATTCCTTTGACATACTATTAATAACATACTAATTTTGTTCAAATCAATTTATAGTTTGTCAATACAATTTAACAAGTCATAAACTAAAATAACTTTTCTTAAAAAACTTGATTAATTATTAATTAAACCTTAAACCAACTCATCATGAACTCAAATAAAATGTTAAAAAAGGCCGTTGAAATTATTTTAACAGGACTAGTAATGCTATCATTCAATTCATCCTCAGCACAATGGATCAGCCAGTATCTCCCACCTCGTGAAGGAATGATCCTGAGCATTGATTTCAGAAACGATAATGTGGGAATTATCGGAGGATGGAATTTTCTTGATGATGTTAAGGGTAAATCATTCTACACAAGTAATGGCGGGAACAATTGGCATCTGTCAGAACTTCCCGCTTCTGTTAGAGCAATAGTGGATATAAAATTTATTTCTGACAGCGTAGCTTATGCAGTGGGTTCCTACAATGAATTGCTTGACATAAACGATTACAACTCGCTCAAGGAAAATTTAAATTCCATAAACAACATTTATGGGATCAGCTCAATGACCGGTAAAACTTTTTACAAAGGAGTTATTCTGAAAACAACTAATGCAGGAAGGTCATGGTTGGTTCACGGAAATATTTTTGATGCATACAGTTATTTATATGAGATCGCATTTTCGGGTACACAAAAAGCTTTCATTGTAGGGAGTGATCAGGATTTCAATACTTTTACTCCAAAAATGAGTAAAAGTATTAATGGAGGAAATAACTGGAACGAACTAAAACTGCCGGTGGATTCAGGAAATCTCTCAGCAATTCAATGCGTGGAAGGTAAAATTTTTGCAGCAGGTCATGAGAAAGATTTTATTTATAATGGAGTAATTCTTAGTTCAGTAAATGAAGGATCTGAATGGCTTAAAACTGTTTTTAGTGATTTGGATGGATTTACAGATATAAAATTTTCAAATAATTCAACAGGTTATGCCAGCGGATTTGATACGACAAGACAATCCCTTCCGAATTCAACGATTTATAAAACTACAAATGCCGGTATGAACTGGCATCCCATTAATCTCATTCTTGATTCAATAATAATTCAAGGTATTGGTGTATGCCGCAATACCGGATCTGTTACAATTTTTGGAAACAAGACTATTAAATCTGAATTTGGTTTTAATTACAATGAATGCATTGCATACAGATCATCTGACTACGGTGTATCCTGGACTTCACAGTATATTTCAATTCCTGAATCAGGGTTTTTAACATGTTCGGTTTTTCTTGATCCTTATAAAGGTTATCTTGCAGGCGCTTATGGTTATAATAAAAAGTTAACTGTATATATTGATCCTTATGTGTTCCATACAACGAACGGCGGGTCAACTTTTGTAAACAATACTTCAACAAATACACCTAATACATTTTACCTTTCTCAAAACTTTCCCAATCCCTTTAACCCCTCTACAACGATAAATTACAATTTACCCTCATTGACTTTTGTCTCAATTAAAGTCTTCGACATTGCAGGTAAAGAGATCCTGACTTTAGTTGATAAAAAGCAACCAGCGGGAAATTTCAATGTTCTATTCGACGGCAAAGACCTGTCAAGCGGAGTTTACTTTTACAGGCTTTCTACAGATAATGGTTTTGCTCAGACTAAAAAAATGTTTTTAACGAAGTAAATTACTTTTAGGATTTCTGCACT
Organism: Ignavibacteria bacterium; assembly: GCA_039925865.1. Classification (GTDB taxonomy): domain Bacteria; phylum Bacteroidota; class Ignavibacteria; order Tepidaquicellales; family Tepidaquicellaceae; genus JBDSYA01. The sequence continues at coordinate 2,567 of JBDSYA010000070.1, forward strand.
GGCTTTTAGTCAGTGCAAATAAGTGATCCGAAAGAGAACGCAAAATATAAGACTTATACCCGATATGAATATATACTTGCCGAATTATAATATCCAAATGAATGAAAATTATAGAAAACTTACGATACAATGGGGGAAGATGTTAAAAATTCTTATTGAACCCGACCAACTTAAAATAACTTACTTGAAATACATCAGGAATAATATTATCACTCATCGACATAAGTTTTACTTTAATTACCATATGAATGTAAATATTATAGAAATGAAAATTTTTCTAAGTACTACTTCCGGCAATGCCAGACATATTCCTATACTAACCCGACATATCTCTATACTATTTATTCAATCCACTGAACTATTCCGGCAAATATCTGAGCTTCTCAGGAGTTTGTCAGATATTATAAGCGGCACCCGCGGTAATCCCGGGGGAATATCTGGTTATTACATTGGTATCCCTGTATATCATAGGGTTTTCTCCGGCTTATATAGAAGTTTCCCGGAATTTATCAGGGATTACTCTATACTTACCGGAGGTTTGACTAATATAATAAGGGATACCCCCGGTAGATACAGGGGAATCACTATGGATCACAGAGTTCCCCCTATGTTATCCGGACACGCGTCGGGGTATTACAGGGAAACTCCCGTACATCCTGGGAAAACCCCTGCACTTAGCCGGAGATCCCCTGCAAAGATCAGTATTGTCCCTGATGTTTGCGGGGGAACCCCGGAGTTTATAAATACCTGAATTTTAAAACAAAAATAAAGTTTCAAAAAACAATTTCATCAAATTAATAAATAAGGAGATACGATAATGAAAAAAAATGATTTCGTCCCAAAGAGGGATGGAGACCTTGACAAGTATGAAGAAAACTTTGTCAATAAACTGAATGCTCATGCTCCCACATTAGGAATAGATCCGGGATTAGTGACGGAGATATCAACAGGAATAAATTCACACAGGGTGGCATTCTCGGGAATGATTTCAATGAGAGCACAGTCTAAATCAGCAACAGAAGATAACCTGACAAAAAAGCTCAGGTCTATAAATGATATGAGACGAGGGGCAAAGATCATAAAGTCACTCAGGAATTATTCACCGGCTATCGGAGACGATCTGCAAATAATCGGGCCTGATCTTCCGAATATTGATGTAACAATACTCAAACCGGTACTTATATCAAAAGTAAACGGGCAGCTTGTCTCTTTAAGCTATAAAAAAAATGATCTGGACGGTATTAAGATATTTTGCAAAAGAAACGATGAACCGGATTTCAGTCTTCTTGCGCTGACTACCGTTGCACCGTTTGTTGACAGCCGGCTGAAGGTAAATCCTTCACGTCCGGAAATGCGGGAATACTATGCTGTGTATTTTATTGATGTCAATGAAGTTGGCCTGGTATCAGACAGGATATCAGTGACGATACCTTAAACTCCAAATTCGGGCGGTAATTATTTTTATATTGTCATACCGCCCCGGAGGTCACAGGAATAAGGTAACTGTTCTTTGAAATGCTATTCGGGAAATGCTGGCTGTTGTCAGACAGGCGGGAATCTCATTATAAAGTAAATGCTCTGATGATAATATCATGAAATGGTAAAAGAGATGTGCTACATCAAACCGACAATCCGACAGAAAAGGTCAGTTGTACATATGAGGAGATTGCGCTTGTCTGCCGGCAGTCAGCATCTATCCGAATACTAATAATATTTTAAAAATTTATTTAATAATAAAAATAGCTATGAACAATAAATCATCTGCCCAAAATATCAGTCTTCGATTACTTTCACCTGAAGAATTTGTGAAATTGTATGATAAAGACAAAGAAAGCATTATACAATCGTCTATCATTTTACCTGAACTTGGGAAACCCGGCTATGGAAAAATAATAGTCGAATGCCATGGTGATACAGATCTATCTCTGCAATATCTTAAGAACGCGAGACGGGAGTCGTGACTGGGCAAGAAAGTTGAAAAGAGTAAGAGATGGTCTGACTCTCGAAAAATAATCGCATAAAAAATAAGGACTTATGAAACCGACAAATGAAAATAGTGATATTAAGCTCCTCACTGGAATGGAGGACAATTCAGTTCACAATGAATCTTATGAATACAGGATCAAACAGCTTGAAGGGCTCTTGCGCAAGGCTGATCAATTGAACGGGCCGGTTAATATGAATTATGAATTCGCTAAACAGGCGTTAAAATTTCAGGCTGAAGACCTGAGGGAACAGAGAAGAAGAGAATCTAATAAAGATAAACATATCGTGTTTATAATTACCTTCTCAATTTTCATGTTCTTTGCATTTACGATCATTGCGTTCATGATGAATAAAGATGAGATTCTTGCTGACATACTTACGATCCTTGCCTATGTATTTGGAGTGGGTCTGACGGGATACGGGATCGGACTGCAAAAGGGAAAGGATAAAACTGCAAAAGTAAAGGCGTAAATATTAATTGTTGTTCTTGAACTTTGTTCGTTACATCTCCAATATTTATTGTTGCTTATAGTATCGGCTACGAATGGTGGAATTTCCAAAATAAAAATATTAAACAAATAATTTTAAAACTTCAAATCAAAATCTATGCAAACTCAAAAAAATCAACATGTAGTGCCTTATCACGGCAGGTGGGCTGTGAAAGGTGAAGGCAATACCAGATATACAGCCGTTGTCAAAGAGAAATATGATGCTGTAAGAATTGCAAGAAGAATATCAAAAAATCAGCGGTCTGAGCTGTTCATACATAACATTAATGGGAAAATCAGCAGGCGCGACAGTCACGGAAAGGATATTTTCCCTCCACGTGGATAAATCATAAGAAGCGCACAGGTTTTTCATTAACCAGAAAAATGTTCACGGGAAACATAAAGACCAAAAAATCGCCAACAAATTGCATACAAGTTTTGCTAACATACGTTGCTTTAAAGTACCAACACTATTATTTTGCTTTACCGGGATGAAACTTCATTCATGTAGGTGAAAATTTGGAGGTGAATAAGTTTTAGTATTGTATGCAGAGAATTCCTAAGATTGAAAAACAAATACATAAAGAAGAAAATAATCATTTAAACTAATTAATATTTATGAGCATAAACGAGAATTTTGCCAAAACAATCGAGAAATATCTTCCTGCAGATAAGAAAGCGGAATTTATAGAACTAATGAAAGCAGGTGACAAGGTAAATATTGAGATCTTTATATATACGATACTTGGAGATTTAGAGAAAATAATTGAGGAGAATTTAGAGGAGATAATACCCCGATCCAAGGGTCAACAACAACTTGAATAAAGTTTAATCCATTTACCTGGATCGAAATGCGGGTGCGAGTAGTGTTTCCAACTACATAACTATTTTTTTAACCTTTTAATTTAACAATCATGAATTTTCCATCAGTAGAAGTTCTCATCAATACACTCCATAAACTTAAATACAGAGTTTACAACACACCGGCTAAAGAATGGAATTTAAATATTGTCGGTATTCGGGCAAAGGGCAACAAACCGGATAAGTTTGATGATCTGTTAACTGTCTTTCATTGTTTTATGGATAAATGGTATGTCTCTCACTACCCGATTACAACTGATCCGAGCGATTATTATTTAAAACATCCGATCAATAAGCATGGAACTGCTATACTCAAAGAAGGTCAATATAAGGAAGTATATAAAATCGATAAACACAGAGGAAAGTATTACGCATTGTGTCAAAGACTTGGTAATGTAACGGTTTATCGTGACAGCAACAAAGACGGAAAACTGAAACTTGATCCGGAAAGCATAGAGACTGGGGCGTTCACAATCAATATTCACAAAGGTCCCCGCAACGGGACATGGGAAACAAAAAACACAATTTATTCCGCCGGCTGTCAGGTTTTTGCAGATGACCGGCATTTTGCAGAATTTATGATAAAAGTAAATAATGGTTCGGCTTCTTTTGGGAATAAGTTTACTTATACGCTGATAAGAGAGGAGGATTTGTGATTTGGGAAATTGCTTGATTGCTTTTTGTTCGCAAACGCTTTCAAAGCTCTAATGCTAAAATAGACGGCGTGAATGATAGAGATTTTTACACGTTCATTTCAATTGTACGGAGCTTTAGGGGTTTAGATTTTGAAAACTTTTCGATTATCACCTCTACAAATAAATCTATTTAGAGTCATTCACCAAATCAAAAACTTATTAATTGTTCACATGCTCAGAAAGTTTTAATGTGATTGCGAGATAGGTTTATAGATTTTAACCAGTGCTTAAATCCCGCTACTTTACCTTTCAACACTTTTCACTAAAAAAACAAATTTCTTTCTTAAAAAGTAGGGAGCTGGATGCTTCTTGACACAAACCAGTAATTCTGATTTTTAATACACTCCATTCTCTATGATGTTGTCAGAATTTATATAAGATGTGCTAATTTAATTTACAGATTAAATTTGTGGCGTCCTTCAACTTTAGGTCAGTAAGAATTGATTTCACAAATCCCGAGTAATTACCTATGATTTAGGGGTTACACAACTATTCCAAGTGGTTATTCGGGATCTTTTCTTACCAGATCAAAAAAGGAAACCTATCATGGTTTATCACAATACAACGAATGGAAGTGGAATTATACTTATAAAGATAACGATACTAATAATTCAGTATATCAAACAAGAGAAACAGATCCCTTTGAGAACTATACCGAAACCAGAGATACAAGTTATTTTATTAGATACCGTCATAAAAAATTTCTAAATGATTATAATTATGTTGCAGGTTTTGATTCTTCCTATTTTATAAAATCAATGTTCCACTACTACAAACTCGCCATCGGCAGACTGGGGGTTTATTGCAAAAGAAAACATTTCAATACCTTGAACAGTTTATTGAATTGGATACTATTACTAACCAGGGATATTTTGGACAACTTATCTCTGAAAAAGTTTTTAAGCACCCTCGTTTTCAGAATACATAGAAACAGAATATCGGTATTGCAAAAATGTCTATAATCGGGAGATTCTTGCCTGGCGTAACTATACTTGTCTCTATAATCATCAGGACCAGGAAATATTTATGTTTTGTCAAAAAAAAGATTCTAATATCATTCCAATTGTCCATGAAAAACTGAAACAACTAGCAAAGTTAAGGGGTAATCCGCTATAATATTATCAGTAGTTAGTAAATTAGCATTAATTTGAATATTTTGTTTATCATGTTGATTTCCATCCTGTAACTGGATTCTTGTAGCTAGTCGTCAGGACCAAGTCCTGACTCCACCGGGTTAAGTATTTTTTGCTTCCCGTCTTTTTCTGCCCTTTTTATATCTCCCATAAATTACCTAAAGATATTTCTTTTTTGATTTGCTTACTCATAATTATTATTCCATTTTTACTAATGTAAACACGGTTACTTTAATTATGACGCAAACGACTTATTTTTCAATCAACCGTGGGGTTACATTAATTATGAATCAACGAACTCTTTTCATCTATCCTGTGGGTAAGAATATTATGAGTCAATGCGATTAAATCCATACTGACTTGATATTTGTTTTTTTAATTTGAATGTTCATAACAAGGACAAAATATAATTTCCCATTCCATTACAATATTTTTCAAAGAATTTAAACATTCCACTTATGGCAACCGAAGTTTCAGTTCGTGATATAGCCACAGGAGTACCTGTATTTTATTTAACTTATGCTGCAGCTAGAGCAGCAGCTAATTCAGGTGATGTAATAAGTATATACAAAAATCTGAATGAACAAATAGAATTAAAAAACGGAGTTGATGTTTATATCGATCCCGGTACGATTATTAATTATTCGGGAAGTGGTCCAACCATTACGGATAATAATGTTGCCTGTACCTGTTATATAAGTGGTGCGGGTATTGTTAGAAATTCCTATTCAGGGACCACCAAACAAGAATGTATTAAGATTTCAAATGCAGGGTCAATTGTTGAAATTGAATGTTTTCAAATTGAGGGTGCAGGGGAAATTAGTTCGGGAATAGAAGGCGCAACGATAAATGTATTCGCAGCGAAAAAAGTCCGAATAGTAGCAAATACAATATCAAATACTTACAATACGGCTCTTAGAATT
>JBDSYA010000071.1:0-3528 GCA_039925865.1 Ignavibacteria bacterium
AACTTAATGAGCTTGATGAACAGTACATGCAGGAAGAATCAGTATTGAAGGAAAAAAGAAGTCATCTCACTGTCAAATTGAGTGAGAACAGCCTTTACCTGTATGAAAAAATAAACGGAATGTATAATGGTGAAGCAACTGCTATTGTAAGAAAAGGAAATTGTTCCGGTTGTTATAATTCGATACCGCCTCAGAGAGTGATTGAGATCAGGTCAGCTGATAAAATTTATACCTGTCAGTCCTGCGGAAGAATTTTGATATCCGAAGAATTAATTCATTCCTGATATTTGACAAATACAATCAAGGTTTTTACAGATGGTGCTTCCAGAGGAAATCCGGGATTAGCCGGCCTTGGAGTGGCTGTATTAAGCACCGAAGATAGAGTAATTGAAACTTATAAAAAATTTATCGGGAAGTGTACAAATAACTTTGCTGAGTATACCGCGTTGATTGAAGCTGTAAAACTATTAAAAAGGATTGATTACCGGTTTGATGATATTAATTTTTATCTCGACAGTGAACTTGTTGTTAAGCAGATCACAGGCTCTTATAAAATAAAGCATAAAGATCTGATAGCTTTATCTTTAGAGTTCTGGAAAGAAATAAGATCTTTGAATAAGAAATTTTCGATATGCCATATTCCCCGGGAAGAAAATAAATTGGCGGATAAGCTTGCTAATGAAGCAATTGATGAGAATAATTTAATTGAGAACAAAATAAACAATTAGTGTTGTCGAATTTTTCGGAGTTTGAATATTAAATAAGTTTTTATTTCTCTATTCTATTAAGACGATCGCGCTGTTCCTTCAACGGAATGTGAGGAAAGTCCGGACTCCTGTCGGACAGGGATGCCGGGAGAAATTCCCGGGTTTTATGAACGCAAGTTTATAGAATAGAAAGTGTCACAGAAAGTAAACCGCCCGCTCAAACCGGGTAGACCCGTTTCGACGGATGTACCTGTAAGGGCGTGGTAAGGGTGAAAAGGCAGGGTAAGAGCCTACCATTCAGAAAGTAATTTCTGAGATTGATAAACCTCATCCGGAGCAAGACCATGTATAGGGAATTTTAGTGCTGTCCGCTTTTATATTCCCGGGGTAGGTCGCAAAAAGCCTGACAGTAATGTTATGCTAAGATAAATGATCGTCTTCAATTTATTTGAAAACAGAATCCGGCTTATTTAATAGAATAGAGATTTTTTAACTCATCGCAAGCATTCTTTGCAAAGGCTTAAGTGCCTTCTTCATAATTTCCTCTTCCATCGTAATTTCAGGTTTCCTGTCTCTCATACATAAATATAATTTTTCAAGTGTGTTCAATTTCATATAAGGACACTCGTTGCAATTGCAATTTGCTTCAGGCGGTGCGGGAATAAATAGTTTACCGGGATTTCTTAATTGCATCTGATGAATTATGCCCGGTTCGGTAGCAACTATAAATTCTTGTTCCACAGATTCTGTAACAAAGTTTAGAAGTGCACTTGTTGAACCTATAAAATCTGCACTATTCAGCACGGCTTCCTCACATTCAGGATGCGCAATGATCAAAGCATTTGGATTTTTGAATTTAAGCTTTGTTATCTTTCTGTCGCTGAAGGTTTCATGAACAATACATGAGCCCTGCCAGAGAACCATATCCCTACCGGACTGTTTAATTACATATCTTCCGAGATTTTTATCCGGCGCAAACATTATTTTCTGATCTAACGGGATTTGATTAACTATTTTCACAGCGTTTGAACTGGTACAAATAATATCCGACAAAGCCTTTACTTCAGCTGAACAATTTATATAACTTATAAGAATATGATCAGGATATTTTTGTTTAAATTTTTCAAGCAACGGACCCGGACAGCCTTCCGCCAAAGAACAACCTGCATTCAGATCCGGCAATAATACAAGTTTATCAGGGTTTAATATCTTCGCAGTCTCAGCCATAAAATGAACGCCTGCAAAAACAATAACGTCTGCTTTTGTCTTTGCTGCCTGCTGAGAGAGCTGCAGACTGTCACCTATGAAATCAGCAAGATCCTGTATCTCCGACTCCTGATAATAGTGTGCAAGAATGACAGCATTCATTTCTTTTTTAAGCTTCCGGATCTCATCTTCCAGGTCTATTGAGAGATCGATTGGCTTTATTCCGCTGATGGTTAAATTTTGTCTGAGTGTGATTTCTTCTGTTGATATCATTATGATAAACTAATCAATCAATTTTAAATTGTAAAAATTTCAGGTTTCGAAATAAAATTCATTCATTCATTTAAATAATCATATTTAACAGCATACTTTCTCCAGTTTTCATCAGTAGCAAATTTATAATCAGCTTTTATTCTTTGAAGAAAGTAATAAGCATAAACCCTGTCCAGACGCCATATATCTTTACTAGCCCATTTTTTTGTCAGTGATCCGGTAAAATATTTAAATAAATTTGGAATGTGGGACAACACTATTTGCTTTAGTAAGACTTTTTTTGAATTTTCATTTCTTCTGAATGTTGTAAAGCTATCGCAATTACCCTGATTGCTGAATCTGCTGTTAAGATACTTCTGTGTCATTCGTGATCTGGGAATTAAATGATAAGAAACTGCATCATTAACATATGCAAAATTATAACCCGCTTCAAGAATTTTTAAATTCAAACCTGTTTCTCCATTACCAACAAGCTTATCTTTTTCAATGTCAGGATTGAAACCTCCGCATTTGAGAAGTACATCTTTCAATATTGCCTGATGGCAGCTGTAAATTCCGATATCATAGGATGCAATAATAAGTTTTTCTGACTTATCGATCAAACTGAGGGCAGCATTTTTAAAATATTTCAATAGCCATTCCGGAGGATCAAATTCCCATTTAGGTAAAACCTTTCCGCCGGCAACAGCGATATTATAATCCATATCAAAAACTTTTACGATATTTATCAACATATCCTTATCGGCAACCATATCATCATCTGTATAATATAGTATCTCACTTTCGGATTGCCTGGCTGCAGTATTTCTTGCAAAATGAGCACCTTGTCTCTCTTCAAAAATATATTTTATTCTAATATCTGAACCGGAACTCCATTCCTCAACAACTTCCTTTGTATTGTCACTGGAATTATTATCGACAACTAATATTTCAAACTTATCCTTTGGATAAGACTGATTAACGCAGCTTTCAAGCGTCGTTCTTAAAATATTTGCCCTGTTATAAGTAGGTATTATAATCGAAACTGATCTGAAGCCAGAACTCATTCTATAAGTTTTTGTTTGAGATGAAACATAATTTACGAAAAATAAAGGAAGATTTAATCAGCTAAATAAATGATAGAATAAAAACGATAAAAAAATGATAAAAAAATTAAACTGGTATATCCCTGTCTCCGAGATCATATTCAACCTGTTTAATCATTTCATCACTAAGTACAACATCTTTACCTTCAATGATACTTTCACAGATCAGATCCATAATTAAGTCTTTTCCGGGAAGCAGCTGATCAATTTTTTCCATATCAATATTTCCGAAATGTCCTTCTGATTTATTGATCACA
>JBDSYA010000072.1:0-2854 GCA_039925865.1 Ignavibacteria bacterium
GAGCAGATAGATGTTTACGGCGAAGACCCTGCATATGAAATAATCAGAAAGGCAATCAGGTATAAGAAAAAATTCAAAGAAAAACTCAATGAATATGAATACGATGCATATTCAAAATTCATAATAAGATCTAACAGGAGCGACATTCCAAAGAAAGATATTGAAAAAGATTCAGCAGGCAACAATAAAATGCCGATATTCGGAATTCTTGAATCGGAGACAAAGGGTTATTTTAAAAAACCCGATCTTGAAAAACAAATTGTTACAGCAAAGCGGGAAACTGCTAACATAGTAAGGGGATTTGCACTTCCATTAATTGTTAATTTTTATGATGAGAAAGTGGATTTCGGTGAATTCAAAATTCCGACTCCGCTCGCTGATAATGCTTTTGATAATTACGAATACAAATTAAAAGGAACAACATCAATTGATTCAACACTGATATTTAAGATCGATGTTATCAACAATACGGAAAGCCGGCCGTTGCTTAAAGGAACGATCTATATCGCCGACAGTATATTTTCGCTTATGAGAGTTGACCTGGCAACTAATGATGCAGCAAAGCCTCTTGGTGTGAATAAAGTAGATTTCAAACAAAAGTTTTCATCTTTTTCCGATACTAAAAATAATCAGGATATTTTTTGGATGCCGACTGATGTGCAGATATTTGCAAATGGATCATATGCCGGGTTGGTTAAATTTGAAGCTGAAGTATTTAGTATTGTGTCTCATTATGACCTCAATAAGAAAGCACCAAAAGGAATTTTCGATGAGTTCGTAGTAAAGGTTTTGCCTGATGCAATAAAAGATTCTTCTTATTGGAAAAACAAACAGCTGATAAAAAATTCACGTGAGGAAAAAAAGGCTTATACAATTATTGAGAGTGAGACGGAGAAAAAAGAAAAAGAATTTAGTGTTGGCCTGACATCATTGAATTACGGCAAAAGGTTTTCTTCAAGTCCCATAAATTATTACCGCTACAACCGGGTTGAGGGCAGCGCATTAAATTTTGATCTCGATTATAGAAGTAAACTCAATCGTATTACTGTTAACACAAATATGTCATATGGCTTTTCGGATAAAAAATTTAAATATGATCTGAGTTATACTCAAAGATTTCTGAATGACCGACGGCTTGTAGTAAGCGCAGGCATATTCCGGAAAATTCAACCGCTTTCATATCCTGATCTGCTTGGAATATCCGAATTTGTGAATACTATGAAAGCATTGTTCGATAAAAAAGACAATCTTGATTATTACTATGCGTCGGGATTTAATCTTGGTTTGAATTACAGGCTGGTGCCTCAGCTAAGAGTTGGAATAAATTTTAATGAGGAAAAACAAACGACAGCTTTTAAAAACTCTGATTTCAGTTTCAGAAAAAAAGAAATTCCTTTTATTGCAAACCCTCCTATCAATGATGCCTTTCAGAGAGTTATGGGTGTAAGTCTGCGAATTGATCCGAACAGTTATAACGCAATCGACTGGGGAGATGGTGATGTTTCAAGATTCAGGAACACACATTTCCCTCTGCTTGATATCGGATTTAAGTATTCAGGAAGAGATATTTTTAAAAGCACTTATGAATACAGGAGATTCACCGCCGAGCTTAACGGAAGAAATTATTTTAATAGTTTTGTAAACATAAGATACAGGCTTGGTGGTGAGTTGATAAACGGCCGGGTGCCTTTCCAATCGCTCTCATATTTCAGTGCAAACACAGGTACTGTAGAGTTTGGTGTGAGCTTTAAAGCATTGAAGTATCAGGAATTTCTAGGAGATAAAATATTTTATCTTAACTTTGAAAACAATTTCGGAAAACTTTTGTGGGGCGGAATTCCCTATATTAACAATTGGAATCTAATCGGTTTCTTTAATGCCGGCAGAAATGAAATTTCAGATGAAAATTTTAAGCTGGCTTCGTTTAAAAACTTTACCATATCTCATGGAATATATCTTGAAGCAGGTTTAGGAATTAGCAGGATATTGGATCTATTCAGGATAGATTTTGCCTGGAGACTGAATAATAAAGGCAAAGATGGGAACAAAGTTTATTTAAATTTATCCTTAGATAGTTTTTAAGAGTTTTTATGAAATTATAAGTCAGTTTATTTTGAAAGTATTACCTTTACTTCTTCTTTCATTGATACTTAGTTCATGTTCGTCTTCAAAGAGCCTGGACAAAGTTCACATTGAGAACCCTTGCTTTGATTCTCAATTTCTGAAATTAAAAAAAATGAGAGTATCCGAAATGACGGGCGTTGAATCGGAATACTTTAAAAGCAAAACAATTGAATGTGAAGAATTTGAGAAAAGATCGAAGACTGATATTTCGACTAAAGATTTTATTGTAGTCATTGGAATTTTAGGAGTGGTCGCCGGAATATTTGTTTTCTTAATTAATTTCAAAGCACACTAAGACTGTGAATTTCCGGGTTATAATATGAAACAAACAATTTTCCTCACAGCTGAGTGGCTGAATCTAATAAACATTACTTATAAAGTTGACCCCGGGATTTTAAGTCAGTGCAGCTTAGACTTCGGAAGTCTTGTTTAAGGAGAGATTTCCAGACTTCCGAAGTCTGAATAATACTTTAAGTCAGTTCAGCTTAGACTTCGGAAGTCTTATTTAAGCAGCTGTTAAAAAAAAAGACGAACGCGGAGTAGTATTTATAAAAGAATTCGTGCCAAAATTTATGATCTCGTTTATTGCAAACATGATTTATAATGAACCTTATGAAACTGCCAAAATGTCAAGCAAAGTTTTAATCAATGATAAGGTCGAAGTAAAGCATTTTTTAAAAACAAAAGGAAAAGAATTTCAAATAAACCTTACAGCAAAAAATGAACCTTC
>JBDSYA010000073.1:0-8078 GCA_039925865.1 Ignavibacteria bacterium
CTTCTGCCTTCTCTAAAACAACATTAAATTTCATAATTAATATTTGGTATATTTAATCAACTTAAAAACTCAAAAATAATTGTTGCTACATTGTCAAAATAATCCTGGGGTTTACCGTTTATGGTCCGGTTAAAATTGGAAATTATTCACGGAGTTTGTAAACGTCGAAATCAATATCTTTATGTAATTCTAAAGTTTCCAAAGTTATTTACTGTTTCTTCAGCTTCTTTTCTAATTTTTTAACTAACAGATCTTTCAGTTCACCCACCTTCACCGAATCAATCACATCACTTGCATAAGCATAAAGTAAAAGTGTTCTTGCATGATCTTTACTAATTCCTCTTGATTGCAGATAAAACATTTCTTCTTCATTTAACTGCCCTGTAGTCGCACCGTGACTGCATTTCACATCATCGGCAAATATTTCAAGCTGGGGCTTTGAATAAATTGTCGCATCATTGGAAAGTAAAATATTATTGTTCGACTGATAAGCATTTGTTTTCTGCGCGTCTTCACGAACCATTATTTTTCCGTTAAAAACTCCTGTCGATCTGTCATCTAGAATTCCTTTATAAAGTTCATTGCTGTAACAATGCGGCATCTTATGATCGGCAAGCGTGTGATTATCAACATGCTGGTTTTGGGTTAACATATACAGCCCGTAAAAATGACATTCAGTATTTGAATCATTGAAAACAGAATTCAGATCATTCCGTGTAATTGCGCCTCCCCATGAAATTGTTGTGTTGGAAAACCTGCTGTCTTTTTCCTGCATAACCTGCGAAGTTCCGATATGATAAGAATTATCTCCATCGTTTTGAATTTTATAATGTTCGACCTTCGAATTCTTATCACAAAAAATTTCAGTAACGGCATTTGTAAAGGAATGCTTATCTCCGATTGTATGATAATCCTCAATAACATTTACACTTGCGCCTTCTTCAGCTATAATTAAATTCCTAGGCTGAGAAAAATAATTTTCATTTCTTGCATCAGAAATGTTTAGAATATGAACGGGCTCTTTTACTTCACTATTCTTCCTGACATATACAAACGCACCTTCTTTGGCAAATGCAGTATTCAAAGCAACAAGAGCGTGTGTTTTATAATCGGCGTATTTTGCAAAATGATTTTCAATTATTTTACTAAACTTATTCATCCCTTCTGAAAAACTTCCTATAAAAATGTCCTCATCATTTGACACAATATTTGAAATATTTTTTTCAAACTGACCATTTACAAAGATCAGAAGATTAATGCCGGAAGATTTGATCATAAGATTTTCTATATCATCTTTCGTCAGACGCGTACCTGTTAATTCATACCCCTGTTTGTAATCATGCTTAAGTACCGGATTAAGATTTGTATACTTCCATTCTTCATGTTTCTTTAACGGGAAACCCATAGCATTGAAGCTGGCTATCGCATCCTGTCTGATTTTATGAAATGAACTACCTGCCTCACCGTTAAGACTATTTTCAAACGCATGAAAATCAGTCATAAGCTTCACCTTCAGATCAATATTTTCAGTTTCTATTTTTTCCATTTACAAATTAATTTTTAAAATAAATTAAACAACTGCTTCCGCGTGTGCTTCTTCGATCCAGTCATAACCCTGTTCTTCTAGTTTCAATGCCAATTCTTTACCTCCGGACTTTACTATTTTTCCGTCAAACATCACATGTACAAAATCCGGAACGATATAATTAAGCAGTCTTTGATAGTGTGTTATTACAATGAAAGCGTTCTCTTTGGTTTTCAGTTTATTAACGCCTTCAGCTACAATTCTCAAAGCATCGATGTCAAGTCCTGAATCTGTTTCATCCAGTATTGAAAGCTTTGGATTAAGCATTGCAAGCTGAAAGATCTCATTTCTCTTTTTTTCACCGCCTGAAAAACCAACGTTTACATAACGGCTCATCATTTTTGGTTCAATTTCTACAAGCTTGGCTTTTTCCTTCAGCATTTTCAAAAAATCAACTGAACTCATTGGCTCTTCACCTTTTGATTTTCGTATTTCATTGACAGCAGTTTTCAAAAAATTTGTGTTTGACACACCGGGAATTTCAACAGGGTATTGAAATGCAAGAAATATTCCAAGCCGCGCTCTTTCCTCGGGCGCAAGATCAAGCAAATTCTGATTCTCAAACAAAACTTCACCGCCTTCAACATCATAACCTTGACGCCCTGTGATCACTGATGCCAGTGTGCTTTTTCCTGAACCGTTAGGTCCCATTATTGCATGAACTTCTCCCGGGTTCACCTGAAGGTTCACTCCCTTTAAAATTTCTTTTCCGCCTTCGTCTGTTTCTACTTTTGCTTTTAAATTTTTTATCGTTAACATTAATACTTCTTATTTATTAATAAAAATTTTTGATTCTTTTTTTCAAATTTTTGAAAATCAATTTTTTTCTTCCGGAGGCCATGCTCCAAGTGCCTGTCTTATAGCAAGTATTTTACCAAAATGCACTGCATTATGAACGGCAAGACAACTTAAATCATCATGGATAGTTAATCCGGGCTCAATTTCCTTCTCCAGATTTCCTGCAACAGAAGTATACTCAATGATCTTTTTAACTCCGGAATGAAGTTTATTTACCAGATCTTCCCATTCTTTCAAATCAGTTGGAGTTCTTTCGGGAAACTTGTTGCCTTCCTTCCCGGAATCAACATTGTCCCGGACATTACTTATTACAGTATCCTGCCATGTTGTCAGATGCCATAGTTCTTCATAAATCGAATGCGATACTCCTGACGGAATTGAATTTACCTGTTCTAATGTAAGACCATAAAGAAGTTTATCTCTTGAAGGATATTCTCCTTTCAGAAAAAGATGTTCCCAGATATTCCATTTCAAAATAATCTACCTTTAAAATAATCTACCTCTAAGACTCGAAGACTCTAAGTTTTTGTGTAGGTTCAAATAATAAACCTCTTAATTCCTGACTTAATTAATGGAACATTAAAATTTATTAACATCCCTAAATGCTTTTTTGCAAGTTTCATATGGCTCAAAATTTGCGCATCAAATACAGCATTATATCAATAACTGCTTTTAGTTCACAAACAATTTTATCTTCAACCAAAACATCAATCCGATATCCTTCATCAAAGAGCAAATTGTCGTAACTAATTGGAATCTTTACTTGTGTTAAAAAATTAATATTTCTTTTCCCAAGTTCGTAACAAAAACATACTTCATAAATTCTTTCGAAAAGACCAGGTCCTAAGTTTTTATGAACCTGAAAAGCACTATCAACAATTTCTTTTAATAAACTTTCTTCAAATTCAGTCGGGAAATATTTCTCATACATTATAGCACATAAAATTTATTGAATAAATCTTAGGTCGTTGAGTTTTATATCCTTCCTAGCCCGATGCTTATGGATATTCCACCTCTGAGATTCAGGCCTCAAAGGTTTTTGTATTTTCAAATAAAAAATCTAATTCATTACCATAAAAAATTTAAAATCCATTGAAATAAATCTTAGTGTCTTTGAGCCTTTGAGGTTATTTTCCCTCCTTACCCGACACTTCCTTCAAGACTTATTGCAAGCAGCTTCTGAGCTTCGACAGCAAACTCCATTGGCAACTGATTCAAAACTTCTTTGGCGTAACCGTTTACGATCAATGCCACTGCATCTTCCTGAGATATGCCTCTCTGATTACAATAATACATAATATCTTCACCGATCTTTGAAGTAGTTGCTTCATGCTCGACGTGTGCGGATTTGTTTTTTATTTCGAAGTAAGGAAAGGTATGAGCACCGCATTTGTCACCCATCAGCAGTGAATCACATTGAGAAAAGTTACGAGCATTATCCGCTCTTTTGCTTACCTGTACCAGTCCGCGATAACTATTATTGCTCTTACCTGCGGAGATTCCTTTTGAAACAATTCTGCTTTTTGTATTCTTTCCGATGTGCATCATTTTTGTTCCGGTGTCCGCCTGCTGCATGTTGTTGGTCAAAGCGACTGAATAAAATTCGCCGATCGAGTTATCACCTTTTAAAATCACACTTGGATATTTCCACGTAATAGCCGACCCCGTCTCCACTTGTGTCCATGAAATTTTCGAATTATCTCCGGCGCAGATTCCTCTCTTAGTCACAAAATTATAAATACCGCCTTTACCATTTTTATCGCCGGGATACCAGTTTTGAACAGTCGAATATTTTATCTCTGCACCTTTTAAAGCTATTAATTCAACTACAGCTGCATGTAACTGATTCTCATCTCTCATGGGAGCTGTACAACCTTCAAGGTAACTCACATAACTTCCTTCATCCGCAATAATCAAAGTTCTTTCAAACTGACCTGTATTTTCTGCATTTATTCTGAAATATGTCGATAGCTCCATAGGACATCTGACACCTTTTGGTATATACACAAAAGATCCGTCTGTAAAAACTGCGGAATTAAGGGCGGCAAAAAAATTATCACTTTGAGGAACAACAGATCCAAGATACTGATGAACGAGCATCGTATGATTTTCAATCGCTTCACTCATTGAGCAAAAAATTATTCCAAGTTCACCCAATTTTTCCTTATAAGTTGTCGCTACTGAAACACTGTCCATCACAGCATCGACGGCAACTCCGGCAAGCATCATTTGCTCTACAAGTGGAATTCCCAGTCTTTCATAAGTCCTTTTAATCTCCGGATCAAGATCGTCCAGACTGTTGAGAGTATTTTTTTTCTTTGGAGCAGCGTAATAAATAATATCGTTATAATCGATTTGAGGATAATGTACATTAGGCCATGTTGGTTCTTTCATATCAAGCCATAGTTTATAAGCTTTCAATCTCCACTCCAGCATTGACTCAGGTTCGTGTTTTTTATGCGAGATCATTCTTATAATTTCTTCATTGAGCCCTTTTGGAGCCAAATCCATTTCAACATCGGTAATAAATCCGTATTTATAATCGCTTGACGTAACTTTTTCGAGAATATCGACTTCCGTTTCCATCTTATTGTTAAATTGTTTTGATAAATTATTAATTTAGACTAATTTAGTTTTATTAGTCTTAAAAATAAAGGAATTAAGAAAATTGGAATGCAGCAACGAATTAATCTGGTTTTAGTGAAAATTATAATACAATCTGACTTTCTAATAAATTTACTTATTTGTTTCTGACTGAAAAATTTTTTAGTTTATGAAAACTAAATTTTTAATGATAAGAGTTATTTTTTTAAAATTAATAATTATTAATATAATTTTTATTGCCTACCCCTCTCAGAGTTCATGCAGATCTTATCATAAAGCCGTTGTAGTAAGCGGGAGAATTGTGGATGAGAGAAATTTTCCTGTTCAGTCTGCAAAAATTATAATTACGGGCCAAGAAGTTCAATCCGATAAATACGGTAAGTTTAGATTTTTGAATGTGACAATTCCTTATGACGTCGTAATTGCTGAACGTTCATCATCAACTGCAGTCATCTATAAAAATATTACTATAGAAGATCCGGAATTAATATTATTTGGTAAACCAAGTGCGCGAAATTCAAATACTGCAATAATAAATGTAAAATTTGCTGAAGTGCCCGCTGGAAGTTCAGCAATTATAAAGTTTATAAGTTCTGATGTGTTTTACAGTGAAGAAGTTGAAGTCTTATCAGGTGAGAAAAGTAAAACATTATTAATTGAGTGGCCGGAAACCCAAAATACACTGAATGGAAATGTAATTTATCTTCAAAAGAGTAATGCGCTTTATCAATCCTTTATCGATAAGTCGATCAGCATTTACAAAAATACTGTCCCGTTTGAACTCGCATTTTCTGGTACTAACAGTAATACGCTTTCTTCTGATGTTACTATTTATCTTCCATATGATAATTACAGATCCAAAGGTTATTCCGTATATGCGGATTTTTTTTCTTATAACAGAAACTCTATCCTAATGCTGACCCGTGAAGAAGGTGATATTTTTAAAACAAAAAGCATAATTCCATTGAAGCTTCCAATTTCATACCGGGTGAAAGTTTCAGGCTTTGTGGATTATGATGACGGAAGCGGATTTGAAAATTATATTTATTCAAAGCCCGGCGCAGTAATTAATCTTGAAACTGAAGAACCTCCGAAACTTCAAACTCCATCAGATAAATTAAACGGAGCAAGCGGAAACACTGAATTTTCTTATTCTAACGGATCAGGAACGGGGATATATGTAATTCATTTTCACAGCTTTTATCCGAACATGAATTTTTATGTTGTAACAAACGAAAAAAGTTCAAACCTGAGTTATCTTTCAAGGACAGAATTTCAAAAAATTAATAGTGTCGAATTTAAGTGGAATGTCAAAAAGTATTTAACGTATTTTTCGGTAAATGATTTTGTGAAACCAAAAGTGTTCAATAATGATATAGGCTATAAGGCAGTTCTTCGATCTGCTGAAAGAACTTTTAAGACGGGATACTTTTAACGATAGTTATCATTTATGAATTTCTTATTATTACGCCAGTCTTTTCTCACTTTAACAAACAACTGAAGATATACTTTTTTATTCAGAAAATTTTCAATGTCTTTTCTGGCTTTCTCTCCAAGCCGTTTTAAACCCTCTCCTTTTTTACCGATAACAATTATTTTCTGAGATTCACGTTCAAGAATAATCTCAGAATTTATATATATCATTCCATTATCTCTTTCTTTGAACTCTGCTATATTAACGATCACACTGTACGGAATTTCCTGATGATATAAGCTAAGGATCTTCTCCCTGATGATCTCACCGACAAAAAACTTTTCAGATTTATCAGTCAGAGTATCTTCATCATAATAGAATTCCTTTTCCGGCAGATATTTGACAATCAGACTTTTGAGTTCTTCCACATTTTCATTTTTAAGTGCGGACACTGGGATTATTTCATCGAAACTAAAATCCTTTCCCAGCTTTTCAATTATCGGGAGCAGATTATCTTTATTCATCAGATCAATCTTATTTAAAACCATGATCCTCTTTTTATTCTGCAAAAGATCTTTAAAATTTTCTTCAATATTTTTGAGATCTTCGTAATTTATGGTGAGTGCGTCAACTATATGCACTACAACATCAGCTTCATCAAGTGAAGATTTAATTTCGGACAACATAAATTTCTGAAGTTCATATTCCGGCTCAAGAATCCCCGGCGTGTCTATAAAGACTATTTGATAATTTTCTTCTGTTAAAATTCCGAGTATCTTATTTCTTGTAGTTTGTACTTTATGATTAACAACGGACAACTGAAAATGAAGCAATACATTGATAAGTGTGGATTTACCGGCGTTTGGCTTTCCAAAAATCGCTGCATAACCGGATTTTTTAATCATCTGGTGAATTTTGTGAAATAATTTTTATTTGATCCTTAGAATTTAGAATGATCTGAGGTTTATTTTTAAACGAAGTTATTCTTCCAAAAACTTCGACATCTTTATTTTTAAATATTGAAACATCACCAAACTCTTCAAATTTATTTGAGAAGATAGCACAAGAAAAACTATTCTTAGGAAATTTTTTTTCAAAGTTAAGATAGATTACTTTGTCACTCAAATAAATATCGGCTACAAAACCTTTGATTGTAAGAGAATCTCCGACATGAGCTTTTACTTCCTTTGCAGTTATTATCTGCAGAGTACTGTTGTTTAAACTTCTGTTATTTTCGGCTGAATTAATTTCTGATACATTATTCGTTTTTTCCTTTGGATCACTTTTAACTAATCCGATCTCCGACGTTTTTTCTTCTTTGTTGCAACTTGTAAATACCGCACAACATAAAAATATAATCGTTACAGATAACCTCATAATAAATTAGTTTTTATTGATTAGCTTTGGGCGTAAGCTGTTCAATATTTTTTCCGGCTTACAAAAAGGAAAATTTTATTTCTAAAATTATTTTGTGCCGGCATTGTTCTTTGCTTCAGTTAAGACAGCTGAGAAATCTTTTTCTAATGACGGATTCAACCTTATTGCCATTTCCAGATCTGCAACGGCATCGCCATATTGTTTAATTTGATAATATGCGAGACCCCTTGCTGAATATGCCGCGGCTTTGTCATTTACATTTTCAATATAGGTGGTAAGATCTCGTATCGCATCATTATA
>JBDSYA010000074.1:0-11842 GCA_039925865.1 Ignavibacteria bacterium
TATAACTGGCTTCATCATAATAAGTTTTTTGGGAAATATTTATCTAATTACCGTCGTGGAAATGGCATGACCATTTTATCCAAGACAATTTCTTTGTCAATGCTATGGTCGGGAATAGGATACTCGGTTATGTTTGCTACTTCTGTTTTGTATATCAGAATTTTATTGTTAGCCATTGCAATCGGAGTTACCTGGCATTTGCTTTCTATAAAAACCTTTAAGGAAAAATCCTGATCTGATTCTGCCATAAATCATAAATAATTCTTGAACGAAAACAAAAATTTAAAAACCATTAAACGTTTACCGATGGTCAACTGGTTTGACATCGGACAGCTTTTAAGGACAGGTTTCAGAGTTATTTTCTCAAAAATCATAGGTGAACATTCTGATAAAAGGATTATTCAGGCACTTGCATCCACCCGGAAAGAATTTTTCAACTATACACATTTTCATAAAGTTTTTGGTGAAAGCATCATAAGTGAATCAGATAATCTCAGAGAAGAAATTTGGCTGGATTATATCTCGGATACCGGTGACGGCTGGAATCCAACGTATGCAGTTGCCTATTATGCATCAAGCCCTGAACTTCAATTAAAATATAAAGAAAAAGTTTTTGATACGAAACGTGGCGATGTTTTGATCTTCGGAGGTGATGAGGTATATCCGACTCCCAGCAAACAAAATTATAAGGATCGTCTTATTACTCCATATGAAACTGCATTTGGAGATGATGAGCCCAAACGTAAGCCACATGTATTTGCAATTCCGGGAAATCATGATTGGTATGATGGACTTGCTTCTTTCACAAGGATATTCTGTTCTGATCTTAACCGATCTTTTGCCGGCTGGGTCACCAGACAGAGACGCAGCTACTTTGCTTTAAAGCTTCCCGGTAACTGGTGGCTACTGGGTTCAGACGGCCAATTACAATCTAACATTGATACTCCTCAGATCGAGTATTTCAGGAAAATTGCAGACAAATTTATGAAAGAAGGTGACAGGGTTATACTATGTATTTCCGAGCCTAATTGGATATTTGCAGCTAAGTATAAAAAGTTTGGAGAACTTTATGAAGAAAGCGACCTGCTTTATCTTCAAAATGAAATTTTAGCAAAGAAAAATGTAGACATTAAAGTTTTTCTTGCTGGTGATCTGCATCATTACAGAAGGCATGAAGAGATCAAAGCGTTTGAGCCCGAAGCTAAAGTTCAAAAAATTACTTCAGGCGGAGGCGGCTCTTTCTTACATCCAACTCATGATATAGAAGTTAACAATATTTCCGAAGAATATGGAATGGGTAAAAAGACTAGAAGGTTTTTTTCACTTAAAGAAAGTTATCCGGATATTAAAACTTCCAAAAGATTAACCTTTCAGAATCTCTTATTTCCTTTCTTGAATCCGGGTTTCGGAATTGTAACTGCAATATTATATTTACTTACAGCATGGATGGTGTTGTCAACCCTGGATCTGAAAACATTTGAAGTTCCAAGCGGATTTCTCAATAATTTCACAAAAGCTGCCACGATTACATTTTATGCTTTTATGCAAAACCCATTTGTTGCAATATGGCTGGTAATGGTTTTGATAACTTTTATAGTATTTACCGATACACATTCTAAAATTTATAGATATGCCGGAGGTTTCCTTCATTGCTGGACACACTTCATTGCAATTTTTTATATTGCCTGGGGATCGGCAATATTTGCTTCTTATTTATTTAAAGGTGATGAAACATTTACTTTTTTAATTGCAATGTTATTAATATTTATAATGGGATGGGTAGTTGGATCTGCAATTATGGGAATATATCTTTTTATATCACAGTATTTTTTTGGAAGACACAGTGAGGAATCTTTTTCTGCAATAAAAATAGAAGATTATAAAAATTTTTTGCGATTGCATATTGCAGTTGATGGCACACTAAGCATTTACCCTATAAAAATTCAGAAATGCCCGCAACGCTGGAGGAATAGGTATAATAAAGAGAAAGATAAAATTAAATCTTATATAGTTCCTAAGGACGGATCTGCTGCAGAACTTATAGAATCTCCGATAATTTTAAGACCAAGAAAATCTTAAGACCTCTCCTAATTTTTAAAAAGTGATGAATATTTTTCGAAGCGTCTAAGATTTATAAGAACTGCGTTTAAAACGGTATTCATATCGACTTGAAATATTAGTATAACGGCATTACTTTTGTAACGTTTGTAAGAATAAAATATTTTTTATCACAATTAAGGGTTAGATATTTAAAAAGGTTTTATAATGCGGGAATAGCTCAGTTGGTAGAGCGCAACCTTGCCAAGGTTGAAGTCGCGGGTTCGAGTCCCGTTTCCCGCTCGTTTTTATTTTTATCAGTTTTTTGTTTCCAAATTTGCGGTGTGGTACCCAAGTGGCTTAAGGGGAAAGTCTGCAAAACTTTTATTCGACAGTTCGAATCTGTCCCACACCTCTGATTAAAAAGTTATTAGCATTGATGCTGATAACTTTTTTAGTTTGCAAAGACATGTATTATACTTATGTTTTAAAA
Organism: Ignavibacteria bacterium; assembly: GCA_039925865.1. GTDB lineage: Bacteria > Bacteroidota > Ignavibacteria > Tepidaquicellales > Tepidaquicellaceae > JBDSYA01. Next base: position 2,531 of record JBDSYA010000074.1, read on the forward strand.
AGCTTAAAGGACAACAAGCTTTATATAGGACACCTCTGATTAAAAAGTTAAGTTAAAAAAAAGTTATCAAATGGATTGATAACTTTTTTATTTTAATACAAAATTTAGCTCGTTACTTTTTTCTTCTGTAATCTCTGTACTTTTTACCGCCGCCAAAATAAAAGAAAATTGCTGCAACAAGATGGATCCAAAACCATGGGGAGTCAGTTCCCAGATTTTGCGCTATGTAAATCAATATTAAAGCTCTCGGAATAAAAACAGTTAAGATTATATCACCAATAAAAGGAACTGAGTTTAAAGGTATCTGATGAATTAAAAAATAAATTATCAGAATTGTTCTTGGTAGAAAAAGACTTACAATCAAAAATATCGTATCCATTAATAAAGTGTTTTGTTTAAGAAATCTTTTTAATAAGATCTACAACCCGGCAACTGTAACCCCATTCATTATCATACCACCCGACAACTTTTACAAGATTTCCCTGCGCCATTGTTGATAGAGAATCAAATATGCAAGAGTGGTCATTACCTATAATATCGCTGGAGACAATCGGGTCTTCAGTATATTCAAGAATTCCTTTCATTTCATTTTCAGATGCTTTTTTCATGGCAGCATTTATTTCCTCTTTGGTAGGTTCTTTTTCGAGAACACATACAAAATCTGTCAGCGAGCCGTCTGCTGTAGGCACTCTAAGTGCAAAGCCGTCTAACTTTCCTTTTAAATGAGGAAGAACCTCTCCTACTGCTTTTGCAGCTCCTGTAGAGGTGGGAATAATATTTATTGCCCCTGCCCGTGCCCTTCTCAGATCTTTGTGAGGCTGATCCAATAAACCCTGGTCATTTGTATAAGAATGTATAGTTGTCATAAAACCTTTTACAATTTTAAAATTATCGTCTAATACTTTTACCATGGGGGCGAGACAATTAGTTGTGCATGAAGCATTCGAGACAATTTTCATTTCAGATTTTAAAACAGAATCATTAACTCCAAGTACTACTGTAGCATCAAGAGCATCTTTTGCTGGCGCAGTCAGAATTACTTTTTTAGCTCCGCCGTCCAAATGAAGTTTTAATTTATCCTTTGAGGTAAATACACCTGTTGATTCTATAACCACATCAGTATCCATATCTCCCCAACCTAATTTCGTAGGATCTTTTTCAGCTGTTATTTTAATTTCATCACCATCAACAATTATACCTTTTTCTGAAACTTTTACATCACCATTATACCTGCCATGAACAGAATCATATTTTAATAAGTGTGCCAGCGTCTTATTATCAGTCAGGTCATTTATCGCAACAATGTCAAATCCCCCTAATTCCTTTAATCTTCTAAAAACTAATCTTCCAATTCTTCCAAATCCATTAATACCTACTTTTAAAGCCATTTAAAAACCTCCGGGTTCGTTTTATATTTTGAAATTTTTTGTGAGGGAATATATTACTCAATAACGTTTTGAAATTCAATTTAGATAGAAAGTCTGTTTCAAAAAATTTATTTATGTATTTGTGGAAAATGTGACTTGAATTAAAATGTGTTCGTTTACAAATTGCTTCCATAAAAGTTTCAAAAATATAATTACATTTTTTTCAAGATTTCTAATTTTAACAAAAATAAGATTTAGTTCAGTTTTATATATTTAATAATCATACAAATAGTTCATGAGTTTAATAAAAGAAAGATTAAGTAATGCTTTCATACTAACAAATGAACTGCTTGAAAGCATTGCCGAATCAAATCTAAAACTAAAGATCCCGAACGTTCCATCCAATACTATAGGAGGTCAATATTGGTGCGTCATTAGAGCAAGACAAAGTTACATTAAAACAATTGAGAATGGTGGTGAATGGATGGGTTTCACTTGTGATCTAAAAAACCCGCACAGTAAAGAAGAAATTGAAAAATTATTGAAATCTACATTTAAGGATTTGGAGCATTTGAAATTGGATGAGAAGAATGAAAAGGTGTTGATAAAACTCGTTGAGTTGTTTGAACATGAAATTCAGCATCATGGCCAGTTAATCAGATTTATCTATGCCAATAAATTAAAATTTCCTGAAAGCTGGAAAAAAAAATATACAGTTTAGTTTTACAATTAAGAAACATCCCGCATTACTGACAACTCTGCAACAGGTGACTCTCTTGTTGATTTTCATCTAATCTTTGAATCTACAAATACAAATTTATGATATTTGAACATATTGAGTAAAAACCATATCAAATTTATTAAAATCAGCTCATTTTTATCTTTTTTTATATAAAAACATTAAAAACTGTGATTGTTTTTCAAACCCCAAATACGTATTTTATGAATACATTCAATTTTAAACAAATTTTTAAAACTTTTTTTAATGGGAACAACATCAGATCTTAAAAACGGGATAATTATAACTCATAATAACGAACTTCACTCAATAATGACTGTCGAACATCGTACACCTGGTAACTTAAGGGCATTTTACCAGGTAAAAATGAAAAATCTAAAGAATGGAAAGATAATTGAAAATAGATTCCGAGCGGGTGAAGATATTCAAATTGAAAGGCTTGATTCAGGGAATTATCAGTTTTTGTACAAAGATCCCAATGGATATGTATTCATGGATAGTGACACTTATGATCAGGTTACCATCAATGAAGAAATGATTGGCAAGAGCGGAAATTATTTAAAAGAAGGTGAAGGCGCACAGATTCTTTTCCATAATTTGAAGGTCATTTCAGTTGAGATTCCTCCGCACGTATATTTAAAAGTGGTTTCTGCACCACCCGGAATAAAAGGAGATACTGCTACAGGTGCAACAAAACCTGTAACTTTAGAAACAGGAGCCACAGTTAATGCACCGCTTTTTATTAATGAGGGTGACGTATTGAGAGTTGATACGAGAACCGGCGACTACATAGAAAGAGCTAAAGTCTGACTTTGGTATTCAATAATTAACAATAATAATGATATGAAAATGGATCTAAATTATCTTAAAAAGCTGATTAGAATACTCGATACAAGTAATGTTGCTGAGATAGAAATTGAAGAAGACGGGACAAAAATAAAATTATCAAAACCCAAATTCAAGCCCGCACAAATGTCTCAGGGAAATAATCCTGTATATCAAACTTCATTTGCAACTGACTCCGGCGATTTAAAGAATGAGAATGCAAATGTGGAAAGCACAAAACCGGTTATTCCTAAAAGTGATAATACAACAGAGGTGAAGTCACCGATGGTTGGCACATTTTACCGAGCACCTTCTCCTGATGCGGATTCATATATCAATATAGGAAGCAATGTTTCACCCGGTTCCGTATTGTGTATAATTGAAGCCATGAAATTGATGAATGAAATAGAAGCAGAAGTTTCCGGCAAGATCGTTCAAATACTTGTGGAAAATGGTCAGCCGGTAGAGTATAATCAGCCTCTGTTTTTAATTGAAAAAAATTGATAAAGATTTTAAACTAATTTTAGTTTTGATAAGTATAATGAAAATACCAATACCAATTTACAATTAAATGATAAAGAAACTCCTCATTGCTAACCGTGGTGAAATCGCATTAAGAATTATAAGAACTTGCAGAGAAATGGGCATCAAGACTGTGGCAGTTTATTCTGATGCTGATAAAGATTCACTTCACGTTCGATTTGCCGATGAAGCAGTCTGCATAGGTGCTCCAACTTCAAAAGAGAGCTATCTTAATATTCCAAGAATCCTTTCCGCTGCAGAAATTACAAATGCGGATGCTATACATCCGGGTTATGGTTTTTTGGCTGAGAATGCTGAGTTTGCTGAAATATGTATTGATTCAAAACTCAACTTTATCGGACCATTACCGGATATGATAACAGCAATGGGAAATAAATCTTTTGCAAAAGACACCATGAGAGCGGCCGGAGTACCGGTGGTACCGGGTAGTGAGGGAATTGTCAAAGATGTGGATGAGGCCAGAGATATTGCAATGAAGATGGGATTGCCTGTAATGATAAAAGCTTCAGCAGGCGGAGGCGGTAAAGGAATGAGAATTGTCAGGGAAGAAGATGAACTTGAAAATGCTTTTAATACAGCAAAATCAGAGTCAGCAAGTTCATTCGGGAATGATGATGTTTATATAGAAAAATTTGTAGATAAACCCAGGCATATTGAAATACAAATCCTTGGAGATAAACACGGAACGATCTTATCACTGGGCGAAAGGGATTGCTCAGTTCAGAGAAGACATCAGAAGCTGATCGAAGAATCTCCTTCACCATTCATAGATGATATTTTAAGAGAAGAAATGTCTAAAGCAGCTATTCTCGGAGCAAGTTCGGTGAATTATATTGGCGCAGGAACAATTGAATTTCTGGTAGATAAGGACAAAAATTTTTACTTTATGGAAATGAATACGAGAATCCAGGTTGAACACCCCGTCACTGAAGAAATAACCGGCATTGATCTCATCAGAGAACAGATCCGAATTGCCAACGGAGAGAAACTCAGTAAAAAGAAAATAAAAATGAACGGGCATGCAATTGAATGCAGGATTAATGCAGAAGATCCTGAAAATAATTTCCGGCCTTCACCCGGACTTGTTACAGCTTTTAATCAACCCGGAGGGATTGGAGTAAGAGTCGATACACATTGTTATACAGGTTATAAAATTCCACAGTATTATGATTCTATGATCGGGAAATTGATTACTTATGCTCCTTCCAGAAATGAAGCAATAAAAAAAATGTCAAGGGCTTTGGATGAATTTATAGTTGAAGGAATAAAGACAACGATTCCTTTTCATCAAATGATAATGTTGAATGATAAATTTATTGCAAATGATTATGATACAGGATTTATAGACAGCCTCAAGGATAATGAGTAATAAAAAATATATAATGTTCAGACTTATCTTATGTTCATTTATAATCTTGATTTGTGCCGAAAGTGGCATCTCATCGGGCTATGCGCCAAAGCCGGTTTTACAGTCTGAAGATCCAGCCGGAAAGACAGACACACCAAAAAATTCTGCAAACAATAATTCGCTTCAAATTGATACAGCAACAAATACAAAACCTATGCAGTCAGTTGTGCCAACAGATACTGTTCAGAAAATTGATTCCGCCTTTATAGAACCTGTTTCAGAAAATGTTTTAACGAACACAAAACTGTTTATATATATTATACTTTCAGTTTTAGGATTAGGCCTTTTCTTCTTCATATTTGTAATAACCCTCTTCAAAACTTTTCACAAAAAAAAATCAACGAGGCAATCATTATTATTAAGCTGGAATTTATTTTTTATAATTTCAATTATTTGGATTTTCATAATCTGGGGACTGGTAGCGGGCTTCTGGACGTATCCATCCTTCATGATCGTTGTGATTTTTCTATTTATAATAAGTTTGATAATGACTATAATAGCAGTCAAATCAAAGTAATTCTTACTAGTTTTCAGTATTTTATTTAAGTATACATAAGCAATCATTCATGGAAAAATACTATGCCCTTGTATTAGGTTCTTCAAGCGGCTTTGGAAAAGCGATATCTTTAGCTTTAGCAAAGGACGGAGTTAATATAATAGGAGTTCATCTTGACAGAGCAACAACAAAACCTGACGTTGATAATTTAGTTTTAGATCTTAAAAAAACAGGAGTGGATGTACATTTTTATAATGCAAATGCAGCCGATGCAATTAAGAGAGAAGAAATAATATCTGAAATCGAAAAAATTTTTTCAAACCAAAATGAGACTGCATGTGTCAGAATATTAGTTCATTCACTTGCATTCGGAACATTGAAGTCTTTCATTTCAGATAGTCCTGCCGATTCAATTAATCAGAAGCAAATAGACATGACTCTTGATGTCATGGCAAACAGCCTCATCTACTGGACACAGGCATTGATAAGTAAAAAACTCATGACAAGCGGAGGAAAAATATTTGCAATGACCTCATCGGGAGGCTCAAAACAAATCGAGTTTTATGGAGCTGTATCTGCAGCTAAAGCCTGCCTTGAATCTTACGTAAGACAGCTTGCAATGGAGCTGGGAGCAATGGGTATTTCGGCCAATGCAATCAGAGCGGGTGTTACAGAAACACCAGCCCTTCTTAAAATTCCAAACAGTAAAAGTATAATTGATAATGCTTTGCAGAGAAATCCTGAAGGCCGGTTAACGAGGCCTGAAGACATTGCTGATTTTATAGTCGATAATTATAAACGCAATTCCCATTGGATGACCGGAAATATAATCAATCTTGATGGTGGCGAGAGTGTAGTTGAATTATGATGAAACTTAATGTAAGCTTTTTAAAATTGTAAAGATCATGGAAGGTAAATTAAATACAGATTCCGACAGAATAGAACAGAATTTAATTTTAGATATTTCTGCTAAAGAAAAGCTTGAGCTTAAGACACAGGAGCTCATGCCTACGATCATTATCGGATTGGGAGGAACAGGCAAAGAAGTTCTCTTAAGGATAAGAAGACAATTCGTGGAAAAATACGGATCTATTACTGAGTTTCCGATAATATCATATCTTTACATTGACACCGATAATGCTCCGTCTGAAGAAAGCGGTATCTCCCGTGAAAGAGATTATTTGATCAACGAAATTGATTTTCAACCTTCGGAAAAGATCTTTCACCCGGTAAATCCCTCTGACTACATTTACAGAATACAGGATGTTCCTCATGTTAAAGAATGGCTGAGCACTACCGGTGAGATAGCAAAATTAGGTACAATGAACACAGGCGCGGGACAGATAAGACCTGCAGCCCGGCTTGCATTTTTTCACAATTATGATGAGATAGTTTCCAAGCTTACTGCTGCAAAATCAAGAATTACAGATTCACGTTCTATAAATCTTGTAAAGGAAATCCATAAAATAAAAAACGTAAATACTGATAAGATAAATGTCTATGTTATAACTTCAGTAAGTGGCGGTACAGGTTCGGGGATGATGCTTGATGTCGGTTTTCTGATAAGAAGTATATTCAGAAACCAGGCAGTCTCAACATGCTATATGGTTCTTCCTAAGATTTTTCAGTCGTACGGAAAGGAAAGGGTTTTCGCAAATGGTTACGCTGCTTTAAAAGAATTCGAGTATTACAATTTGAAGAATATATTTGAAGTATCCTGGAAAAAAAATGAACCTCATAAATTTCAACCGGGTGTTTATGATGATACATATATCATTGACGGAGAAAATGCTAAGAACTTATCTTTATCCGATCAGAACAACCGCGATATTTACAAAATGCTTGCCGATACTATTTTCAATGATTTTTCAAATTCTGACTTTGCAAACTATAAACGAGGCGTAAGAGTAAATCTTGTACAATATAAACAGAGGTTATGGCCTGATGATAATTCAGTTACCGACAATACATACTCAAGGAAATATTCTTCATTAGGGCAGGCAACTATTTCAATCCCTGCGGACAGAATTATCATTTCATGTGCATACAAACTTTGTGAAGATATTATAAACTATTATCTTACATATGCAGAAGGCTCACAGAGTGATGTTGACAATTACCTGATAAGTGAATTTCTACCCGAACTGGGATTGCTTGAATCGAAGAATAAATTTCAGCTTTTAGATTCACTTTATAAGAGCGGGGAGAAAACTTCAATCCAATCAAACATCAAATCATTTTTAACCAATCTCCAGAATGATCTTATCAGTGGTAAGCGCGGACCCAACTGGGCTTCATACTTATTAAATGAAAAAATGAAGTTTGATACCAATTTCAGAGATGACAATGATGTAAACCGCCAGGGAATGTTTCTTTCACAGATATTCAGCAACAGAACAAAAAATATACAAAGCGTTCTGGGGGACAGGGATAGAAATGTTATCGGTGCTCTTGAGAAAAAAATAAACGCTCTAGTAAATGATTCAACCCGTGGAGTTTTTTATGCAATCAATTTATTGAAGAGACTTCAGTTTATTTTAACAGACGTCAACTTTGATTATATACCAAAGTATGAAAAAGAGATTAAAGATCTTCAGGGATTAGTTACCAAACTTGATGCTGATTTCAAGAGGAAATTTCAGGAGCTCAAAGAAGACGAAACCCGTTCTAAACTTAATGTTCTCCGCAAATCCGCCATGACAGGCACTTTGGAGAAAGTGTTGGGAATTATGGAAGAGTATTATAATGCTCTTATAAAACTAAAATCAAGATTTTATGCCCGTGAAATCAGTCTAAGAATTTTAGCACTTATTGAAACCAGGGAAAAAACAGCAAATGATAAAATATCATCTACGGGCCTGATTTCAGATCTAAATAAATTAACAGGAAATTTAGGAGTTCTCAAAAATAATTTCAGAAAAAAGTACCGGTATTTTATTCAAAAGCAGGAGACAAGCTTCAATCTTATGATATATGAACCTGAAGATGTCGAGGAAGAATATTATGTACGTTATATGGGTACTGGGCAGACCGCTCAGGAAAATATAAAAACTTTGTCTAATAAATTATTAAAAGAACTTGGCGCATCTGATATTACGGATATAGTAAATATTCTCAGTGAAAGAGATGCCCGTCTGATAGAAAGCAGGATGCTGGCTTTTGCAAAGAAACATTTTGAAGCGATCAAAGATGACTATAATATTACAGACATATTATTTGATAAAGATGCTATTCGCAGTGAATCGAAAATCAGAGGAATGTTCAACCAGGCATTTCCGTGGTTAAGAACCAGGGAGATTCCGGGAAGTTTTAAGCTTGATGAATCTGCAAAGAAATTTTATATAGGAATAAAAACCAATACCCCTTCATTTAAGAAATTTCAGTCCCTTATTCAGTCAATAGCAGGATCAAGCGTAGAGTTTAAAGATTCTGCAGACAGTTCTTCTATTACATTTTATTCTGAGTGGGCAGGATTACCGTTATTTTTCTCTTATACGATAGCGGAAGAGATGAAATCGTACTATAAACATTTGTCACAAAATCACAATGTCGATCTTCATATAAATAAAAATCATTTCATTTATCATGATATTATACCTTTGAATGATGAGGAAAAAGTAAGACTTGATGAAGCATATAAAGCCTATATACTTGGTTTGATTTTTGCAGTATTTGATGTAATACCCGAAACAGAGACATCTAAAGCAATTTATAAATTCACGAAACAGGAAGGAATAACAGTCAAAAGAATTGAGCAGCTTGGAATTGAATCGCGTTTAATTAACCGTTTATTTGAAGAACAGGGAAAAGATGCACTGAGATACAGGATCCTTAAGGATGCTGAATCGGTTCAAAATGATTTTTTCAAAGAAAATAAATTAACTGAGATGCTTGCACTGTATGAATATTATTATGATATTATTTATAAGCCACA
>JBDSYA010000075.1:0-10295 GCA_039925865.1 Ignavibacteria bacterium
ATAGATAAAGGTGTGCCGACTGATAGTCTTTTTAAAAACGGCGTATATAAATTAATACTGTCTCCGTATGGTATTGAAGCAAATAATTTTCCGTCAATTATTGTTGTCGGTACGCTTGAAGCAAAATAATATCTTGACCTCTCACTATTTTGGATCGGGTTTACAGAATAAAATGTATCAGTTCCCGTAGCTCCTAAAGGTAAATGATATTTGATCGCAGTGACTGTTTCAATGTTAGCATTAATAAAAGCATCAAGCTCATCATTATTGTTTGCACATGCCGGACTTGCATTGGATGTAAATTCTTCAAATAAAACATTTCTTTTATACCCGGGAAGAATTATAGAGTATTGGTTTAAAGTATCATTTGTCCTGTTTGAATCTGCGTATGATGTGTAAGCTTTGATATAGAGTTGATCACCAATTGTATAATTGAAGGTTCTGAATGTCAGGGATATTGTAACACCGGCCGGTAAAGTCGGAAGAACCAAACTGTCAAAATATTGGCCTGAATTTATATTGAGGAAAACTTTTATAGTAGGGTCTGATACACTGTTCCTGCCAATGTTTGTAATGGTCAGGACGGGTGAAACAGTGTCAGTACCTGAGGGGAAAACGGAATAGGTGGTATCGTAAGGAATATTTAAAATGGAAGTCACGGTTAAATCATGTTCAGGCTGCTTGCCTGTTAAAATATTATCTATGTAAAGGTTGTTCCCGTATCCGTTATAAGTTATAAACGCTAATACAATATCTCTGGCCTGAATTTTATCAGAGGGACTATTGTAAAAAGAATAGAGCAATAAGCAGACAATGAAAATGGCTGATATAAAAAGTGTCTTCTTCATGAACAGTTTTAGTTTATCTAATTCGTATGGTAATATTCTATAAACTGAATGTTAAAGTTATAAATTAATTATGCTACCTTTGTGACATTGGTGTTACGGAAGTAAAATCTGTAGAAAAATAATTCCAGCATTGATACTAACATCAATGTAATACTGTCTTTCGGTGTTAATGTTACCTGCGTTCCCTGCTGAGCATAAAACCCTGAGATCTTGAGTAAAAATAAAATTACCGGGCTGGAAGGCATTGTAATTCTGTAACCCGCATCAGGAATAAAAAATCCTACAATAAGTTCACAAACAGTAAGAGACACTGCGAAAATTGTGATAATAAAACCCAGATTCAGAAATGCCTGAAGCCAGCCGTCGCTCTGATAAGATTTTGCAAATGCATATACAGTAAAAATCACATGAATAAAATAAATTACAGCAATGATCATTAATCTTAAATATTAAAAAGCCTGTTTTGAAAACAATACTTCTTTGATCGTTTTAAATATGATTTTAATATCGAAAGCAATAGACCAATTTTCAATGTAATAAATATCATAGTCGATCCTCGTTTGCATAGAAGTACCCGTACCCCTTAACCCGTTGACCTGTGCCCAGCCTGTAATACCGCACTTCACACGATGCCTTTCCAGATATCTCTGAATAGAATCTTTCATTGTATTTATAAAAAATTCCCGCTCAGGCCTTGGTCCCACAATGCTCATATGTCCTAGAAGTACATTAATAAATTGCGGCAGTTCGTCTAGACTGTATTTGCGAAGTATTTTGCCGACAGGAGTATATCTGTCATCATGTCTGAGAGTCATTTGCGGACCTTTTTCCTCCGCATCAGCTTTCATAGATCTGAATTTGAGCATCATGAATTTTTGTCCGTCGAGTCCTACCCTTTCCTGTCTATAAAAAAGCGGCCCTCGTGACGATAATTTTACTAAACCTGAAATAATGATCATTACAGGTGAAATAAATAACAGCAGGCATGCGGAAACAAATATGTCAAAGGCTCTCTTTAAAAACCGGTTCCATACATTCATCGGCATTGACTTAAGCTTCATAAAAGGAATGCCGTCAACCTCTTCTATTTTCAAACGACTTGTCATCGTATCAACAAAATCCGGCGCATACATAAACTCCACATTTATGCCTTCACAAATTTTAAAAAGATCATATAGTATTTCATGCTCTCCGGAAGGAAGCGAAATAAGGATTTTTTCAGCGCCTAGCTTTTTTATTTCCTGAGGAATTAATTTGTAATCACCTAAATAATTTCTGTCGTTAAGAAAATTTTCCGCATTCTTATTATAAGAAAAATATCCGCAAACATTATAACCTGCGAAAATATCCTCAGTAAATTTGTCATAAATTTTCTTAGCCATTTCATTGATTCCTAATATAACTACGCGGTCTACTCCAATGTTTTTATTGTAAAGGTTTTTTTCCAGTTTAAGAATAAAATAACGGCCTGACGTAATCATTATAATTGAAATTATCCATATCAGGACAAATACTGCGCGGGAATATGGAAAATCTGCTTTAATTATAAAGATCAGTGCCATTGCAAAAAGTATACCGATCGATACGCACTTAATTATTATAAAGAGTTCATCAAGAATGAACACACTCCTTTTCAGCCTGTACATTTTTCTGGTCTGGAAAATGATCAGCCATATCGGAATTACCATCAGCGCAAATTCATTGTAGCCGTAAATATCAGGCACACCCTTGGTAACCGGAATTAATTTTTGAAAATCAGAAAAAAATCTTATCCAATATGATAATTCAAACGCAAGAAATATTGCGGCTGCATCGGAAAGCATTGTTAATACAGGTATTATAACTTCAATCTTTGAATATTTGCCTTTCAATAGTTGATCTTTGGTTAGAGGTGAAATTAAATTTTTTAACTCAAAGAGAAAACGTAAAAACAAATTTTGAAGGTGTCATAATTTTTAGTAATTACCAGTTGAATGTTATATAAAATATTATTTATCAACTTTTTATTTTGTATTATTCAGACTTCGGAAGTCTAATGGTGGAGTGAAGCTGCTTAAAGAAAGACTTCCGAAGTCTAAGCTGCACTGAGTTAAAGTATTACTCAGACTTCGGAAGTCTATTGGTGGAGTGAAGCTGCTTAAAGAAAAACTTCCGAAGTCTAAGCTGCACTGAGTTGAATCATTACTCAGACTTCGGAAGTCTAATGGCTCAGTTTTCAATCAGGCAACTTCCATTAAATGAAGAGAGTCCTTAAAATATTTCATGAAATGTTTCTTTATTACAAGATGTTCTTCCTTTCTCAATTGAGGATCAGTTTCGATTATTCTGAATGCTATTATTCTCGCAGTTTCCAATACATCTTTATCTTTATTGAGGTCTCTACAGGAAAAATTTAATATACCCGACTGACGAATTCCAAAAAAATCACCAGGCCCTCTTATTTCCATATCCTCTTCAGCAATTCTGAAACCGTCGGTGGATTCACAAATAATATTTAAGCGCTTCCTTGAAATCTCATCGAGGTATCTCGCTATCAAAATACAATATGACTGTTCAGCTCCTCTGCCTACACGTCCCCTCAGTTGATGCAACTGTGAAAGTCCGAATCGCTGTGCTTCTTCAATGATCATCACGGTAGCATTCGGAATATCAATACCCACTTCAATCACAGTTGTTGAAACAAGTATATCGATCTTTTTATTCTTAAAATTTTCCATTACTTCGTCTTTGTCCTGAGAAAGCATTTTGCCGTGTATCATACCGACATTATGTTTCGTGAAAATATTTTCCTTAAGCAGTTTATAATTTTCTTCAGCAGATTTCAGATCAAGTTTTTCAGATTCGTCTATTAAAGGATAAATTATGTAAGCCTGTCTTCCATTATTGATCTCATCTTTCACAAATGAATAGATTTTAAATTTATCGGCTTCCATTCTTAATGCCGTTCTTATGGGAATTCTGTTTAATGGGAGCTCATCGATTATCGATACATCGAGATCTCCATAGTAGGTCATCGAAAGAGTTCTTGGAATGGGTGTTGCCGTCATAACGAGTACATCAGGATTTAATCCTTTTTCTTTTAATTTTGCCCTCTGCATAACTCCGAATTTATGCTGCTCATCAATTACTACAAAACCAAGATTTTTAAATTCAACTTTTTCCTGGATCAAAGCGTGAGTACCGATTATAATATCAGACTTTCCTGTTTGTATGTCATTAAGAATCTCTTCTCTCAGTTTCTTTTTCTGTCCTCCCACAAGATGCGTAATAGTTATATCAAACGGTTTAAGAAATTCTGAAATTGTTTTATAATGCTGCTCGGACAGGAGTTCGGTCGGGCACATAAACGCAGACTGATAGCCGTTTTCAAATGCCAGAAGGATTGATAAAATGGCAACTATGGTTTTTCCGCTTCCTACATCTCCCTGCAAAAGCCGGTTCATGCATTTATCAGATCTCATGTCTTCATAAAGTTCTTTTGTAACTCTGATCTGTGCCGAAGTTAATTCAAATGGCAGCAATTTTTTAAATTTACTGATCAATTCTTTTGTTGGCTTATCAAAAGAAATTCCTTTCTTCTCCGCCGACACTCTGTTCTTTTTTAGAGCGAGAAGGAGCTGAAGATAAAAAAGTTCTTCAAAAGCCAGACGCTTTCGGGAATTTTCAACATCGGACATTTCTACAGGGAAATTAATACGGAGGATCGCTTCTTTTCTGCTTATAAGATTATATTCTTTAAGCAAATTAACAGGCAAAGATTCTTTAATGTAATCCGGATCAGACTTTAATAATGTACTGAAAGCGTTAAATACAATTTTGGATAACAGCAGTGGTTTAATCCATGTTTTTTTCAGGATCCCGGAAAGTTCATATAAAGGTATAAGTCGGAACTTAAGAAAATCCTTTTCCAAAGCATCCGCATCGTTAAGTTTTAAATGATCTCTATAACTTATTTTTAATCTGGAGGTAAAGTTGCCGTCATCAATTTTTATCCAGAATAAAAATTTCTCTCGCAGACGAAATTGTTTTGAGCGGAATTCACTTGCTCCGAAAATTGGAATTTCAACAGAACCTGTTTTATCATACAAAGTAATTTCAAGAGGCTGATGATCAGATTTAGGATGCCTGATATCTATAATTTCTCCGCTTACTATTGCATTACTTCCGTTTAAGTCTTTGATCTGACGAATCTTTACATGTTTTATATAAGCTCTTGGAATAAAATTCAGAAAGTCTTCTGCACTATGAATGCCGATCTTTGTAAATGCTTCAGCTCTTTTTTCCCCAACGCCTTTTAAAAATTTTATGTCCATATTAATCTCAAAATAATATTTAAATTATGGAATCTTAATTTATTGTGTAAGGTAATTGTCTGATTATGAATTAAAATTACCTGATTTGTAATTTTATTACTTATAAAGAAATTTTATCAAACAAAATTCTACAATGGTTTGAAATTACAGACTATAATTTGTATTTTAACCCTTTCCAAAAACTGCTTGGGGCTATAGCTCAGTTGGTAGAGTGTCTGAATGGCATTCAGAAGGTCAGCGGTTCGACCCCGCTTAGCTCCACTTCAAATGTCAGTTAATCATTAATTTTAATTTTTTAAGAAATGTTTGCAATAGTAAATATCAAAGGTAATCAGTATAAGGTTACAGAAAATCAAAGAGTTTTTATTCCAAGGATAAAAGAAGAAATTGGTGCAAAAATTACTTTTGATAATGTGTTAATGTTTTCAAAAGACGATAAATCATTTGAGATCGGAACTCCCTTATTGACAAAAAAAGTAGAAGCAACTGTACTTGAACATTTAAAAGACGATACGGTTATTGTGTTCAAAAAGAAAATAAGAAAAGGATA
Organism: Ignavibacteria bacterium; assembly: GCA_039925865.1. Taxonomy (GTDB): domain Bacteria; phylum Bacteroidota; class Ignavibacteria; order Tepidaquicellales; family Tepidaquicellaceae; genus JBDSYA01. Next base: position 5,712 of record JBDSYA010000075.1, read on the forward strand.
TCAGATCAGGAATGGCCACAGACAAAATTATACGGCTGTTCAGATAAATTCTATTTTATAGAATAACAATATTCATTTTTAAAATTTAATATTTATTCACGGAAATGGCACACAAAAAAGGACTTGGAAGTTCTAAAAATGGCAGAGATTCACAATCTCAAAGACTTGGAGTAAAGAAATTCAGCGGAGAGCTTGTCAAAGCAGGAAACATTCTGGTCAGACAAAGAGGCACAAAATTTTTACCAGGTGTAAACGTTGGGCTTGGAAGAGATTATACAATATTTTCACTGATTGAAGGTCATGTTAACTTCGTCTCCAGAAAAGGCAGAAAAACATTAAATGTACTTCCGTTAGAGAATGCATAAAGTTTAGTTCTTAGGTTTTAGATCACAGGGTTATTTCGGTTTATCGAAATAACCTTTTTATTTTAAATCAAAAAAAATTATAAATGAAAGTAACAGTTGTCGGCGCAGGAAATGTCGGAGCAACATGCGCAAATGTAATTGCTCAGAAGGAACTGGTCAAAGAGGTTGTACTTGTTGACATAAAACCGGGTACAGCAGAAGGCAAAGCTCTTGATATATGGCAGACAGCAGGAATTAATAATTATGATACAAGAGTGACAGGTGTAACAGATGATTATACAAAAACTGCCGATTCGGAAGTTGTAGTTATCACTTCCGGTCTTCCAAGAAAACCGGGCATGAGCCGCGATGATCTTATCTCTACCAATGCAGCAATTGTAAAGTCGGTCACGGAAAATGTTGTAAAGCATTCACCGAATACTATAATAATTGTCGTATCAAATCCTCTTGATGTAATGACATACTGCGCTTATATAAATGCAAATCTGCCTTCAACAAAAGTAATGGGCATGGCGGGAATACTTGATACAGCAAGATACAGGGCCTTTCTTGCAGAAGCACTGGATTGTTCGCCAAAAGATATTCAGGCAATGCTTCTTGGAGGCCATGGAGATACAATGGTTCCGTTGCCGAGATATACAACTGTAAGCGGTATTCCGGTGACTGAACTGATAGATGGTGCAAAACTTGATGCTATTGTTGACAGAACAAAAAAAGGTGGCGGTGAACTCGTTGCATTAATGGGAACATCTGCATGGTATGCTCCGGGAGCAGCAGCAGCTCAGATGGTGGAATCTATTTTAAGAGATCAAAAGAAAATTTTTCCTGTCTGTGCATGGCTTGAAGGTGAATACGGGCTTAATGAAATTTATCTTGGAGTTCCTGTCGTTTTAGGAAAAGAAGGAATAGAAAAAATTATTGAGTTGAAGCTTAATGAAGACGAAATGAAATTATTGAAGGATTCGGCTAAGTCAGTAAAAGAAGTTATGTCAGTTTTGGATGATCTGAATAAGAAATAATTTTATTTTATGCTGCCGGATATATATTTTTTCAGCACTATTTTTTTACAACGAGAGTGAACTCTGTCCCGCCGGCAGCCGAGTGACATTCAAATTCATCCACCAAAGATTTCATTATATAAATACCTCTTCCGCTTTCTTTAAGAATGTTTTCGTCGGAAGTAGGATCCGGTAATTTTTTTATATCAAAGCCGCCGCCTTCATCTTTGATCCTGACGGTTAGATTTTCCGTATCATACTCGATTTCTGTGTATACTTTTTTATTCTCATCTTCCTTATTCCCGTGAACTATTGCATTGATCAGTGCTTCAGAGCATGCTATCTGAAGGTTGATAAATCTTTCCATTACTAAATCGAAATCCCTGTTAGCCTCTTCCAGCAATTGCTCAAACTTCCTGATCTCATTCCTGTTGCTTATCAAGACTAAAATTAATTTTTTCAAAATTTAGTTATTTTCTTAAAAGTACGGTTTATTATCTGAATAGAATTTTGTTACATATTCCATAAAACATTCAGCTGAAGATTTACCGCTGAATTTTCCTGGGGAGGATTGCTGTATTGAATAAAATCCACTCCACCTGTGAAATTAATAATTGAATTATTATTTAAATATAAATTAATTTTACCGACCGGTCCTGAAGATGTAAAAGTATTTACGAGTTTCTTTTCGGCAGTTTCGTAAAGATAGCGATTTTGACGGAAGAATTTATAACCACCTTTGACTTCCAGAAAATCATTAATCATATATCCAATTTCAGAATTGTAAAACTGCTCTTCGAAATATGCAATCGGCTTTACTGAAAATTCTCTGTTATTAAACTGACCTTGTTCGTACAGTTTTACTTCACCGTTAAAATCCAGTGATAGACCTCTCGTGATGCTGTATCTGGTTGAATCTTTTATGCTAAGCTGTCTGTATGAAAAACTCTGAACCTGTGACACAATATCTTCAAAATCATATATAGTATAATTTGCCAGGACCTGAACAGTATTTTTTGAAGTTAATTTTTTTATGGGTGAAAAAATACTCTGAGATGTTAACTTGTAAATATTATTCTTATAATTATTAGCGCTTCTCTGAGAAAAAATATAGCTTAACTTCGAAAGGATTACATCAAATCTTGTCTGCAGATCAAAGTTTAAAAGATTGTCGTAACGGTGTACTGCAGAAAATACTGTTTCAAGCTCATCCCTGTCATCAAAGTTTTCATCAAAATCCGTATCGTATCTAAGCAATGAAGTGGAACCAGTGAATCCAAAAGAATTTGTATTAGAAAGATAATAAATGATATCGAGCAACAGCGATGTCCTACCGGCGTTGTTATTTTTATTTTTTTCTGCTCTCTCAAGTTCAACTACCTGAGATGGCGTTAAGCCTGCAGTATTGAGCAGAGAATGATTTTCAGACCTTTCACTATAAACCAGTTTAAGCTGCGAAATAATTTTATTCCAATTATAATTAAGCGCTCCTGAAAGTTCAAGATTATCTTCAATTATCTTGGTATCATAAATATTCTCAAGCAGAATATTTGCAGAAGAAGCCCGGTATCTAAATTCTTTTGTGATATTTCTATTTGCTAATATACCCCCGAGTGAGACGGTAAGATTTTTTGAAAGAGAATAATTAAGTTTATCACCGATGTAATAATAATTTTCAGTTCTCCTTTCAATGTTGTTCCTGACATTAAACCTGCTTACAATACTTGGTGTTGCCGGAGAAAAAAAATCATTCCTCTGATTATAAAATTTTATGTACCCTGTGTTATCAGCTTCCTCCGTAAACCTTTTGTAAATATTTGCGCTTAATTCGTAATTATGATTTTGTTTTTGAATAAGATTTTCATAAAACAAAATCAGCTTGCCGCTGGTCAGATAATTTTTATAAAAAAAGTTATCAGCTTCACCTGTCAGGATACCGCTGAATCCGGAATTGTTCTCACCGATCTGATCTTCTGTTTTAAATCCAATCTTTGAATTTAAAAATACATTGTTGTTTAACCTGTAGTCCAGATTTGTAAAATAAAAACTGCTGTTGTTTTTATTGGTCTCAACATTCTTATCATCAGTTAAAAATTTATTCTGAAACCCGATGCCCGCATCAAGATTTTTTTTCACATTATAAAAAAGCAAAAACCTGAAATTATTATAATCTCTGAAAAAGTTTTGTCCGAGCTTTGAAACGTTTGACAGATAATAATTGCTCACTGACACTCCAAATTTTTCAAACCGATGGGTATAGTTTGCTACAGAATTCAGATTTGCAAGGTTAATGTCGCTCTGTAAATTTGTAATGAGAAAATTTCCCCTGTAAACCGAATCAATAACGATCGAGCCTGACTGAGCTTTGGATATGTTAACAGAGATTAAAATAAAAAATATGAATTTAATCAAACAAACTCTCATATGAAAATTTTGGTGACTTTTCTTCACGGTTAAGATCACGAAAAAGACTTTCGAGATTTGTAAAGTTTTTTGAATTTTTCAGTTCATCGGTTTTTGAATCAAGTATTATTTTACCTTTATCTATCAGAATAATTTTGGTAGAAATTTTTTCGATGGTGTCGAGAATATGTGAACAATAAAGAATAGTTTTCTTTTTTGAAACAAGATAAGTTACAAGATCCTGAAATATAAAGATCGAATTTGCATCCAAACCGTTTAACGGTTCATCAAAAAATAAAACATCAGGATCATGGATCAATGCAGAAGTAATTAAAACTTTTTGCTTATTGCCTTTTGAAAGATTACCAATGGATTCATTCAGTTGATCTGTAAATCCAAACAGTTCTGCAAAATTTTTTATTCTTTTAGAAAGTATATTCTTTTCTAAATCCCTTATTGTTCCAATAAAATTTAGATATTCCAGACCGGAAAGAGAATTAAAAAGATTTGCTGTCTCAGGTACATATCCCACAATTTTCTTTACTTCAAACGGATGCTTACTCACATCGATCCCGTTTACCATTGCAGCTCCGGAGTTAAAATCGAGAACTCCTGTAAGAATCTTAACTGTAGTGGATTTACCGGCGCCATTGGTGCCGATGTATCCCCCGATCTCGCCTTTGCCGATCTCAAAACTTACATCATCGAGAGCAATCGACGAATCAGAGTATTTTTTAAAAAGATTTTTTACCGAGATCATAAAGTTTAGTAAATAAAACAATTATCAAAAGACTTAACAAGGCAGTTTATCAGTTAAC
>JBDSYA010000076.1:0-4604 GCA_039925865.1 Ignavibacteria bacterium
TTGTTAATTCTTATTGCTTTTGCTTTTGTATTTAGCAATTATCTCAAAAAAAATCCAAATGTAAACGAAAATGATCTTGTCTCCGTTTCAAGAAATATTTTTGATAAAGTGGAGTCAGGAGAAATAAATTTGCAATTCAAGTCTAACAATGCCCGTGTACTTGCTGATTCAATGAATAAATATCTGGATTTTGAAGTATTTATCCCTGATGTTAAAGAAGCTGAATTACAAGGTGGGGTTTGCAATGAGCAAAATGGAGAAAAGCTTGCTCACATCATTCATAAAAAAAATGGAATTATGATTTATACTTTACAGGCAAGCATGAAAGAAGTTATGAACAATAGTGAAAATATAATTCTAACTCCGGAATTTAAAGAAAATGTAACTTTGGGGAAAAATTGGTTTCACTGTGATAAAGATAAAAAAAGAACTGCGGTAATTTGGTATAAAGATAATGTGATTTGTTCATCAGTTGCTCATCTTGATTCACAGGATATTTGCAAGACATTGACCAGTTACAAATAATTTAATTAAAAATAATTATGAATCCATTAAAAGGAATTTTTTTATTTCTTGTATTATGTACTTTTGTTATGTCATGTAATAAGGATATTGTAGATAAACAATCCTCTGATAAACACAATGAAAAGAAGGAGGTACTAAATGAAAAGAAATCCACAACAGAAAATAAAGAAGATTTTAAATCTGCTGATTTAAAATTATACAAAATTGAAAAAGTTGAGAAAAACAGCGTTAAGCAAGTTGCACCTAATTTTTCCTGGACAGAGAATGGTAAATCATCTTCTTTAGACGGACTTAAAGGAAATGTAGTATTGATCAATTTATGGGCTACATGGTGCGGACCCTGCATTAAGGAAATGCCGGCGCTATCCCAATTATCTGAGGAATTAAAAGATAAAAATTTCAAAATGATCGGTATGAATGTATTCCAGCAGGAAGGCTCAAAAAAAGTTGAAGATTTTCTTAAAACCAATCCAGTGGCATACACAATTCTTGACGGTAATCAGGAAGTTGTTGACGCATTTGGAGAAGCTACTGGAAAACCGATTGATGCAGTTCCCACTACATTTATAATTGGAAAAGATGGGAAAATTGCAGAAACAATTATTGGTGGAAGAGACAAAGAAACTTTTCTTAAGGCAATTAACAAGTATTTAAACTAAAATTTTCATATCATAGAATATATTAAACTCAAGAATTTTACTATTCTTGGGTTTTTCTTTATTAAACACTTTTGTTCTGACGAAAAATTTAAAAAGAGTCTGTATAACTGGCTCAACTGGTTCCATTGGTTGTAATACATTGGAGGTTATTGATAACCTTCATAATCATAATATATGTATCGAAGTTTTATACCTTACAACTAATAAACGAATAGATATACTTGCTTCACAAATAAAGAAGTACTCTCCTAAGTCCGTGGTAATTCTGAATGAAAATGCTGCTGAAAATTTCAAAGTTCAATATAACTTTAAGGACCTTGAAATTCTTAAGGGATATCAGGGCCTTATTGAAATAGTTAGTCGCAACGATTATGATTTGTTAATTAATGGGCTTGTAGGATTCTCCGGTCTAAAACCTACTATAATCGCTATCGAATCAGGGAAGGATGTTGCTTTAGCAAATAAGGAATCTTTAGTAGTTGCCGGTAAGCTTGTAAATGAACTTCTGAAAAAGCATAATACTAAATTACTTCCAATTGACAGTGAACACTCAGCAATTTTACAGTGTCTGATCGGTGAAAATAAAGATTCAGTTAGAAAGCTTATATTGACCGCATCAGGAGGACCTTTCCGAAATAAATCTCTTACCGAAATTAAGGATATTTCGGTGGAAGAAGCTTTGTGTCATCCAAACTGGAAAATGGGTAATAAAATAACAATTGACTCTGCAACATTAATGAATAAAGGCCTGGAAGTAATAGAAGCCAAATGGTTATTCGATAAGAATGAAAATGAAATTGAAGTCTTAATACATCCTCAGTCTATTGTGCATTCAATGGTTGAATTCAGGGATGGTTCCATAAAAGCTCAGCTGGGAGTACCGGATATGAAAATACCAATTCAATATGCCCTTACTTACCCCGATAGGATTTCTTCTGATTACGTGAGGATGGATTTCAATAAGATGAATATGCTGACCTTTGAATCACCGGATTTTACAAAATTCAGATGTCTGAAAATCGCATATGATGTTTTAAAGGCGGGGGGAACGTATGCTGTGGTTTTAAATGCAGCAAATGAAATTGCTGTTGATCTCTTTCTTAAGGAAAAAATAAAATTTCTTCAGATCCCTGAAATGATTGAAAGTCAATTGAGCATGCATAACAATTCGGAAACATGTAGTTTAGAAGATATAATAGATTTAGATATGATGATTAGAAAAAAAGTTTTAGAGAGCGATAATTCTTTTAGTGTTGCTGAGGTATAATTTTTAACTTAATAATTATTTTTAATAAAATTAACTTATTTAAAATAAGTATCGTACAAAAAATCAGATGGAATTAATAAACACAATTTTTTACTTTTTAATAGTAATCGGAATACTCGTTTTCATTCATGAGTTCGGACATTTTATTGCAGCGCGGCTTACTGGTATGAGAGCGGAAATTTTTGCCCTGGGGATAGGGTACAGATTATTTGGCTATAACAAAATAAATGGATTCACCTTTGGTAAATTAAATGAGGAAATCGAATTAGGCGAAAATACTGATTACAGAATTTGCGCATTTCCTATTGGTGGTTATGTTAAGGTTGCGGGAATGATTGATGAAAGTATGGACAAGGATTTTCTTACCAAGGATCCAATGCCTTGGGAATACCGTGCAAAACCAGTATGGAAAAGGATGATAGTTATCACTGCCGGGGTCATTATGAACTTTCTACTGGCTTTTCTTATCTTTTATATTTTAACACTTGTAAAAGGTAAAACTATAACCGAAACAACTACGATTGGATACATAGCACAAAATTCGCCCGCTAAAAATTCAGAACTTAAACCCGGTGACAAAATTCTTTCGATTAATAATAATGCTGTTAATTCGTGGGACGAAGTGCAGGCCAAACTTTATTTTGAAACCTTAGGTGAATCACTATCATTTATAGTTATCCGTGACGGAAAAAACGTTATTGTTTCCATTCCTAAAGATAAAGTTGGTGACCTTACTGAAAAAAACTTCGGTATAATGCCGGAAGGTATGCTTCCTGAAATAAATGATGTTATTGCCGGTAAACCAGCAGAACAGTGCGGTCTTCAAAAAGGAGATGTGATTTCAGAATTTAATGGGATTAAAATTGTAAACTCACAACAATTTACAGATCTAATTAAAGAAAACGCAAACAAATCCAATGAACTTAAGTGGATAAGAAATTCTAATGAAATGAATTGCAATGTAACACCTTCTTCAGATTCAACCATTGGTGTTATGATCGGAGCAAAATATACAGGACCGACTCAGGTTATCAGATATAATGTACTATCTGCAATTCCAAAAGCCGGTTATGACATGTATCATTATGGGATTGAGTTATTCTTTAAGACAATCGCAAAAATTATTAAAGGTGATGTCGCTTTCAAAAAGGCAATTGGCGGTCCAATCAAAATAGCTCAGGCATCTGCACAATCTGCTGAGGGAGGAATATTTACTTTCTTAGGCTTCCTGGCTTTGCTTTCAATATCATTAGCCGTGATAAACATTCTGCCTTTCCCTGCTTTGGACGGCGGGCATTTCGTAATGCTTATTTATGAAGGGATCGTTAGAAAACCAGTGCCATACAAGGTCCAGGTAGTTTTGCAGAATGTAGGCTTCGCACTTCTTCTTGCATTTATGATATTTGTGGTATATAATGATATCGTTTCTATAAAATAATTTATTCTTAGCTTGAAAGAGGAAATTTAAAACAATATATTTATTTGTAAAATAAGCTGATTATATCCCGGAAGGGTGGGTGAGTGGCTTAAACCAACGGTTTGCTAAACCGTCGTACGGGTTAAACTGTACCGAGAGTTCGAATCTCTCCTCTTCCGCAAAAGATTTCAAGACATTTTGAGATCTTTTTTTTTATAGCATAAAAAAAAAGCTGTTCATAAACAGCTTTTTTAAAATAATCAGTTGGAAAATTTTTATTTAATCAGCATCATTTTTCTTGTATAAGATCTTATATTTCCACTGCTTTCAAAAATTAATCTGTAATAATATACACCGGAGGATAACAAAGAACCATCAATCTCAAATGTCTGATATCCTGCAACTCTTGATTCATTAATTAGATTAATTATTTGTTTGCCTGCAGGATCATATACGGAAATATTTACAAATCCATCTTCCGGAAGCTGGAAATTAATTTTGGTTGAAGGATTAAAGGGATTAGGATAATTTTGTGACAATGTTAGTTTATCAGGAATTCCAATCAAAATTTCATCTGTCAATAAGTGAAAAATAAAATTACTATTGTAATCAACCTGCTTTAACCTGTATAAATATTTTCCTGATTTAAGATTTCTATCTTTAAATTTATAATGATTAGCAATATTTGAAGTGCCGTGTCCTCTTAACGAACCAACAGTATAAAAAGGTAAATCAT
>JBDSYA010000077.1:0-2665 GCA_039925865.1 Ignavibacteria bacterium
TTTCGGTGTCAATTATTTTTTTTGAATAATCCAGATATCCGTTTGATAAAGTTTCATACTTTCTGTCAATTGTAATAAAAATTTCAAATGTCGTTTTATCATTTGGATAATCATATATAGGCAGCCAAAACCTGTTATCCTCATCTTCTCCTTGCGTCCAGATCTGATATGGTGCGGACGGATTTAATTCTGTGGGAGTAACAAAGTACAATCCTTTTTGCGGCTTGCAGCTATAATCAACTGAATAAATTAAACTATCCCCGGTATTATAATTTTTTTCAGTAATAATTCTTAATTTTTTTCCGTCATACTCATACTTCAGATCTTTCCCGCCGTTATCACGGATAAAATTTATGTTGAAAGCAATTGCATCAAGTTCAAAAATATTCATTCCGTCATGAAGAGGAACAATCTTTGTTTCAACATTACCGGTAACCATTTTCTTTTCCCAGTCAAAGCTGACATCGATCTTTATATGCTGAACGTCATATGTTCTGATTCTCTCAGGTCCCGGGATTGTTGGCTTTGCACGCTGTGCAATACTATCAACAGCAATGAAAAGGAGAATCGTCAGAATTATATAATTCATGAAAATTTTATTATGATAACTGATCTGCAATTAAATTTTATGGATTTGATTTTTCAGTTAAAATTGTATCCTTTAAAAAATGTTTATCGTCTCTGTTTGGATAGTCAAGCATAAAGTGCAGACCCCGGGATTCTTTTCTTATCATGGCTGAACAAATTATCAAAAATGAAACAGTTACAAGATTTCTGAGCTCAAGAAGTTCAACACTCACTTTTGTTTTTTCATAGAAATCTCTGATCTCGTCTTTCATCATTTTCATTCGACGGTAAGCGCGTTCGAGTCTTATGGTGTTTCGTACAATTCCAATATAATCACTCATAATTTCTTTTATTTCTTTTTTATTATGAGATATCAGGATCCACTCTTCATTATTTTCAGTGCCTTCCTCATTCCAGTTATACACATTATCGCAGATATTTTTTCCGTTTAATTGCGCATTTTTTTTTGAAGGAATGTTACCGTCGGTGATCGATTCAAATATTGCATCTGAAAATACCATTGCTTCAAGCAGAGAATTGGAAGCAAGTCTGTTTGCGCCATGGACGCCGGTCATAGTTACTTCACCGCTGGCATAGAGATTTTCAATATTCGTTTTCCCGAAGAGATCGGTTTTGATCCCTCCGCATGAATAATGTGCAGCTGGGACAACCGGGATCATTTCATTTGTAATATCAATTCCTTTGTCCAAGCAATTCCCGTATATATTTGGAAATTCTTTTTTTATATTTTCTTTACTAATATTTGTCACATCAAGGCAGACGTATGGATCTCCGCTTTTTTTCATTTCATTATCAATTGCACGGGCAACAATGTCACGCGGAGCCAGAGATTTTCTTTTATCGTATTTATGCATAAACTCTTTGCCCTTCATGTTCTTTAAAACTGCGCCAGCACCTCTTACTGCTTCGGAAATGAGAAAAACCTGGGATGAGTTTTGATCTTTTTCATAAAGTGTTGTAGGATGAAATTGTATAAATTCCATGTTTGCAATTTCACATCCTGCCCTGAACCCCATTGCAACTCCGTCACCGGTCGCTATTTCCGGATTTGTAGTATGCCTGTAAACCTGGCCTGCGCCGCCTGTAGCTAATATGGTTTTTCCGGAAATTATTTTTTCAACTTTATTTGACTTAACATTTAATGCGTATATGCCATAGCATTTATTTGCAGCTTTGGGTTTTCTTCTGAGATTTTTTTCCCGCAGCAGATCAATTGCAAAATAATATTCGTAAATTTTTATATTCTTATTCCTGTCAATCCTGCTTAGCAATGCGCGTTCTATTTCTTTACCTGTCAGATCATTTGAATGTATGATCCTGTTTCTTGAATGGCCTCCTTCTTTTCCTAAGAGAAGCTTTCCATTTTCAGTGGAAAAGTTTGCTCCCATATTCATTAGTTCATTAATTCTCTCAGGACCTTCATTAACAATTTTTCTAACTGCTTCTTCATTGCATAAACCCGCACCGCATTCAAGAGTATCTGCTATGTGAAGTTCGAAATTATCATTAGTTCCCATCACAGCAGCTATACCACCCTGAGCATAGTTCGTATTGGATTCAGCTTTTTGCTTTTTAGTTATTATTGCAACTTTTCCCAATGTACTCAATTTCAAGGCAAGTGATAAGCCTGCGATGCCGCTGCCAACAATTAAAAAATCCGTTATCAAAGTTATATTTTATGAAATAAATTTACTTACAATAAAAAGTTTTTCAAAGGTATAAAATAAAAAAGCGGAATTACTTCCGCTGATAAGTAAAAACTTAATATCAGAATACTGTGCAAATTAAAAATACGTGCTTATACTTCAAGAAGCTTCGCGGGAAACCATCCATTTTGTAAAGAAGTTATCAGATATTTTTTTATATCAATTCTGACCGGAGTAACGGGTGTATAAGTCTGGAACGAAGGCATTTTTGAGAGGATCTTATCTCTTACCAATTTATCTTCAGCCGATTCTAATATTACCGCTTCACCGGAGCCCTGAATAAAATCCAGCATAGCATCATTCTTAGAAATTGAGATTGCAACTTTGTTATTAATTTTTATATTACCTAAAGACTTACCATTTGTTTCCAG
>JBDSYA010000078.1:0-2576 GCA_039925865.1 Ignavibacteria bacterium
ACTAAAAGTTATATCGAAGGGAATCTTGAAGTTATTTATTTCCCGTATGTTTCACTGCCGCGTCCATATTTTGAAAACCTTGATTCAGATTTCATAAATATTTTCTTTCAAAACCGGTTAAAAAAAAAATTAAAAAATATTGCTCCTGATATAATCTGCTGCCACTGGATAAGGCCCTGGGCAGAAGTTTGCTCAAAAGTCTCCAAAGATCTAAACGTCCCTTTTGTCATCGATCATCATGAAGATATCCCAACTTTAAAAAAGCTCTATCCGGAAAGTTATAAAAATTTTCTCAAAATTTTCGAAAAAGCAAATAAGATAATCGTCCACAGTTCAGTAAATAAAAATGATCTGGAAGCTGAAGCTCTTAATCTGAATGAATTAAAAATAATTTATCTTGGACAAAATTTTACGGTCAGTGAAAAACCCAAAACTTTTAATTTTAAAAGATTAAAACTAATTTGTGTCAGCCATCTTTATGAACCGCGAAAAAATATAGATGTATTGATCAAAGCAATCAATATTGTCAGAAATACAATTGACGTAGAACTAAACATTGCAGGTGATGGTATTCTGAAAAAAAATTATGAACAACTTTCTGAATCTCTTGGTCTGAAAGATCATATAAAATTTACAGGACAGAGTTCACAAAAAGAAGTGGAAGAAATTCTCGAAAGAGCAGATATTTTTATACTGCCCAGTTTCCCTGAAGCGTTTGGTGTGGTTTTAACTGAAGCCCTTTCAAAAGGACTTCCTGTAATTACCTGTAAAGGTAACGGAGGAGGAGAAGAACTTAAGTTACTTAATTACCCTTCCATACTTGTCAATCCCGGTTCACACGATGAACTTGCAGATGCAATACTTAATTTAGCAACTGATTTTGAAAGGCTTTTTCAAATGTCTGAAAAAGGAAAGCAGATAGTGAGAGATCATTTCACATGGAAAAAAAATGCAGCAAGCTCTTTTGAGTTATTTAAAAAAAGTATAAACGATTTTAAGACCCCTGTATAATGTGCGGTATAAACGGAATAGTATATTTCAATTCATATAATTCAAACGAACATACGGCTTTCTTTGAGGATAAAATTTCAAGAATGAATGACGAGATCGCTCACAGGGGGCCTGACGATGATGGAAAATTTTTTAATTATCCCGTTAATTTTGGATTCCGGAGATTAAGAATTATTGATCTTTCTACAGCTGCTTCTCAGCCAATGTTCAATGAAGACAGGTCAATTGCACTGATTTTTAACGGTGAGATCTATAACTATCTTGAGCTGATCCCGGATCTTAAGAAAAAAGGTTACATTTTTAAAACTAAGAGCGACACCGAAGTAATTATTCATTCTTATAAAGAGTATGGCTTTGACTGCGTTAATAAATTCAACGGCATGTGGGCTTTCGCGCTTTATGATCTTAATAATAAAATTTTTTTTGCATCAAGAGATCGTTTTGGGGTAAAACCATTTTACTATTATTCAGACAAAGATAAATTCATTTTCTCAAGTGAGATAAAAGCTATCCTGAAGGTTCAGAATATAAATGAAGCAAATCACGGGAAAGTTTTTGATTATCTTGCATACGGTTACAAAACTTCTAACGGAGATACTTTTTTCAATGGGATCAGCGAACTCAAACCTGCGCATAATGTCATAATTAAAAATGAAATAATAGAATTTAAAAGATACTGGCATCTAAACAATAAAGAATCAGTTGTAAATGAAAATGAGATCAATGAAAAAATAAGTTATTTATTAAAAGATTCTGTAAAATTAAGATTCAGAAGTGATGTACCCGTTTCGATATTGCTCAGCGGTGGTTTAGATTCAAGTATCATTACCAGAATAACAGATGATCTTATTGATAATCATCAGCTCAATAACGAAAACGTCACAGCTTATTCCGCCGTCTTTCCCGGTTTTCGTTATGATGAGTCAGCTATCATTGATGATTTTTTAAAGACCTGCAGACATATCCGATCTGTTAAATTATCCCTCGAAAAACCGGATCTTTTTAAATCTATCAATAAATTTGTTTACGGGATGGGAGAGCCTGTATTCAGTGCAACGAGCTTCGCACACTACACTTTGATGAAGGATATCAGCAAGCAAAATGTCAAAGTTGTATTGAACGGTCAGGGAGCTGACGAGGTGTGGGGAGGATATGACAGATATTTTATAGGTTATTTTCTATTGGATATTTTAATGAGATCTCCTCATAAATTTATTTCGCAGGCAAATGCGATTTTCGGAAAAATGAAATTTTCGTATAAATATATTTTAATGCAGACCCTCAAGGCTTTAAGCTCAAGAAAATATGCATCGTATCTAAGAGCTAAGTATGCTCATAAAGTGCTAAGCTGCATGTCGAAAGATTTCACAAGAAATAATTACAATTACTTCAAAAATTCAGAATATAAAAAACTCTCTTCAGGTAATTTATCCGGATACATGAAATACAATATAGAGTATCAGGGCTTTAACCAGATCCTGCATTATGAAGATCATTCTTCAATGCAAAATTCAATTGAAATGAGATCGCCTTTTATCGACTATAGATTAGTAGAGCTGGCTTTT
>JBDSYA010000079.1:0-4805 GCA_039925865.1 Ignavibacteria bacterium
TTCTAATTTTTCGCCTCTGAGAAGAATGAGTTATAATCATGAAGTTGCAGGTGCAGTAATATTTCTTTTATCGGATGCTTCAAGTTATGTGACAGGTGATAATATCAGAGTTGACGGCGGCTGGACAGCATGGTAAGATCAATCAACAATTTTTCAATTATTAATTTTCAATTGTGAGACAACAGAATATGATAGAATTAATCGGACATATTTTCTGCGGAATAGCAGATTTTTTTACTGAGAAAATTTTTTTGAATACAAGGAAATTTGTATTATTCATAATATATCAGGAAAACTATTACAAAAAGATTAATGAAATCACAGACAGATCCATTATTACGATAGGATTTTTATTTAACATTTTATTATTTTCTGTCTTTGTAATTCTTTTCTAAAAAACTTTAAAAACTTTTGAAAATAATTTTAAAATCTTTTTTGCGGGATAAATTTTGATAAACATCCTCGACGTATTTAAAGATTACGATCCTAACATTATTAACAGGCCTTATGTAATAGCAGAGGCTGGTGTCAATCATGAAGGAAAGATGGAGCTTGCAAAAAGACTGATAGATGAAGCCGCAGAAGGCGGGGCTCACGCAATAAAATTTCAAACTTACAAAGCGGAATCAATTGCATCAAAGGAAAGTGTTTCTTATTGGGATCTGAGTAAAGAACCTACAACAAATCAGGTTGAGCTCTTCAAAAAATATGATAAATTCTGGAAAAAAGAATACGAAGAATTAAAAGTTGAATGTGATAAAAGCGGAATCGAATTTATGTCAACACCTTTTGATATTGAAGCCGCAGATTTTTTAAATGATCTGATGCCGGTGTATAAAATTTCATCTTCCGATATTACAAACTTTCCTTTCATTAATCATATTTGCAAATTCAATAAACCTATTCTCTTATCCACTGGAGCATCTGCATTGTGGGAAATACAACAGGCCGTTGAGCTGATCGAAGGCTCAGGAAATCAATTATGTTTACTTCAATGTATTTTAAATTATCCTACCACAGATGAAAACGCAAATCTTGGAATGATATTGGATCAGAAATTAAAATTTCCACATATTATTCCCGGCTATTCCGATCATACATTGCCGGGTAATATGGAAGTTTTGAAAATTGCTACATTACTTGGAGCTGTCATATTAGAAAAACATTTTACATTTGACAAAACACTGCCCGGGAATGATCATTACCATGCAATGGATAAAGAAGATCTTAAAATATTTTTAAAAGAACTTGAAAGAATATTTCTCCTTTTGGGTGAATTTAAAAAGAGACCTTTAGCAACTGAAGATAAAGCAATACTAAATGCAAGAAGAAGCCTGATAGCTAAAGTCAGGATCAACGCGGGTGAAAAAATCACTTTTGAGCATCTTACATACAAGCGTCCCGCCAGCGGCATTAGTCCGAAATTTATTAATGATGTAATTGGCAAAAAAACAATTACCGATATTGATGAAGACTCGGTAATTAAATGGAACATGATTGAATAACAGCAAAAGAAAAGTTGTTGCTTCAATTGAAGCCCGCATGGGCTCAAGCAGACTTCCCGGAAAAGCTTTATTAGAAATTAAAGGAAAACCTGTATTACAAATACTTATCGAAAGACTTAAGAGATCTAAATACATCGACGAGATCATAATTGCTTCAACAACCAATCAGCTTGATGACAGTATTGAAGACCTCGGAAATAAATTAAATATTTATGTACACCGTGGAAGTGAGGATGATGTGTTAGGCCGCGTAGTACAAGCAGTTGAAGCCGTTAACGGCGACATAATTGTAGAAATTACGGGCGATTGTCCGTTAATGGATCCTGAAGTTATTGACAATGTTGTTTCTCAATATCTTAATAATTATCCTGATTACGATTATGTGACTAATATCGGATACATTGAGAATTCTGTTCGCGAGATTCCGATCGGGATGGATGTAAGAGTGTTTACATATAAAGACCTTAAACAAATCAGTGAAACAACAAATGATCCTGAAGACAGGGAGCATGTATCCTTGTATTTTTTCAGGACCGGTAAAGATGAATATAAACTCCACAATGTTGAAACACCTGCAAAATGGAAACGCGATTATAAACCGCGTCTTGCTCTTGATACAACAGAAGATCTGAAATTTATCAGAAAAATTTTTGAAGGACTGTCGAAAGAAAAAACTGAATTTGGTCTTGAGGATATTTTAAAATATCTGGACAGGAATAGAGATCTGCTGAAAATAAATTCCGGTGTAATTCAAAAAACAGTTAAAGACCTTGAGTGAGTTTTCTGTTTCGATAATCGGCTGCGGTGATATAGGGTTTTCATTTGACCACAATAAAAAAACAGAAGGGGCATTGTCACATTTCAAAGCATTTAATAGTTCAGAATATTTTGAAGTTAAAGCTGTTGCAGAAATAAAAAAAGATGTAAGAGATATTATTGAAAATGAATATAAGATCTCCGTTTATGATGATTACAAAAGAATGCTTAATGAAAATAAGTTTGACGTTATAGTAATTGCAACAGACGACAGCTCTCATTTTGAAATTTTAAAAAACATTATTCCATATAAGCCGAAGCTTGTATTCTCAGAGAAACCGCTTGCACTGAATTTTGAAGATGTGAAAGAAATCTGTGACCTGTATGAGAAAAGCAAAATTCATCTTCAGGTAAATTATACGAGAAGATTTTTAAAAGAATTTTACGAAGTCGAACAATTTATTAAAAGTAAGCGCATAGGTGAATTAGAATCCGCAACTTTTTATTATTCAAGAGGACTTATACATAATGCATCTCATTATCTTGACCTTGTCAACTGGTATATCGGCGAGACTGAAAAAAATTTAATAAAAATATCGGAAAAGGCCGGAATAAGTTCTGATGATAACACTGTCAGTTTTGATATATTTTATGAAAATGGCCTGGAGATCAGATTTATCGGACTAAATCCTTCGAAATTAACTTTTGCAGAAATTGATCTTGTCGGGAGTAAAGGGAGAGTTAAGGTTAATTATAAAAACGAAATTGAAAAATATAATGTAACCGAAAATAAATTATTCAACGGATATACTTCATATGAATTGACAGAAACCATTCCCATTAAATATTCAAACGCATTGCCAAACGCAGTTGAAAATATTTATGGAGTTTTAACGGGACATGAAAAACTTAAATCACCTGCGGATAATTCTTTAAAAATATTTGAATTAATAAAACGAATAAAAGAAAAACCACTATGTCAAAATTAGCATTTCTTGGAGGGAGTCCTGTCAGAACAAAAATTTTCCCACACAGCAACAGTATTGGCGAAGAAGAAAAACGTGCCGTAATGAAAGTACTTGATTCAGGAAATTTATCACAATATGTAGGTTCATGGAATCCCGATTTTTTTGGCGGACCGCATGTCAGGCAATTTGAAAAAGAGTGGGCAGAAATGATTGGTGTTGAATATTGTCTGGCAGTTAATTCAAATACATCAGGACTGTTTGCGTGTATGGGTGCATGCGATATTGGTCCCGGTGATGAAGTGATCGTTTCTCCATATACGATGACAGCCGGAGCGATCGCGCCGCTGATTTACGGCGCTGTGCCGGTGTTTGCAGATATTGATGAAGATACATTTTGTCTTGATCCGAAAAGTATTGAAGCAAATATTACTAAAAGGACAAAGGCTATAATTGTTGTTCACATTTGCGGACATCCGACAGATATGGATGAAATAATGGAAATTGCAAAAAAATATAATCTGAAAGTTGTTGAAGATTGCGCGCAATCACCAATGGCTACCTATAAAGGAAAAAATGTCGGTACGATCGGCGATGTCGGAATATTCAGTTTAAATTATCATAAACATATTCACACAGGAGAAGGCGGGATGATCACAACAAATAATCCTGTCATTGCAGAAAAGGTACAGCTTATAAGAAATCACGGTGAAGCTGTTGTTGAAGGAAAAAAAACTAAAGATATCTGGAATACACATGGCTTCAATTACAGAATGACGGAGATGGAGGCAGCGGTTGGCATTGAACAGATCAAAAAACTTCCAGGGCTTTTGGAAAAAAGAATATCAAATGCAAATTATCTGTCATTGATAATTGGAGCTCTTCCGGGAATTATTCCTCCAATGGTTAAAGAAGACTGCAAGCATGTTTATTATGTTCAGGCTTTTAAATATGATAAAGAAATTATCGGGGTGAGCAGAAATATTTTTATTGATGCTGTAAAGGCCGAGCTGCCGATGATGGAGTTAAGGGAATCAACACCGATAATGGGTGTTGGGTTTGCGCCGCCACTATATCTCCAACCAATTTATCAACAAAGACTTCATAGCTGCTCATTTAACTGTCCGAGATATGAAGGAAATGTTTCTTATGAAAAAGGGCTTTGTCCGGTGACTGAAAGGATGTATTACGAGGAGGTTTTTACGCATGAATATATGAAGCCGACATTTACAAAAGAAGATCTTAAAGACGTTACTAATGCATATGAAAAAGTCTATGAAAATCTTTCGGCTCTGAAGGAATATGAATCTCATCTGTCCAAAACAATTGAATTTTAGAAACTGAAAATTTATAATTTCAATTTCGTCCGCTTTCTTTTGAAAAACCATGGGAATCCACCCCTTCGGGGAAAGAAAGCTTGGCAAAGAAAAGTTTCCCGCTGATGAAAAATTGCCTAAATTCTTGATCAATTGCGGCAAGTATTTCAACTCCTCACCCGACAGAAGAACACTGTCGTGCTCGTCAGACAGGAAATTCTTGCTTATCGCAATTGCTCAAGAATTTTTAACGGCAATTTTTC
>JBDSYA010000080.1:0-3777 GCA_039925865.1 Ignavibacteria bacterium
ATGAGAGAAGATTTCCATCAACTATATAACTTCTTAATATCATGTCACGGTGCGCATCCCACTTTTCATAAGAAAGCTGCTGTCTCATATACTGCGCGGTTCCTTCTGCGTACCATGCAGGCACGCCCACACCTGAGAGCGGATAAGACACTATGACATTTGGATATCCGTACAATACATCCGGCCTAACTTCATTTTCATATCCCAGCCATTGAAGATACAATGCAGGCATTTTTCTGGAATATTTCATTGAAGCCTGTACCTGAACGATATGTGTAAATTCATGAGTGATAACATTTCGCAGCCAGTTATGTGTGCCTCTCAGATCATAATCGAGGGCTGAAGCGAATATCTCAATTCTGTTACCGTAATAATCTGCAGCACCATTTGCAACATCCGAAACATCGTTTACAATGAAGCTGACCTTCTCCTCCGGTTTATGTTTGTATAATGAAGTGATGGGTCCGTAAATTTCTTCAGCAATCTTTGCTATAGTATTAGCAGTTCTCTCGGTGCCTGTGTGATAGTGGACATAAAAATTTTTTGTTTCAATTGTGAACCAGTCAAGTTCGGGATGCGAATCAAACTGAGCTGATATATTTTTATATGGAACTATAATCAACAATAAGACTGTAATAGAAAATAAAATTTTATTTGTATTAAACATTGAATGTTAATTTGTTATTAATTATAATTGAATAAATAGAGTTAAGAATATTTTTAAACGAGAGATAAAAATCGGTAAGAATTTTTCGAATAGGTTCAGAAGTTTTTTTGTTAATTAAACAATTGCGTATAGAAGAATTTAGACAATTTAGAAATTAAATTTTATTTACAGTACTTGAATCTTTTCCCACTCATAAACTTCAAATCAAAGTATCAAACTACATTATTTTTAGTCATAATAATAATTCTATTTACTATTAGCAATGTTTCTTTTTCTCAAGGCAGGAGAGACAGAGTATCAGGCAACACAAATTATAGTAAAGTTAATCAATCAGACACTTCTAATAACGGATCCGCGCTGGATTCATTACTCGCAACGGATTCAACCAGATTACTTCCTGTAGATTCAACAGCCCGTATCAAATATTTTAAATATGATCCTCAATATTTTTTTGGCACAAAGATCGAAAGAAAATCTTCACCTTTGCTCCTGGAAAATGCTTCATTAATAAAAAAAGAAATTAGTTTTGATACATCAGGAAATGTTATCATAAACGAAAAGTTTGAAGGCAAAAATATTCGCGCTCCGCTGATTATTCCACTGGAGAAATATATCTCGGAGATATCGGGTAATAATCTGCGAAGTGTTTTCAGTGATATAGTTGCAGCTAAGTTTCTGGGAAATACTCAGGATGATCTTAGCAGGCTTTTAGGAAAGTTTACAGATATTACTATTCCTCTGCCATTTAAATCTGAAAGTATTTTCGGACCCCCTACATTTAATCTGAAACTCAACGGTGCTGTAGATATAACGGCTTCATATCAAAACTCTTCAAGTGATCAGACAAATTCTACAGGTCAGACAACTTCAAATAACAGCATTAATTTTAAACAGGAAGTTCAGTTAACTGCAAAAGGAAAAGTCGGAGATAAGCTTACAATCGATGCGGATTATAATACACAAAGGCTGTTTGATTTTGAAAATCAGCTTAAGATAAAGTATGAAGGTTACGCAGATGAAGTAATAAAAAAGATCGAAGGAGGAAATGTTTCTCTTGAAACCAGATCAGGACTGATCGGCTCTTCTCAGGCATTGTTTGGAGTAAAAGGTGATTTCCAACTGGGTGCATTGTCCTTATCTGCAGTAGTATCTCAAAAGAAAAGTAAGACGGAAGAAAAGAATTACAGCGGAGGCGCACAGGAACAGGTGTTTGATATTAAAGCGTGGGATTATTCTGAGAATCACTATTTCCTTGATACTGTTTATAAGCAAAGCTTTCTTAATTATTATAATAGTGTAAGTATAAATCAGTCAACTGATTCGTTAGCTGTTAATGAACAAAATTTTGAAGTCTGGGTCCAGACTGATGTTTCCACTAACGGTTATAGAAAAGCAGGTCTTCATGTGGATCTGCCCGTACTTCCTCCAAGCGGAATTTATGATGATACATTAAAAACAGTCAGTACTCCACAACAGGGTTTAAGGACTTTTGGTATTGTCAGGAAACTTGGGCTGAGTGAATATTCACTTAACAGATATGCCGGATTTATTTCACTAAAGATAAATATTCCCGAAAATTTTTTCGTTGGTGTTGCATATAAAAGAACAAGGTCAGGTGAAGCATTTGGAACGATCAGTACAGACTCCGGATCAAATGCTACCGATACTTTAGTTCTGAAGATGATCAAAGTACAAAATGTGCTTCCTGAAAATACACTCGCATGGGAGCTGAAGATGAAAAATATTTACCGGCTTCCCGTTTCCAGAGTTGTTAAAGAGGGTTTTGAATTTGATGTCAAATATTCACAGGATAATGTACTAAGTCCAAGTCTTCCGACTGTCAGCACTCCTTTAATACAAATTCTTGGGTTAGACAGGTATACGAGCGGAAGAACCGGAGGACCGGATAATAAGTTTGATTTCATACCGGGGGTAACTATTGATCCTGAAGGTGGTTTTATTATTTTTCCAACTTTAAAACCTTTTCTCGATAATCTCGCGCAGTTTAATGTCACTCCACCTATCGATTCAAGCTTCTGGTATCCCCAGATTTATACTGATCTAAAAAGGAATGCAAGTCTTCTTCCCAATGCAAATAAATATTCACTTATTGGAAGAGCCAGAGGTGAAACCGGTTTAAGCAATACGATCAATCTTGGGTTTAATATAGTACATGGTAGTGTAAAAGTTAAAGTTGGGGAGATTGTACTAAATCCAAATACTGCTTACAGTGTTGATTATTCGACCGGTATAGTTGTAATTAAAGATGCATCGGCATTATTGTCAAAAGACCTTAAGGTCACATATGAAACAAACGATCTTTTTACATTAGCATCGAAAACTTTTTTAGGACTTCGGGGTGATTATAAAATATCTGATAAGAGTTCATTAGGTTTTACTTATGTAAATTTGAAACAGGAAACTCTGAATGATAAGGTCAGAATTGGTGAAGAGCCTACTAACAATTCAATGTTTGGAATTGATTTTTCAACCGAAATAAAAACTAAATTTTTAACTAACCTCGTAAATCTTCTTCCCGGTTACAATACAAAAGAACCTTCATCAATAACGATCAGAGGAGAACTTGCAGCAATCACTCCGGACCCTAATACTAAGAAAAGTAAAATTCCGCAGGACAATAATGAAGCTGTCGCATACATTGATGACATGGAAGGTGCAAAGAAAAATATATCTTTAGGAACATCGTACAATTCATGGACAATGGCTTCAGTACCTCTTGATGTTAATAATGTACTGGAATGTGATACGTGCCGTTTTTTAAAACAGGCAAAAAGAGGCAGGCTTAAATGGTATAATCTGATAAACAATGATCTTCTAACGAATATATTCCCTTTGAAAGATGTACAGTCCACACAAAATAATATTACACCTTTTTATATAACCTACATACCTTACACAAGAGGTACATATAATTATAACGGTAAGTTTGATACAATTGCTGATAAAAGAAGTACGTGGAATGGCGTAATGAAATATCTTAATACAACCAGCAATGACCTGATTAATGAAAATATTAATTTCATTGAATTCAGTATGCGGGTTGACAGAGGCGACAGTGCAGGCTCCGACGGCAAATTGATTATTGATCT
>JBDSYA010000081.1:0-3968 GCA_039925865.1 Ignavibacteria bacterium
CCAGATTTGACAGGGCAGTAGCTCAGTATTCAAATTGCGGATATAAGTTGATTATATAACTCCTGACATAACTGTCAGTATCCAGATGGGTTAAAATCATTTTGCGCAAAAAGCCGAATTAAAATCAAAAGTTTTCATTTTATTAATTCGGCTTTTTATTTATTATATAAGAGCGGTAATGATGCAACTATAATTTACTATAATTCTGTGCAATAAAATTCAAATAATTATTTTTGAAAAGAATTACTATATTCCATTACCATATTAAATTATAATTAAAGAAACTTTTCCAAAAACAAATTCACGATTTTATGATAATGTCGTTCGTGAAATTTCCCATTGCAATGAATTCCCCACTGCCTGGTTCAAGAATATACTCTCACATAAATTTTCTAAAAAATATATCTGTACAAAGACCATCACTTAATTCCTTTTATGTGTCCGATTCAGTCATTGATTATGAAATATAATTCCTAAAGTAAACAAGTGTCAAGCAAGACATGATTTTTGTTAGTAGAGTGAGATATATTCATCCATGATGTTACCTCATAGAATTGTTAAAAAATTAATTTTTAAAATTAAATTTACAAACTATGGTTAACCGAGAAAAATTATTCAACAATTTCCCATATAAACCATTGAATGAAAATGCATTAAAAACTATTAACAAAATTATCGATCATTACGATGACGATGATGGCTATACAAATCTTCGACAACTTGCATATGTAATGGCTACGGCATATCACGAATCAGCCCACACCTGGAATACTTCTATCAGAGAACATGGTAAAGGTAAAAACAGAAAATACGGCATGCCTCATTACAAAACCGGGCAGATCTATTACGGCAGAGGATTGTGTCAGCTGACCTGGTTTTTTAATTATAAAAGTTTTTCCAGAATCTTAGGAGTAGATTTTATTAATAATCCCGACCTTGCACTTGAACCAAAGAACAGCGTTGATATTTTAATGATTGGAATGCGGGATGGAATTTTTACGAGGCATAAACTTAACATGTATTTTGATGAGGATACTACGGACTGGATAGGCGCAAGGAAAATTATCAATGGAATGGATCGAGCGAATTTAATTGCCTCAATAGCTATGATGTTTTATAAAAATCTTGATTATGTGGATAAGAGTAAAGCTGAAGAAGTTAAAGATGTTGTGAATGTACAGGATCCGGATAAAAAAATTGCAAATGCTGAAGCCAAAGCGTTTGATATAATGGAAATTGAAGATACAACCTCTTAACCTAATAATTTATTTTTGAAAAGTTATTCTTACAAACTTATTTGCAATAATCGGCAAAAATGATAATGATATTAAGCAAGCCGGAAAAAATAAAAAACATCTATTGAATTAATCATGACTAAGGAACTGATTGAAAATTTAAACCTTGTTGAAAAAGTTAAAGAATAATTGAATTCACTCATCAATGAAGTAACAGAAAAATAATTTTATGCCGCCAATTTTTAATTTCAAAGGTTATACAAAACATGATCCGCTGGATAAAGCACCGGTAATCATGCAGTATGCGATAATGATGTTAGTCACAACAATAATTTCAATTTTGCTGGTTTATGCAATTACTGACCTGTTTAAACTTCTTGAATTTAAAACCTTTGGAGTAAAGGTCATGGAAGTATTAGTGTTCAGTTTGCTCACAGCACCATTAATTATTGTTCTGAGAAAATCGAGTTCACTTATATTAATACTTATAATATTCATCCCGCTTTTTTTATTCGATCTATTTCTTCAGGCAAATGTGAGAGATAAAGGTGAAATAGCTTTATGGAGCTATCTTCCCGGTACTTTCATTGATGACGTAAAAATACTTCCCTTAAGATTTTTAATGACTCTGTCTTTTGATGCACTGATATTCGGACCTGTTTGTCTTTGGATTTCCAGATCAATTGCTTTGATATTTTATAAGAACCGGGAAGTCGAGCTGCCACCAACTTTAGAAGAACAGAATAATTTATTCAAAGAGGAATGGTCAGGGGAATTTGTAGAAAAGCCAAAGAGGGACGCGGGTTACTGGATATTAAAAATTCTTGGCTATGCATACCTCTCATACCTGATGATCCTTTTCATAGGCGTACTTGGTGCAACGCCATGGCCCACCGAAGTATCAGGTTTAATTGAAATGACTTATAAAAATCCTGCACTTGCCATAAACACATTCAGTAAGATAGGAATAATGATACTACTTACATTTATTGGAGCTTACAATATTCATGTAAGATATTATTGTGTATGGGGATTGATAGCCGGACACTCAGTTTCCACCATTAGTTCACTGGCATTTTATTTTTATGATTCTCCGGGTACTGATTACAGGGATTTCCTTCTTACGTCGGCGATCGTTGACGGTGTTATGATCTTACTGTTCACTTATATTTTACTCACGTGCAAAAAGTTTACTTTCAGCATAAGCGAAGAAAAAGATCTTCCTAAATATTTTTCCACGCCATCACAGCTTGTTAAAATTTCATTTATCATAATTGCGATTGTGTCGGTTTTAATTACTTTGCTTGCAATATATCTCAGGTTATTTACCGCCGGTAACAGTGGACTTGAAGCAATATACGGATATCCTGATCCGACTCTTGGAAATACCTTTACGTTATACATGACTGTTGCTTTCATTTCCATCTTATTAGCAAAAAGTGAAAAGCTCCGGCATTATTTATTCGGTGTATTATTATTTCCTTTCTTCGTTGGAGCTTTATTGACGGTCCCTCTTTTCATTATAAAAGATCTTTCAGGAGAATTCTTAATTTATACCCGGGGTGGCAATTTGATACAGGCAGACTGGTATTTCATGTTCTTCATAATTTTTAATATTATAATATTCATTCTTCTGATATCATTGCGAAAGATGTATTACAATGTAGATTTTATGATATCATCCATCAGCCCCTCAAGCGCGAAAAACGTTATCGCTTTGGCTGATGCATTTTATGAGAATAATTCCAAAAACAAATCATCAATCCTGATAATGATCGATCAATATATCGGAGGGATTCGCGGCAGAAAGAGAGGTCTTTTGAATTTTCCATTTTGGGTTGTTGAAAATGTACTGAATGTGATTTGCGGCCTTCGTCCGAATTTTTCAGTAATGAGCCGCGAAGAACAGCGATGGTTTCTCAAGAAATATATCCTTCGTTCACCGGCTGAATGTTCAAAAGGTTTCGTTCCGTTGATTGCAGATTTTAGTTTTCAGATAGGTTTAGCTGTTAATGCAATGATAATGTTTGCAAATTATTCAAACTTAAATACAAGAAATGATATTGGCTACGTTCCTCAGGATGCGAGAGACAGACTCCAGGGAGACACACCTTTATATGAACCGCCTTTTGAAAATATTGCTTCGCTTCCAAAAGATCCAAACGACAAATTGAACAATAAAAATGAACTGCCTAAACCCTCTCAACCGTTTATCGCGCCGAGAGTAACCACTCCGGTATATGAAGAAAATATTCCAAATGAAATTGATTATCTTATAATAGGCTCAGGTGCCGGCGGTGCTACAATGAGTTACCGTTTAGCATGTGAAGTACAAGATCCTTCGAAGATTTTGGTAATAGAAAGAGGCAGCCGTTATCAGCCTCTTCAGGATTTTAATAATTCGGAAATGGAGATGATGAGAAAGCTTTACAAAGAAGGCGGGCTTCAGCAAACGAAGAAATTTACAATGTCTGTGCTGCAGGGTGAATGTGTCGGAGGAACAACCGTGATGAATAACGCCGTGTGCATTGAAATGAGAGCAGAAACAAAAGCGAAATGGCAAAATGAATTTGATATTGATCTTTCTGATCTAAGTGCTGAGTATGATCAGATTGCAAAGGAGTTAGAAATAAAAGAACTCACGAAAGATGGTATTAATAAAAAAGTTTCTGAAAAATTTCAAAAGGGAGTGTCAGGTTATAATTTAACTGCAAATGAAAAACTTGAAACCAT
>JBDSYA010000082.1:0-5125 GCA_039925865.1 Ignavibacteria bacterium
TGGCTGCCTATATATGATTATCCAAATGATAAAACGACATTTGAAATTTTTATTACAATTGACAGAAAGTATGAAACTTTATCAAACGGATATCTGGATTATTCAAAAAAAATAATTGACACCGAAAAGAAACAGGATCACTGGATCATGAATAAACCGAATTCAACTTACCTGATAATGATAGCTGTCGGAGACTTTACTATTATAAAAGAGGAATACCGCGGACTCCCTGTTCAATCATATGTTGATCAGAACATAAATCCTGAAGAAGCAAATTATACATTTCGAAACACGCCAGAAATGATTAAAGCGTTTAACGAATTTTTTCAAGTGGACTATCCCTGGAATAAATATACGCAGGTTGTTGTAGAGGATTTTATATATGGCGGAATGGAAAATACATCAGCCACTGTTCTTACCAAACGCGCTATTAATAATTTCGAGATTGAAAGTGATTATAATTCTGATGGGTTGATATCACATGAGCTCGGACATCAGTGGTGGGGCGATCTTACTACCTGTATTAACTGGAGCGAGATGTGGCTCAATGAAAGTTTTGCAACTTATTCTAGTTCTTTATGGAAAGAAAAGTATTACGGCAATGATGAGTATGATTATGATATTTATATTAACGGTGAAAGTGCACTTCAAACTGATACTGTCATAGGGCGATATCCGGTGTGGGCAGGGTACGGAAGTGTAACGGCAAATATTTACAATAAGGGTTCAGTGCAGTTAAATTCGTTCAGGCATATTTTAGGAGATAAATTTTTACCATCATTGAAAACATTTTTGTCGGACAATGCTTTCAAAAATGTATCAACAGCAGACATGATCGCAGCGATGGATAAAAACACGGGGGGAAATAATAAATGGATGTTTGATCAGTGGATATGGAAAGCAGGTTTTCCTGAATTTGAGGCAGAATATGAATTCGATGAGAAAACTAAAGAAGTTGTTTTGAATATAAAACAAATTCAGAAAACGGATACGCTTACACCGGTCTTCAGAATTCCTATGGAAGTAAGGATCAAAAATATCTATGAAGATAAGATCGAGAAGATTGAAATTATGGATGAAGATGAAACCTTCAGGACAACTTTTAATTCTGCTCCGGACTTCATTGTTTTTGATTACGGGAATAATTTTTTGGATAAACTACATTTCAATAAGCCGTTTGATGACTGGAAAAATCAGCTTCAGCAAAGTGAAGATGCCATCGACAGGATAATGTCTCTGAAAGGATTAGAAGATTTTTTGAAAGAAGACACTTCTCCTGTAGCCGGAAAACCGGCTGTTACAATAAATCAGATTGAAGGATTAAAACTTTTTGAAGAAATTCTTTTGAACGATAAGTTCTGGGGAGTCAGGGCAGAGGCTGCAAAATTACTGGGAAGGAATTTTATTATAAACCTTACAAGTGAGATATTGAAAAATTCTTATGCGCCACAGACTGACACCAGAATTAAAAGAGAAATTTTAAAAGCTCTTGGAAATTCTAACAGAAGCGATGATGCTGATTTCATAAAATCCAAAATTCAGAGTGAACCGAATAATTATATTGTTGCAGACGGATTGAGAGCTCTGACGAAGATGCTGCCTAAAGAACAAATTTATGATGTTGCAGCACCGTTTGCTTACAGGATCGCTCACAGAGATGTTGTTCAGAATGCAGTTATAGATGCGCTTAAAACAGCGGATACTAAAGTTGATGATGAAAGAATAAAAAGTATAATAAAAGATATTGCATTCGGAATTGATATAGACAACCGGCTGAGGTCAAACGCGATCACAGCATTGAAAAAGTATGCAGCTGACGAAGACATTAAAGAGTTGTTAAAAAAACATGCGGATCATAATGTTAGTTTTGTTAAGAGATCTTTGATAACGATGCTTGGTGAAACAAAAGACAAATCTCTGATACCTTTTTTGAATGAACTTAACAGCAGAACGACTGATGAGGACATGTCGAAACTCATTTTAAGATCTGTCAAAAAATTAGAAAGTTAAAATAATGATTCATGAACTGATGAAAAAATTTAGTATTAACTTAATATTGATTATAATAGGCGTTCATCTATATTCATGTGCAAAAACAAAAGAGGAATCTGATACTTCCGCTTCAATGAAAGATAAAAAACCTAAAGAAAATATTTCATCTGCCGGTATTAAAGAAAGCGGGGTAGAGTTTAGTGTTGAATATGATAAGCCAAGGCGGATATTCAAGATCGATAAGCAAGACCTCAACGGTGACAGCGTCAAAGAAATTATTGTAATGAGTGTGGCAAAAGATACTACAGAAAAATATAATGATTATTATAATTTTGATATGCTGGAAGTTTTTTCATTAAGCCAGGAGAAGAAAAAGTTTGTCAAAATCTTATCGGAAACTGTTGATTATGCGACGACTTGTATGTATGAAGATCTGGAGTCGAATCGAAATAAACAAATTCTTATTGCGACATATACAGGAGGGAATGACGCAATAGTTTCAAATGGAATGTTTGTTTATAACATGACGTCAGCTGACAAAATAGATTTGGTGAAGTATTTTGATTCAGGAGATCCGAAAATAGAAAATGCAGGTAAAGATAATTCAAAGGTCATATTTGTATCGGATGAATTTTGGGGAGTAATGCCAATGGTTAATGTAATAAGTTTTGTAAAAGAAATTTATAGGCTGGAAAATAATAAACTTGTCATTAAAAATTCAGAGTATGCAGATTATTATGAAAATATCATAAAAGATCTTAAGGTTAAATATCACGATGTGAAAAGAGAAATTGAAAGCGGGGCAAAGTTGAAAGATCTTCCGTATCCCTTATATCGTGAAGCTGCTGAAGTAATCGTTAACTATTATTCAAAGGATGATATGGACGGGCTGAAAAGTTTCTGGGATGAAGAAAAAAACACTCTTCAGAAAAATACATCACATGAAGAGTTCACGGATCTGAACAATTTTATTAATAAAGTTTTACCGTCATCCAAGAATGCATGAGAGTCCCGAACTTTCAATTATTATTGTGACATGGAATAGTGAATCCGAGATCATTGAATGTTTAAATTCAATTCACCAAAACACTGACGATTTAAAATATGAAATAATAATCGTTGACAATAATTCATCTGATAAAACGTGTCAGGTTATTGAAAATTTTAGTAAACAAAAATTTCCAGAAGTAAAATTAATTTCAAACAAGGAAAATACAGGCTTTACAAGAGGCTGCAACACAGGTATAGATTCAGCTTCAGGAAAAAACATCTTACTCTTAAATCCTGATACAAAGATCTTACCTTTTGCACTTGTAAACTTATTATTGAA
The DNA here is from genome assembly GCA_039925865.1 of Ignavibacteria bacterium. Classification (GTDB taxonomy): domain Bacteria; phylum Bacteroidota; class Ignavibacteria; order Tepidaquicellales; family Tepidaquicellaceae; genus JBDSYA01. The sequence goes on from JBDSYA010000082.1 coordinate 3,323, forward strand.
ATTAAACTCCGAAGATAACATTGCCGCTGTCGCACCGCAGTTATTGAATGATAACGATTCCATTCAAAGATCATGCAGGACATTTCCGCGTTATTACGATATGTTTTGTGAATTGAGTTTGTTATCCTTATTTTTCCCTTACAGCCGGACATTCGCAAGGTGGAAAATGTATTATTTTTCTCACAATGAAGAAGCAGTTGTAGATCAGCCGATGGCTGCTACATTGCTTATTAAAAAGGATAAATTGGCAGAGATCGGGAATTTCGATGAAAGATTTAAAATGTTTTTCAATGATGTCGATCTTTGCAAAAGGATCTATAATCACGGATACAAAATTATTTTTTATCCTGATGCTAAAGTGTATCATCAAAAAGGGATAAGTATTTATAAAGACCGCGAACGAATGATAAAATTATGGAATGAAGATTGTTTGAACTATTTTAAAAAACATGACGATCGTTTTTTTTTATATCATTTGCTTTCCGTAAGCCTTACAATCTCGGGATATTTAAGAATATTAATTCATAAAATTAAAAAATGAAAGTAGCTGTAGCTCAGGTAACTTCAGTTTTAGGTGATCTGCAAAAAAATATTAAACATCATTTAAAATTTTGTGATGAAGCTATAAAAAATAAAGCAGATCTAATAGTTTTTCCTGAACTTTCTCTTACAGGATATTCGCTCAAAGACCTTAATTTTGTGATTTCTCTGGAGCTTGAGAAGACACAGCTTCTAAATGAGCTGAAAGAAAAAAGCAAAAAGATCTCTCTTATTTGCGGCTTAGTTGAAGAAGATGATAATTTTGCAATTTACAATTCAGGAGTTTTTATTTCAGACGGAGAAATAAAATTTACTCACCGAAAAGTTTATCCACCGACTTACGGATTGTTTGAAGAATTCAGATATTTTTCCCGAGGAGTAGAATGTAAGGCTCATGATACAAAGTTGGGTAAGGTTGCCCTGCTTGTTTGTGAAGATCTTTGGCACTTATCATTGCCTTACACGGTTGCAATGGACGGTGCGCAGATAATAATTGGAATAGCTGCATCTCCAACCCGTCTTGCTGTCGATAAGGAAAAATTCAATAATTATGAAGTGAACTCCGAGCAGCACAGGGTTTATGCCCGGCTCTTATCGAGTTATTTTATTTTTTCCAATAAAGTCGGTTATGAAGACGGAATTAATTTCTGGGGCGGCAGTGAAATAGTTGATCCTTTTGGAAATGTGATTGCAGAAGCTAAACTGTTTGAGGAAGATATAATTTACGCCGACATAAATTTTGAAGAAGTAAGAAGAGCGAGGCATCAGGCACGTCATTTTCTTGATGAAGATCTTGATCTGACAATAAAAAATCTTAGTAAAATACAAAAGTGAGTTTAAGGTTATTCAACTGTGCAGTTAAACAATTTATTGATTTGAAAAACGTTTTGGGCAGATGTGAATGAAGTTGAATGAAGTCTGAATATAATTTCTAAAAGGCATTTTAAAATTTGCCGTATTTATTTATTTTTAAGGTAACAATTGAAACTATGAATGAACTATTAACAGACAGAGAAAAAGAGGTATTAAAATATGTTGTTGAAAACTTCATCCGCAACGCTATTCCTGTGGGCTCAAGAAATGTTTCAAAACAGACCGATCTGAATTTATCTCCAGCGACAATCCGTAACGTAATGAGCGATCTTGAAGAACGGGAGTTATTAAATACTCCTCACACTTCTGCCGGACGCATCCCGACTGATAAAGCATACAGATACTATGTTGACATACTTATGGATAAAGAAAGACTCTCATTGAATGAAG
>JBDSYA010000083.1:0-3064 GCA_039925865.1 Ignavibacteria bacterium
ATCCGGACGGTGGTGTAGCAAGGTTTCGTATATTTGGTGAGATCATACCCGAATGGAAGCTCAGCAAAAACGGTGAACTGATAGATCTTGCTGCATTGATCAATGGCGGAAGAGTGTTAGTTTGCAACGATATGTTTTTCGGTTCAAAAGATAATTTAATATCACCGGGTCGAAGCAGCAATATGGGAGACGGCTGGGAAACGAAAAGAAAAAGAATCCCCGGTTATGACTGGACTATATTAAAACTTGCAGCGTGTGGAGATATAAAGAAAATAGTTGTTGATACAAATTTTTTTAAAGGTAATTATCCTGACAGCTGTTCAATAGAAGGATGTTTAAGCCCGGATGCGGAAGATGATTCGCTCACAGATCCCGGCATAGAATGGAAGCAAATTTTACCTAAGACAAAATTACAAGGAAATTTTGAAAATACATTTGAGAAGGAAATTAAAAATATTGGAAAAGTTACCCATGTGCGATTGAACATTTTTCCTGATGGAGGAGTAAGCAGGCTGCGTTTATTTGGCATTCCGGAATAACTTTGATCTATTCCTGAAAAGTTACTTCCAACTAAAATCTTTCGATACAATATATCTGTTAATCATTTAATGATCCAGGAAGGTTGAAAGAAAAGAATATCAATATTTCAAAAGAAGAACTGAAAAAATGTTGTACATCTGAAAATTGGGTGGCTGAGATGAGTATGAGAATGCCATTTAACACAAAGCAAGATCTCTTTGATCATTCGGAGAAAGTCTGGTATTCATTGGATAAACCTGACTGGCTTGAAGCATTTTCCGGACATCCGAAGATCGGAGATATAGGATCTTTAAATGAAAAATTTTCTTCAACAAAAGACATTGCTGAATACGAACAGTCAGGGATTAATGATGCATCTGTAAACTGCCTTGAGGAATTAATCAAACATAATGAAGAATATGAAAGGAAATTCGGATATATATTTATTGTGTGTGCCACGGGAAAAACTGCAGATGAAATGCTGTCAATGATCAAGAGTCGCATCAAAAATAATCCTCAAGATGAGATCAGTATCGCAATGGAAGAACAAAATAAAATTACTAAATTAAGATTGGACAAATTAGCATGAGCAACATTACAACACATGTACTTGATTTAACAAACGGAACTCCGGCAGAAGGAATTAAAGCTAAATTATTTTTCTATGAAAATTCCGTATGGAAACAAATTGCTCATGGGACAACAGGCAGAGACGGAAGAATTTTAGATCTTATGGATAAAGCAGAATTACTCAGGAAAGGAATCTATAAAATGGAATTCAAAACAGGTGATTATTATGATCAAAAAAAAATAAAAAGTTTTTATCCGTACATTGAAATAACTTTTACTATAAACGATGAAGAGCATTACCATATTCCTCTGTTACTAAATGCATTCGGCTATACAACTTACAGAGGCAGTTAAGTTCGCTTAGCGATTAACCTCTTTCGAAGTTTTTAATTTTATCCCAACCTTTGCTCCGGCAAATGCCAATGGAAAAAAAACCGAAAGTCCCGCGATCCAGAACCATACAGGATGTGGAAGTGTGGCCAGATTAATTAAACCCGTAATAAATAACACCGTCCCGGTTATAATTGCCCATTTTATTTTTTTATCTGTCGAAATTAAACTGCTTAATAATCCTCCTGCAAAACTTCCTAAAGCCCAACCCGCAAGTACAAATATTAATGAACCGGAAGGAACATTTTGAATATATTCTTTCAAAGAAATTTTATCAGAAAAATCTAATTCGGCCGGAAGGGGATAAAATGAGGATGAGATTAATTCTATTGCTGAAATTATACAAATTCCCGCAGCCAGCCCGGCCATGACCGCTATGAAGTTCTTCATTCTAAATTATGAATACATACCTTAAAATCAATAAGATCATATTAAGGCCTCTCCGTGAAAATAGTACTGTAAGCATTATTATCGATCAAAGAAACATCTCCAGCATCTGTGATATTATCTCCATTAACATCAGTGGGTAAATACCCCTGAGCAAAATTGTAAGCGGCATTTTCCGCAGCTATAACGTCACTTCCGTCAATTACATCATCCTGATCAACATCACCGCTGTATATACAATACTTAGAGCCTTTAGATATAAGATTATTCCCGTAAGCCTTTGTAACTGAAGTTGTGAAATCATAATTGCACTGATCATCCTGGAATGAAATTTTATTTTTACTCCAGGTTTCTATGGAATTTCGATGAGTAACTGCTAAATAATAATTCAAATTATTTGTGGCATAAGGAAATGTAAACCATCCAAGTCCGGCAGAACTTATTATTGCTTTAGAAGAATCAAACACATTATAAGGAGGCAACGAATTTCTTAAATAAGCAGTAACAGTATCCTGAACTGTTGAATTAGAAACTGAATTGTATAAGCCCTGAGGCAAAACAGTTAATTGCAGAGTTTTTGGAAAAGAAGCAAAATCATTTATAAGTATTCTTGATGAGTATGGATCAAGTGAAATACTTCCTGTAACTAAATTTCCATCCAGGTCTTTATAAACAGTACCGTTCAAAGAAATATTTTGCACAGTGCTGTTAACGTTAACAAATAATTTTGACATAATCGATGAATCCAGTTTTGAAACATTAACCCGATAAAGATTTACATTATCCACATACAATAAAGAGTCGGGCAATACGAGATCAATAGAAAACCGTGCATCTGTATTATCAGTAGTATCTGCCTTGAAGACAAAAGAATAATTGATCCTGTAATTTTCATATCTTAAAAATCTCTTTGGGAAAAATGGAGGAAAACCAGATATAGATGCTGACATTCCCCATGTGCTGAAGGTACCGCTTTTGGGACCCACGCAGCTTAAACTTGCCTGATAATAATTCCCCTTTGTGATCGACATAGCACTGCTCATGGTAAAACTTTCATGATTGCCAACACCCGTCCAGTCTATTCTCATTACCCCTGCATCCAGTACAGGATGAGTTGAGGAAGTTATTTGTGAACCTGCGGGCCAAGTACTCCAGTTGCCTATGCCGCTGTTAAAATTGGAATTAGCCATTAAATTAC
>JBDSYA010000084.1:0-2626 GCA_039925865.1 Ignavibacteria bacterium
TTTCAAAACTTAATCTCAAAAAGGAAGAATACTATTTTGAAGTAAGAGACCTGATTTTAAGTAACATTAATAAGCTTTCCACAAATTTGCTGAAGCATATGGTTTTAAGTATTCTTAATTATGCAATTAACAAAATGATAAGTGGTGATGAGAAATACCTGAAGGAAATTTCTTTGCTTAACAGAATAATGGATGAAAATTCTCTCGCACTGACAGGAGAAAGTTTGCACGGAGATTATTTTTATTCGGTAATTGAGCATGCAACCATGCAGAACGAGATCTCATGGGCAGCAGAGTTTGCAGAGAAATATAAATCGTATCTGTCATATGACAACCGTGATTCATTGATCAGTCTGGGTTTGTCACGAATCGATTTTGAAAGGAAAAATTATACATCATCATTGCAAAGGCTTCTAAGCGTCGATAATGTGAGTCCTTACTTCTATCTCTCTCATAAAATTCTTTTACTGCAAAATTACATGGAACTTATGGAACTCGAAGCTGCTTTGCAGATAATTGAAACATTAAGCAAATATCTTAAAAGAAGAATTGATATTGCAAGTGAATTAAAAGATAATTACTTAAAGTTTCTTCATTATTACCGAAAGTTAAAAAATGTAATTTCAGGAAAGCATTACCTTGCAAAAAGTTTATCTAAAGAACTTGATAGAGAAAAGTTTTTTTTACAAAAAAGATGGCTTGTTGAAAAAGTTGATATGATAAAGAAAAAAAAATGAAACAAAGTTTTTAATAACGAAACCTGAAAGAAGGTCCGGCAGTATCCCGAATGGAATTTTGAATTTGCAATGATATGCTTAACTTTCTAAAAATTAAATCATCAAAAATCATGCCCGAAATACAAGAGTTTAAAGGTAACAAAGTTTTGAACCTTAACCCCGAAAGTAAATTTCCGTTTTCATTTGGACTGGCTAAAGCCAAACTTGTTTTGGAAAATTTAGAGGTAATCAGAAAATTTGTAGAGACTGAAGGAAAAGATTTAGGAGAGTTAGGAGCAAAGAAGGATGCAGATAGTTCTGCGGATCCTTTTTAATTAGGGATCATTATTAGTATTGATGTACATCGTTCAATGAAAAGTAATTATTTTTTTTGTTGATAACTTTTAATATAACATGAAAACAATAACAGAAGCAAAGCAGAAGATTTCTACAAACGGAAATCTTATCAAGTCAAACGGCAAAAGCAACGGTCATAGTTCAAACGGAGCACTGAAAAAACCGGTTTGGGAATATTCAAAATCGATCGAAGACCGGAAACATATAAATCTGAAATTCGAATACGATCTTTTCATAGGCGGCAAATGGGTTAAAACAAAAAAATATTTTGATACAATTAATCCATCCAATGAAGAAGTACTTGCAAAAGTCGCTTATGCAGCTGAAGATGATGTTAACAAAGCCGTAAATGCTGCCGAGAAAGCTTATGTAAATGTGTGGAGCAAAATTTCCGCAAAAGACAGAGGTAAATATATATTCCGCATTGCGAGAATACTTCAGGAGAAGGCAAGAGAGTTTGCAATTATCGAATCAATGGACGGAGGGAAGCCGATCAAAGAATCAAAGGGTGTTGATATTCCTTTGGCATTGTCTCACTTTTTTTATTATGCGGGTTGGGCTGATAAACTGGATTATGCTTTTCCAAAAAGAAAAGTTTTACCGATAGGAGTTGCAGGACAAATAATTCCATGGAATTTTCCTTTACTTATGGCCGCCTGGAAGATCGCTCCTGCTTTGGCATGCGGTAATACAGTTGTTATTAAATCAGCCGAAACAACACCGCTAACACTTTATAAACTTGCTGAGGTAATTGAGGAAGCCGGACTTCCTGAAGGAGTTGTGAATATAATTTCAGGTGATGGAGCAACAGGTGCTGCGATAGTAAAGCATCCGAAAACAAAAAAGATCGCATTTACCGGATCGACTGAAGTCGGTAAGATGATAATGAGACAGACAGCAGGTACGGATAAAAAGCTTACACTTGAACTCGGCGGAAAAGCAGCCAATATAATTTTTGAAGATGCTCCCATTGATGCAGCAATTGAAGGAATTATAAATGCAATTTATTTCAATCAGGGACATGTCTGCTGTGCAGGTTCCAGATTACTGGTTCAGGAAAGTATAAAAGATCTTGTCATAAAAAAATTGAAACACAGAATGAATTCGATAAGAGTCGGAGATCCCCTGGATAAAAATACGGATGTTGGAGCTATAAATTCCAAAATGCAGCTGGACAGAATAACAGAGTTAGTTGCCGCGGGAGTCAGTGAAGGAGCATCAATCTATCAGGCCGCATGTGTTTTACCTCAAAAGGGCTATTGGTTCAGACCGACGTTTTTCAGTAATGTAGCACAATCACACAGGATTGCAAACGAAGAAATATTCGGACCTGTATTATCAATTCTGACATTCAGAACTCCGGCTGAAGCAATTGAAAAAGCAAACAACACTTTTTACGGATTGTCTGCAGGAGTATGGACTGATAAAGGTTCGAAGATATTTAAAACACTGAGCAAGATCAGAGCCGGTGTTGTGTGGGCAAACACTTTTAATAAGTTCAATCCTGCATCGCCTTTTGGCGGATATAAAGAAAGCGGTTTCGGAAGAGAAGG
>JBDSYA010000085.1:0-2719 GCA_039925865.1 Ignavibacteria bacterium
ATAATTATTACAAATTCATAACTCTCGAAGGCGATATTATCACAAAGGGATTTGTAAGAGCAGGCGGCGAAGTGAATGAAGAGTCGGTGAGATTAGGCCGTCAGAAAAAAATTGACCTGCTGGAGGACGAAGTAAAAGAATTTCAAAAAATAATAGATAAGAATAACGAAGAGTTTGATCTGATAAAAGATAAAAGTGAAAATATTTCAACCGAACTTCATAAGAATAATTTTGAAAGAATAAAAAAGAAGTGCGACCTGATCGATAAAGAAATTGCAAAGCTGGATTTTAAAAAAGACCAGTTTAACAGATCCATTCAGGAGAATGAAACTGCTTATGAAAATATTGATAACGTAAATCATTCTTTGAATGCAGATATTAATAAGCTTATAGAGTTAGTAAGCAAATCCGAAAATGAGCAGTATAATCTTGATAAAGAATTTATTTTCCTGACAGATGAATTCAATATCATTGAACAAAATTTTTCTCATGATTCTGCGGATTATAATAGCTTCAATATCGAATTTCTTAAATTGAAGAATGAACTTAAGATCGAAGAGCAAAACTTCAGCAGAGTAAATAATACGCTCTCAATGATCGAAAGACAAATTTCATCTAATGATGAAACCATCTTTAAAGACGGAAAAAGTATTGATGATTTTTCTTTGACATTAAAAAATAACAATGAAAAACTTTCGGAGCTAAATTTCAAAATAAAAGAAATAGAAGAAAGCTCCGGGGATAAAAGAAAAATTTATGATGAAAAGAAAACTCAGCAGCACAAATATGATGTGGAGCAAAGGCAGAGGAGAATTGATTTTGACAATGTTTCACAGAAACTGATAAATGCACAGGTAAGAATGAAGGAGAATGAGATCAGGTCGCAGCAGGTAAGAGATTATATTTTGAAGAAATATGAAAAAGATCTTTCATTAAAAGATCCTGACGCACCGGTATATGTTGTTGAAGGAGAATTTGATCATGGTAATTCGAAGAAAATTATTGAAGAACTTAGTGAACGACTGAAAAAGCTCGGAGGCGGATATCAGCAGATCCTTTTTGAAGATTTTGAAAATGAGAAAACCGAACTTAAAACACTGACTGAACAAAGGGATGATCTCCTTGAATCAGAAAAAGATATTCGAAAAACGATCGAGCGAATTAATAAGGAAGCACGGGAAAGATTTTTAAAAACATTCGATCAGATCAGGCAAAATTTTATTACAATATTCAAAGAACTTTTTTCTGAAGGAGATGAAGCAAATCTCAGGATCGTTTATGAAGAAGATGAAGATGGTATAATCGCAGAAGATCCTCTTGAAGCAAAAATTGAAATCATTGCAAAGCCTCGGGGTAAAAGGCCTACTTCCATAGAGCTCTTATCCGGGGGTGAGAAGACTTTGACGGCTATTGCTCTTTTATTTGCTATCTACCTTGTAAAGCCTTCACCGTTTTGCGTACTTGATGAAGTTGATGCTCCTCTTGATGTTGCAAATCTTGGAAGGTTTAATAAAATGATCAGAAAATTTTCAGGCAATACTCAGTTCATTCTGATAACTCACAATGAGAGAACTATGGAGTCGGTTGACAGATTGTATGGAGTGACCATGCAGGAAGCGGGTGTGACTACTATAGTAGAGACAAAGTTTAAGACCGATGAAAAATTACAAGCTTAAAATTTTCTGTGATTTTGACGGGACAATAGCTAAGAATGATGTTTGGATAAGTTCGTTTAATGGATTTATAAATGACATTGAATCTTTTGAGAAGGTCTGCCGGGATTATCATTCGGAAGTTTTAAACGGAAGAGAGGCAGGCAAAAGACATCTTTCACTTGTAGAAAATTTTTCATTTGCAAAACTGGATGATTACCTCAGACTGGAGGAAATTGATGAACATTTTAAAGATTTTGCAGAGTTTTGTCGGGTAAATGATCATACGCTTGTCGTAGTAAGCGCAGGTTATGAATATTATCTAGATTTTATTTTAAAAAGGTATAATATAGATCTGAAAATTTTTGCAAGTGAACTCAGACAGACCGATGATAAAAAGCTGTTTAGTGTTTTTACACATTCTGATGAATACTGCACACTCTGTGAAACATGTAAAAGAAATATCCTTATCAACAACACAAATGATCTCGATAATGAAATTTCTGTTTTTATAGGGGACGGTGTCTCAGATCAATGTGTGAGCGGCTTTGCTGATATTGTATTTGCTAAAGGTAAATTAGCTTCATACTGCTGGAAGAATAACATTACATACTTTGAATACAAAAATTTTTCAGATATAAAAATGAAACTTGCGAAATTGACCGGTAATAATATGATCAGGCAAAGGCAGGAAGCAAAAATCAGAAGGCGGGATGTATTCATGGGTGGATGATTTCGATTTAGATATTAGATTTGTGATTTTAGATTTTAGATTGCTAGTCACTATTGACCATTGACTATTCACCATTGACTATTCATGATTGACTATTCACGATATGAAAACAAATTATTAATTACTTGAGGGAATTAGGGAAAATATTTTTTAAATACAGAAGTTACATCCCGATACCATTCATACTGGTAATGCTGATATTTATGAAACCGAAGCTCTGGAGCATTATAACGGGATTTGCGATTGCATTATGCGGAGAGATGATAAGAATATGGTCTGTAAGTTTAGCCGGAAGCGAAACCAGAACGACATCCGGAGTCGGGGGAACATATCT
>JBDSYA010000086.1:0-13834 GCA_039925865.1 Ignavibacteria bacterium
TGTGCAGTGACACTGTCTTTGCTGAATAAATTAACAAAATGTCCCGGATGATCTGCTCTCCAGCTTCTGAATTCAGCTCCGCCGGTGAAATTTACATGCTTTCCGAATTCTGTTTTGTAACTTCCCAAAATTCCAAATTGTCTGTGAAGTGAATAACTTATTCTTTGATATGCGCTTGTAGTGGGACCCCCTGTCTGTCTCAAATAAATTGCATTAGCAATAGAATCATTTGTTACAAAACCTTCAGGTCCGTAAAAATTGGTTGTTAATGTATCACGCTTCATTCCGTTCACACCAATATTGTTTCTGTTGTTGCTAAGAGCAAACAATGTTCCGGTGCTGTTCATACTGGAACCTGCGCCTCTCCCAAGTGAATAAAAAAATGTTCCCTTAAGGAATGAATATGCGTTTGTCTGTAAATTATAATGAAGTTCTAATTGCGGCTTATGAAAAAAGTTGTGAGAAAGATTTACATAGTTGTCATCTACTAACTCTCTTGAGTCATCAAGCAATCCATAATTTGCCTGCCCTGTAGTTTTGTTCACACCGAAGCTTGCAACAACGCTTCTCGGAAGGAACGGAGCAGGGTTTGCGGTGAAACCAAATTTTTTAAAATAAATAATATTGTTGCTGAAAGAATATCCGTGTTCCTGAGGTGCGCCGTGAAGATTAAGCTGAAGACTCTGCTGAGAATTAGGATAGAACATTCCGGATAAATAATAATTGAGTCCTTCGTACCGGCCGCTGATCCTGGTTCCTTCGGCAACTTTCCTTTCAATATTCAAAGCCGCAGAAGTTTTATTTTTCAATAAACCGGTATTTAATTTTAGTCCGTACATTGTATTCATAGGGCTGCCTAAATTTAAGGTTGCTCCATAAAATCTTTTCAAAGGATTGTTAGTGAGAATGTTGAATGAACCTCCGAATCCTCCGGAACCATATAGCGATGAACCGGCACCACGCTGAATTTGGATTGAACCTGCATTAGCTGAAACCGATCCCCAGTTTGACCAGTAAACTGAATTTGACTCAGGATCATTTGTAGGAATTCCATTGATTAAAACCTGCACATAGTTTTGATTAAATCCTCTGATCAGAAGTTGTGATTCTCCGTTTCCAACACCATCAGTTGAATATGAATATAAGCCAGGCGTTCCGCGTGCAAGCATCGGGGCATCCTGCCCGTGAGTGTTTTCGTCGATCTGCTGTTTGGTAATATCTGTAAATGCAACGGGAGTTTCCCTGTCAATTGCCCTGTTGATCTCAATAGTTTCAGTAGAGAACTCTATTGACAATTGAAAATTTATGGTCATATCGGAATTCAAAATAATATCTTTTGATTCCACTTTGAGTGTAGGATAACTGCAGATAATCTTATATGTGCCGGATCCAACATCCGCAATAACATAATCTCCGTTTGCATCAGACTTAGCACTTTTGGTACCGGGAACAATGGAAATAATTGCATCATAAATTTTATCACCTGATTCCAGATTACTGACATTTCCTCTTACAGTATATGGCTGGGAAACAGAGGTATTAACGTCCGAGATCAGAAGTAATAAAATGAAAAATAAAAGGTAGCAGGGTTTCTTCATTTTGAACTCCAATAATTTAATTAATAAAATAAGTTAATTGTAAATTATACTGACAATATTATTTTAATATTATCAAAGTTTAAACTGTTAAATTTATTTAAATGCATTTTACAAAATATAATTTACTAAATAAAGTTTATTTTATTAACTATTAAATTTTTTATTTGCATGAGTGAGAATGTTGATGAAAATTTTTTTTAGCAGCTGTTGGTGTTTCAAAAAGTTTGCAGAAATGATGTGTAAAGAATTAAATTTTTAGAAGTTATCGCAACCCGTTATGAGAGAAACCTTAAAGCAAGAATGGAATGCATCAAGCACCATGGAGAAACCTGTCATGGTTGCGGATTTAACTTCGGCAAGGTGTATGGAAACTCTGTAAAGGGCTATATCCAAGTACATCATTTGATTTCACTTTCCGACAAAAAAAGAGAATACAGAGTGGACCCCATTAAAGATCTTATCACACTTTGTGCAAACTGCCATTGTGTTGTTCATTCAATAAAACCTGCATTAACAATAGAGCAATTAAGAAAACTGGTAAAAAGAGTAAATGAGTAGTCAATTTACTTTCCCTGCCGATGGCGACCTTTTGGCGGCTGGAAAAAAGACTTATACTTATTAAGTTTCGGAAACATTTAAGGGTTTGGTTGATCTTTTGTAAAATACTTTACCTGAATTATTAATGTGTTCTATAACATTTATATCTTCAATAGATTGAAAATTAATTAAATCCATTTTATAGGGAAAAGTTATATTTTCCAGACGCAAACTTAAGTTTAAAATATCATCCAATCTTATTTCATTACCTTTTATTGCAAGATCAATATCCGATCCGGTTTTGAAATCTCCTTTTGCTCTTGACCCAAAAATAATTACTTCATTCACTTTTTGGTAAGTTTCAAAAACTGATTTTATTTCGTTGATAAAATTGTCTGATAGTCCGTATTTCATACTCTGAATATAATCATATTAATTTTTAATTTCTTTTTCCAATCGTTGTTTAAGATTTTCTAATAAGTCGTGATAAATGTCAATTATACTTCCGGCTATTTCATCGGCAATCTCCTCATTATAAGTATGAGATGTTAGCTCACGGGACTTTTTCATTTTCCTCCAATTCTCTCCATTAGTGATATATCCATCTGCAAAAGCTTGTTCAATCACAGAATTCGGACCTGCAATTTCAGTATAACCTTTTAATCTCAATAAATTCTGCAATGTCTTCCAGGCTAATTCAAAGGTGTATTCAAATCGCTGAATGAGCCCCTCCTTTTCTAAATTCGATAAGGTCGACAAATAAATAAAATTTTTATTCTCTGCTACCTCAGAAAGTTTTGAAAGTGCCTTTTTGTAATTTACAAAACGCTGTTCCCATCGAATTTCTTTATTACCATTTATCATATTAATTTTGATTATAAGGATTAAAGCAAAATTATGGTTATTTGTTTTTACTTGTAATACAAAAATTATATTGATAAAATCTAATAAATCTATAGTTACATTTTCTTCAAAGATTTTCATGGAGGTTTGAATATAGGACATTTGCTTTCACTGGGTTGTATTTAATTATTGATTTTCGACTCGCAATTTGTTCTTCCCGTGTTTGTCTAACCATTCCAAGTTCTCTTAGATAAAATTGAAAATTCAATATTCCATATCTAACAATAGCAACTTTCCTTATACCAAATACGAGATTTTTTTGTAATTAATTAAATGCGATTTCATTTTCATATTCGTCCTCCTGACCAAACATCTGACACAATTAAAATATGGAAATTAATTTTTTAAACAAAGAAGTTAAAGTAGTTTTAAACAAGGTTATTGAATGATATTGATACACCTGTTGTCTTCATGCATTTATAAGTAGCAAGCTCTCTTAATCTAAATTAATCTAAATTATCTAAATGGGTTAGATTTACAATTAATCTTACAATTAATCTTAAAATTAATTTTATAATTAAGTATTTTATTTTTAAATCAGATTAATGAAGGAATAGTAAATGAAGGATCTAACACAAACAGCAATAAACACCATCCGTACACTATCCATCGATGCAGTTCAGCAAGCAAATTCAGGACACCCGGGAATGCCCATGGGTGCAGCTCCGATGGCGTTTGCTCTATGGACAAAATATTTAAATTTTAACCCGCAAGATCCTGACTGGCCAAACCGTGACAGATTTATTTTATCTGCAGGTCATGGCAGCATGCTGCTCTACAGTTTGCTTTATTTAACGGGATATGATCTGTCCCTCGAAGATCTAAAAAATTTCAGACAGTTAAACAGTAAAACTGCCGGTCATCCTGAAACTCATTTATGCAAAGGAGTAGAAACAACCACAGGTCCTCTCGGTCAGGGATTTGCGAACGGAGTTGGGTTTGCAATTGCTCAGAAATATTTATCAGCAAGATATAATAAAGCCGGCTTTGAAATTTTTAATTATCATATTTATGTGCTTTGCAGTGACGGTGACCTTATGGAAGGAATTTCATCCGAAGCAGCGTCTGTTGCCGGACATCTTAAGCTCGGAAATATGATCTATCTATATGATGACAATCACATTTCAATTGAAGGTGATACTGAAATTGCTTTCACTGAAGATACTAAAAAAAGATTTGAAGCGCACGGATGGCATGTGCAGGTTGTCGATGATGGCAACGATGTCGAAGCGATCTCCAAAGCGATTCAAAATGCAAAAGATGAAAAGGAAAAACCTTCTCTAATAAAAATTAGAACTCATATTGCATACGGAAGTCCTAATAAAGTTGATACTGCAGGAGCTCACGGCTCACCTTTGGGTCCCGATGAAGTTAAGCTGACAAAGAAAAATCTGGGCTTTGATCCTGAAAAATTCTTTTATGTTCCGGATGAAGTTTTGAAATTTTATAGAGAAACCGGTGCAGCCGGAAAGAAGAAGCAGGAAGATTGGAATAAATTATTTTCCGAATACAAGAATAAGTATAAAGAACTCTCAGAAGAATATGAAAATTTTTCAAAAGGAAAATTTAAAGACGGATGGGAAAAGTCATTGCCGGTTTTTGATCCGAGGGACGGTCAAGTCGCAACGCGTTCAGCTTCAGGAAAGACAATAAATGCTATCGCTGAATTTTTTCCTGATATGATTGGCGGCTCAGCAGATCTCGAACCATCTACAGACACTTTTATCAAAGGGTCACCGAGCTTTCAAGCAAAAAGTTATGAAGGCAGGAATTTACACTTCGGTGTTCGTGAACATTCAATGGGAGCAATTCTCAATGGCATTAATCTGACAACTCCGATGATATCTTACGGAGCGACGTTTTTAATTTTTTCAGAATACATGCGGGCTCCTATAAGACTTGCAGCCATAATGGGTATCAGACCAATTTATGTTTTTACTCACGACGGCATTGGCCTTGGCGAAGACGGGACTACTCATCAGCCAATAGAACAACTTGTTTCACTTCGTTCAATTCCCAATTTAACAGTCATAAGACCGGCCGATGCAAATGAAACTACACAGGCATGGAGAGTTGCACTCGAACATAGAACTGGTCCTGTTGCATTGATATTAACCCGGCAGAAAGTTCCTGTCATCGATCAGGCAAAATTTGGTAATGCAAAGGATGTTGAAAAGGGCGCATACATATTAAACGATTGCGAAAATGCGCCTGATCTTATTCTTATTGCGACGGGATCAGAAGTTCAGCTTGCACTCGGAGCTCAGGAAGAATTAAAAAAAGAAAAAATTAATTCGAGAGTTGTCAGCATGCCTTCATGGGAATTATTTGAAGCTCAGAATAAAGATTATAAAGAAAAAGTTTTACCGAAAGATGTAAGGAAAAGAATTTCAATTGAAGCGGGCTCTACACTTGGCTGGCAGAAGTATACAACCGACGAAGGCATTTCAATTGGAATTGATGAGTTTGGCAAATCCGCACCTGGTGAGGTTTTGATGAAGGAGTACGGTTTTAGTGTTGAGAACGTGGTAGGGAAGGCGAAAGAATTGAAAGATTTAAATGATTGACGAGTTTTAGCTCGGGGTTATAGAAGAATCCTAATAATTTGGCTTTAGCCAAATATTAATTAGATTTAAATTGGAAGGGTGTTTCGGCTAAAGCCGAATTTTTCTAATTTTAATATTCTCCGATCTAAAGCTCGGGCTTATCATAAAATTTTATTTTATTTCTTTTATGCCATATATTAGAATTTGGATTCATCTTATATTTGCAACTAAGAATAGAGAAAAAACCATTTCAAAAGATTTAAAACCAAAACTCCTTTCTCATATAAAAGAAAATTCGAAGAAAAAAGAAATTTATATAGATTTTATGAACTGCATTGAAGATCATATTCATATTTTAATATCATTAGGCAATACTCAATCAATAAGTAAGGTTGCTCAGTTAATAAAGGGTGAATCATCGCATTGGGTAAATGAATACAATTTGATAGATAGAAAATTTGAATGGCAGGATGATTATATCGCAATTTCTGTTAGTGAATCTGGTGTAAATCGAGTCAGAGAATATATAAAAAATCAGGAAGAGCATCATAGGAAAAAGAGTTCTAAAGAAGAGTATGACGAGTTAATGGAGAAATATGGATTTCAATTTTGAAAAAGAATTGAATTAAATCTGAAGCCCCGAGTTTTAGCTCGAAAAAAGAAAAAAAGAAATTTAATAGCCCCGAGCTTTAGCTCGGGGAATCGAATTAAATATAATTATTTTGGCTTTAGCCAAATATAAATTAGAATTAATATTGGAGAGTGTTTCGGCTAAAGCCGAATTTTTCTTAATTTTATATTCCCGAGCTAAAGCTCGGTGCAATTGAGAAATAAATAATTATCCGAGCTAAAGCTCGGGTGCAATTGAAAAAAATAAAATAAATTTTATTTATATGACTCTATCCAAAAAAAATCTAAAGCTTGGTAAATATTCATCTTCAGTTCAAAAAACTTTACAAAAGCTCGATAAAGAAAACACCGTTAAAAGAATCTGGGAGAAAGATCCTACTCTCTGGAAGAATCGAAAAGAGTATGATGCGTTGATCAGGAACCGGCTTGGCTGGCTTTCACTGCCGGTTACCATGAGAGAAAAATGTAATGAGATAAATGCATTTACAGATGAAGTCAGAAAAGACGGCTTTAGATTTGCCGTTGTGCTTGGTATGGGAGGAAGCAGCATGTGCCCGGAAGTCTGCAGGGAAACGTTTGGTGTTAAAGAAGGTTATCTTAAATTATTTGTAATTGACAGTACCGATCCGAAAACAATTTTTGATATTGAGAATTCACTGGATTTAGATAAAACATTATTCATTGTTTCCAGCAAGTCCGGAGGCACGATCGAAGTTGATTCTTTTTTCAGATACTTCTTTGAGAAAGTAAAACAAAGAAAAGGTGAAGAAGCCGGTAAACAGTTTGTAGCAATTACGGATCCTTTAACTGATCTTGAAGCGCGGGCAAGAGAAAACGGGTTCCGTAAAATTTTTACTAATCCTTCCGACATTGGAGGCAGATATTCTGCATTGTCATATTTCGGACTAGTGCCGGCGGCAATTATCGGAATTGATATTGTAAAATTACTCGATAGAGCTCAGGAAATGATGGACAATTGTTCGGTAATGAATATTAAAAATAATTACGGATTGTTTATCGGTGCGGCTGTCGCTACGCTGGCAAAAAAGAAAAAAGATAAATTAACTTTTATACTTTCAAAGCAAATTTATTCATTCGGGTATTGGGTTGAACAGCTTATCGCTGAAAGTACGGGCAAAGAAGGTGTAGGGATAGTTCCGATTGAAGGCGAGATTTTAAATAAACCTTCTTCTTATGGTAAGGACAGAGTTTTTGTGTATATAAGTCTCGGTAAGGAAAATGATGAAGAGAAGAAAATAATGAAGGCGTTATCGAAGAAAGATTTTCCGGTTATTAAAATTGAATTAAAAGATCTGTATGACATCGGAGGACAGTTTTATTTATGGGAGTTTGCAACGGCGGTAATGGGAGTTGTGCTAAGAATAAATCCATTTGATGAGCCTAATGTAAAAGAAAGTAAGGACAATACCGGAAATGTTTTGAAACATTTTGAAGAAAAAAAAATATTACCGGAACAAATCCCAAACTCTGAAGAAGGTGAACTGAAATTGTTTTTGGACGATCAGATATTTTCAAAAAAACTTCGAAAGCAAAAGTCTCTGAACAAATGGAACCTGCAAGATTATCTTAAATTTTTCATTGATCAGATTAAGCCCGGAGATTACGTTGGGTTGATGGCGTATTTACAAAATAATAAAAGTGATTCAAAAATTTTAATGAAAATAAGAGAACTTATAAAAACAAAATTGAAAGTTGCCACAACTCTGGGCTATGGTCCGAGATTCTTACATTCTACGGGACAGCTACATAAAGGCGGCGATGACAATGGAGTGTTTATACAAATTGTATGTGAAGATTCTAAGGATCTTGAAATACCTGGAAAGTCATACAGTTTTGGAATTTTAAAACAGGCACAGGGAATCGGGGACTATGAGTCACTGTTAGTTCATAAACGGAGAGTACTAAAGATCAACATCGGAAGCAATACAGAGAAAGGACTTCAAGAATTGTACAGGATAATAAAAAAATCTATATAGGACTTACAACAAAAGTTCGCAAAAGAATTTGTAAAAATAATTCGCAAGAAAACAGATGACAGAAAAATGAATTATCATAAGTAAAAGGTCTATAATCTTTTATAATCTTTGGAGCTTTGCGATATTCTTTGCTAACTTTGCGGTAGAACTAAACTTAAAAAAACAGAAGGAGTAAAAATGAAATTAGGTTTAATCGGTCTGGGTAAAATGGGAGCTTTTATGGCTGAACGTTTAATAATTGGAGGTCATGAGGTAGTTGCGAATAATAGAAGTGCAGACAAAATTAAAGCGATCGAAGAGAAAGGTGCTGAAGGTGCTTATACGCTGGAAGAACTTGTGAGCAAACTCGAAACACCAAGAGTAATTTGGCTTATGGTGCCATCGGGCGAAATTGTTGAGAATTCTATTGCTTCCCTGATACCGTTGATCTCGAAAGATGATATTATAATTGATGGTGGAAATTCATTTTACAAAGACTCCGTGAGAAGAAGTACAATGCTGAAGGAACATGGAATATATTTTCTTGATGCAGGCACGAGCGGCGGAATATGGGGGTTGAAGGAGGGTTATTGTGTAATGATAGGAGGTGAAAGAATGATCTTTGAACATTGCGAATCAATCTTTAAAACTCTCGCTCCGCCTGATGGTTACATGCACATTGGTCAAAGCGGCTCCGGACATTATGTTAAAATGATACATAACGGAATTGAATATGGAATGATGCAGGCATATGCCGAAGGCTTTGAGCTGATGCATGCCTCCGATTATAATGTTGATCTCCAAAAGGTTGCTCATCTCTGGGGCAGAGGCAGTGTTGTAAGATCATGGCTGCTTGATTTACTTAACAATGCATTAACAGAAGATAAGGACCTTAAAGAAATAAAAGATTATGTTGAGGATTCCGGCGAGGGAAGATGGACAGTAATGGACGGAATTGAAAAAAGCATTCCTCTGCCGGTGATCACCGAATCATTATTTGCAAGATTCAGATCAAGGCAGGAAGAATCATTCGGAGGTAAAATTCTGGCAGCACTTCGAAACGAGTTCGGAGGACATGCTGTGAAAAAGAAATAGCAGTTTAACTTTGAGTGTCTTTGTAATTCAGCACTGCATTTCCAATAAGACACCTGAAAAGAAATTATTTTTATTTTTTTTCTTAGTGTTCTTGTGTTTTATAAAACAAACTATACATTATGCAAACAGAATTTGAAGTAACATTGGAAAAACCAATGAATGCCGGCTCAGAAAAGATACCGGACCCTTGTATAATGGTTATTTTCGGAGCAAGCGGTGATCTGACTAAGAGAATGCTTATCCCTTCATTATTTAAATCTTACCAGGAAAATCTCTTACCTAAAAATTTTACCATTGTTGGTTTTGCAAGAAAAGATTTGAATGATGAAAGCTTTAGATTGTCATTGAAAGAATCTAATAAGGATTTTGGAATGACAAAAACACATGATGAAAAAGTTTGGGAAGATTTCAGTAAAAACTTATATTATGTGAAAGCTGATTATGAGAACATTGATTCCTATAAACATCTCAAATCTGAATTAGACAGGATAGATACCGAAAAAAAAACCGGCGGTAACCGTCTCCTTTACATGGCAATTCCTCCTGATACCATTTTACCGATAATTGAATATTTGGGAAAAAGCGGATTAAGTAAACCCGTTAAAGAAACTTCATGGACACGGATAATTTTAGAAAAGCCGTTTGGTCATGATCTTGAATCTGCATTAAAGCTGAATAAAACAGTTGGAAAATATTTCAAAGAAAAACAAATATTCAGAATAGATCATTATCTCGGCAAAGAATCAGTACAGAATATTCTTGTAACAAGATTTGCAAACGGAATTTTTGAACCTTTATGGAACAGAAATTACATAGATCATATTGAAATAACTTCTTCTGAAAGTATTGGCATTGAAAACCGTGGAGGGTATTTTGATAATTCGGGTACATTAAGAGACATGGTTCAAAATCATCTTCTTCAATTATTAGGTTATATAGCAATGGAGCCGCCATCCACTTTTCATTCAAATTCGATCCGTGATGAATCTTTAAAAGTTTTCCAGTCATTACGGCCGATAAAAAAAGAAGATGTTGACAAGATGGTTATCAGAGGACAGTACACTTCATCATTGATACGGGGAAAGGAAGTGCCCGGGTACCGTGAAGAAGAAGGTGTATCAACTGTTTCAAGAACTGATACTTATGTTGCAATGAAATTTTTTATTGATAACTGGAGATGGGGCGGAGTGCCTTTTTATATCAGGACCGGTAAAAGACTGCCGACACGTGTAACAGAACTTGTAATACATTTTAAACCTACCCCGCACCATTTATTCAAAAGAGTAAATGATGCTACTCCGCCATACAATATGCTTGTGATCCGTATTCAGCCCGATGAAGGAATATTGATAAAATTCGCAATGAAAGTTCCCGGTGCGGGATTTAATGTTCAAAATGTAAATATGGATTTTCATTACAGCGATCTTTCGGATGCGAGTCTTCCAAGTGCTTATGAAAAACTTTTACTTGACTGCATGCTTGGCGATTCAACTTTGTTTATAAGGGCAGATGCAGTAGAGGCATGCTGGAGATTCATTCAGCCTATTCTTGATGCATGGAAAGATTCGCCGGACATTAAAGTATATGGTTACCCTGCAGGAACCTGGGGCCCTGAATGTGCGGATGATCTTATAGCCGGCAAGAATTTCAGCTGGAGATATCCATGTAAAAACCTTTCTGACGACGGTACATATTGTGAGTTGTGAGTTGGAAGTGAATTTCGTTAGCACTTCAACGCATTCAAGGTTAGGGTTTTCCTAAGTGTAAATATAAGGTGGCAAAATTGAACAAAAAAATTTTCGGGTCATCAGAAAAACTTGCCGAAGCTTTTGCAGAAGTCTTTGAGAAAATTTGTGACGAATACATTTTAAAGATTGGAATAGTAAATATTGCACTTTCAGGAGGCACCACTCCGAAACTTTTCTTTGAGATCCTTTCAAAAAAATATATTGATAAGCTCGACTGGAGTAAAATAAATTTTTACTGGGCTGATGAAAGATGTGTTCCGCCTGAAAGCGATGAAAGTAATCACGGTGAAGCGGATAGAATATTGTTCTCAAAAATTCATTCAAAGAAAAATGTATATCCGGTTAATGGCAACAATGATCCGGTTAATGAAGCCGTTAGATATTCTGAACTTCTCGAAAAAAATCTTCCATTTAAAAATAATTTTCCCAGGTTTGACATTATTCTTCTTGGAATGGGCGAGGACGGGCACATTGCTTCCATTTTTCCGGATCAAATGAATTTATTGACTTCAGAAAAAATTTGTGAGGTAGCGGTTCATCCGGTCAGTCAACAAAAAAGGATAACATTAACCGGAATTGTCATTAAGAATCCAGACAGAATATTCTTCTTGGTTACGGGCAGAAGCAAGGCTGAAGTTGTGAAAGAGATTTTAAAGAAAAAAAATATCTTCGAAAAATATCCTGCGTCTCATATAACCCCGACTCATGGAAAATCAGAATGGTATCTTGACTCTGAGGCTGCGGATTTACTTTAAAGTTGAAATAAAATTTTAAGCATGATTTTAGCAGGAGATTGCGGAGGAACAAAGACTGAGCTTGCCTTGTATGAATTGCAGAGAGGAAGTTTAATTAAAATTATTTCAGAAAAATATTTCAACAAAAATTTCTCCTGCCTTGAAGATATAATTTTTTCTTTTCTACAAGATAAAAATAAAAAAATTGAAGCTGCATGCATTGGCATTGCCGGACCTGTGGATAAAGGAAAGGTTGTTTCAACTAACTTGCTATGGGATCTTGATGAAAAGATCTTGTCAGAAAATCTTGGCATTGAAAAATTTAAACTCGCAAATGACCTGGAGGCAATTGCGGCGTCCATTTCTGAAACTGATGAAAAAAACCTGATAACAATTTATGAAGGTGATCTGACTGCTGTGAAATTCAATAAAGTTGTAATAGCTCCGGGAACAGGCCTTGGCGTTGCTGCTTTAATATGGACTGGTAATGAGTGTAAAATTAATTCTACCGAAAGCGGGCATACAGACTTTGCTCCAATCGATGAAATTCAAACTAAGCTTCTTAAATATTTGAAGAAAGAATTTAATCATGTGAGTTATGAGAGAATTGTTTCCGGACCCGGGCTGGTGAATATTTTTAATTTTTTAAAAAGCACGTGGTACAGCAGTATTGATGAAGAGTTGTCTGCAAGAATGGAAAACGAAGATCCTTCTTCGGTTATCTCAGATGAAGCATTGAAAAACACTTATCCTGTCTGTGTAAAGTCTCTGGATATATTTATGTCTGTTCTTGGGGCTGTATCCGGAAATATGGTTCTTAATTATAAGGCGACTGGAGGAGTATATCTTGGCGGAGGGATTCCAATGAAAATTATTGAAAAGTTTAAAGATGATACTTTTATAAATTCTTTTTTTAATAAAGGAAGGCTTAGCTACATTGTAAAGAAAACTCCGGTCTATGTAATCGCTGATGAATCGGCAGGAACTTTCGGTGCTGCATTACTGGCATTGGAGATTTAATTTTTTACACGCAGAAAGATCTCTCAAAAATAGATTACCTTCTGCGAACATCCGCGATCACTATTTGCGAGCATCAGCGAGAAAGATCTTTTCACGCAGATCTACGCAGATGTTTATCGCAGATCTACGCAGGAGGAACTCTCAAAAATAGATTATCTTCTGCGAACATCCGCGATCACTATTTGCGAGCATCTGCGAGAAAGATCTTTTCACGCAGATCTACGCAGATCTTTTCACGCAGATCTACGCAGATCTTTTCACGCAGATCTACGCAGATGTTTTCACGCAGATCTACGCAGATGTTTACCGCAAATCTACGCAGATGTTTACCGCAAATACACGCAGAAGGTATCTCAAAAAATATATTGCTTTCTGCGAACATCCGCGATCACTATTTGCGAGCATCTGCGAGAAAGATCTATTCACGCAGATCTACGCAGTTGTTATGAACACCTTAAAGATTTATTCATAAGTTATTAACAATCCTGACAATTGATTCTTTGTCTTTCAATATTACCGAATTGAAGTTAATCAGTAATCCTAATTTTTTATTTGAAAGTTTTAAATAAGTTAACAATTGTTTATAATGTATGTCAGTAAGTTTTTCAACAGACTTTACTTCAATAATTACCAAATCGTTCACCAAAATATCCAACCGAAATCCAATATCTAATTGTATATGACAATATATCATGGGAATTCCGATTTGATTCTTTACTCTGTATCCCAGTTGTAGAAGTTCGTAAGACAAAGCCACTTCATAAACAGATTCCAATAAACCCGGTCCCAGGGTATTAAGTATTTTGAAAGCACATCCTCTAATATCATATGATATTTTATTTTCATCATTTTCCATTTTTCAATTTTTAATTATTCATCAAATTATTTCAAAAAAAATAATTCATATTATAATTTTCAAAAATACAAAATGTAAAGTGAGATTTCGTTTTACCTCATTATGCATGTCAGGACATTGCTACGCAGATATTTATCGCAAATACACGCAGAACTGATCTCTCAAAAATAGATTACCTTCTGCGAACATCC
>JBDSYA010000087.1:0-3897 GCA_039925865.1 Ignavibacteria bacterium
GTTTTTAGAAGGATACTAAAATCCTTAAAAATGGAAAGTGAATCTTACAACCTAAAAACATTCAGGAAGACTTTTGCATCAAACTACGCTGATAAAGGTATTGGTGAAGGAGATCTAGCTGATTTACTTGGTCACTCAACGACAAATACAACGAGAATATATTATAAGAAAAAAAATGCAAGCATTATAAAAGAGAGATTGAACAATGTGAATATAAGAAAAAATTGCTAACAAATTTACTAACACAAATTTCTCTAAAAGTAAAAACCCTGATAATGTAATAGTTATCAGGGTTTCCTTGAGCTGGTGATCTGATTTGAACAGACGACCTGCTGATTACGAATCAGCTGCTCTACCAACTGAGCTACACCAGCAGATCAATTATCAATTATCAATTATTTCTTCTGTTAGTATAATTCAATTTAATTTATTACTTTTGGAAGATGAAATAATTTTACCTGTTAACTTTATCAGCTCCTCACAATCTGAAACCATCGAATCGTAGCTCTTTTTTTCTATATATTTTGAATCATATAATAGATTCAGCCAATATTTAGTCTCTCGTGATTCTCTGTAAGCAATACTAATTTTATTTACAAAATCTTTTTTTGTACTGCAACCGACAGACTCTTCGATATTTGCCCCGATTGAAGTGCCACATCTTAAAATCTGTTTAGATAAAACATATTCCTTCCTTGAATCAATTAAGAATTTGTATAACTTTATTATTCTTAGTGCAAATTTGTAGCTCTTGTCTTTAGCAATGTTCTCTTTCAACATATAACCACATCAAACTGATCATTGAACATTGATAATTGATAATTAATATCTGTACATTTCTGACTTATAAGGTCCGTCAACTGAAACACCGATATAATCTGCCTGTTCCTTAGAAAGTGTTTCAAGTTTAGCACCGACTTTTTCAAGATGAAGTCTTGCTACTTTTTCATCCAGATGCTTAGGCAATACATAAACTTTATTTTCATAATTGTCAGTATTTGTCCAGAGTTCGATCTGTGCTAAAACCTGATTTGTAAATGAATTTGACATTACAAAGGAAGGATGTCCCATTGCGCAGCCAAGATTTACAAGTCTTCCTTCAGCAAGAATTATAATATCTTTTCCGTCAATTGTGTAAAGATCAACCTGTGGCTTTATTGTATTTTTTGAATTGCCATAGTTATTATTCAGCCATGCCATGTCGATCTCATTATCAAAGTGTCCGATGTTGCAGACGATTGCTTTGTCTTTCATATTTCTGAAGTGTTTCTCTGCAATGATATTTACATTACCTGTAGCAGTTACCAAAATATCTGCCAGCTTTGAAGCCTCATCCATTGTGATTACCTGATATCAGTCCATGGCTGCCTGAAGCGCGCAAATAGGATCTATCTCCGTTACCATTACTCTTGCACCTGCACCGCTAAGTGACTGGGCTGAACCTTTACCGACATCCCCGTAACCTGCAACTACAGCAACTTTGCCCGCCATCATAACATCAGTAGCTCTCCTGATAGCATCGACCAAGGATTCTTTACAACCATATTTATTATCAAATTTTGATTTTGTAACTGAGTCGTTAACATTTATTGCCGGCATATTAAGAGTGCCGTTTTTCATTCTTTCATATAAACGATGAACGCCTGTTGTTGTTTCTTCTGATAATCCTTTTATATCCGAAATAAGTTCGGGATAATTATCAAACACCATGTTGGTCAGATCACCTCCATCATCGAGTATCATATTCAATGGCTTTCTTTCAGGTCCAAAAAATAGTGTCTGTTCTATACACCAGTTAAACTCTTCTTCATTCATACCTTTCCATGCGTACACCGGAATTCCAACAGCAGCTACTGCAGCAGCAGCATGATCCTGTGTTGAAAATATATTGCATGATGACCATGTAACTTCTGCACCAAGATCTCTCAGAGTTTCTATCAGTACTGCAGTTTGTATTGTCATGTGCAGGCAGCCCGCTATTCTTGCGCCCTGAAGAGGCTTCTGAGATTTATATTCTTCTCTTATTGCCATCAAACCAGGCATTTCCGCTTCAGCTAGAATTATTTCTTTTCTTCCCCATTCTGCAAGTGAAATGTCTTTTACCTTATATGGCAATACTTGTGTTTTATCGATTGTTGCTGTGCTCAAATCTATTCTCCTTAAGTTAATTTTATATTTTTAAGATAAGACATATAAAGTTTTAAATAAATTCAATTATTATAATATAATTAGTTCACTGATCTCGATAAAGGTTTGTTTTTATAAACCCAATATTAAAAAAGGCCACCTGTTAAAACGGGTGACCTTTTATTTTGCGTTCCTTTAACACTTTCAATGCAGAGTTTTAATATCTGCTTATGATCATTTTTTTTGTCTCGGTTGATTTATTATCAGTTGTAACTTTGTAATAATATTCTCCGGGTGTCATGCCGTCAATTACTTTGAAATATACATTATAAAGCCCGACCTCCATTTCACCGTCAACAAGAGTTTCGATTAGCGTGTTATTATAATCATATACATTCAGGCTGACATTTCCGGTTTTTAAAATTTCGAATCCAATGCTTGTTACCCCGACAAAAGAATTTGGGATATCTTCGTTAAGGTAAAGTTCTTTATGAATTAAGTTAACATCAGTTTCCGATTGGGATGACTGAGAGTAGGATGTATTTACAATTGAAAAAAGTATAAGAGCTGCAATTAATATTTTAACTTCTATGGGATTTTTCATTTTTTCTTTTTCAGTTAAAGTGTCTTTACGACTTACCGACTTTCTCTTACAAAGATCGTTCAATTAATATTAAAACTGTATGAGTGTTAACGCATAATATAGATAAGTAAGAATACTCAAATTGATCTGAGTAGTAATACTCAATCTCACGTCAATGTTCAAAAGAAAAGTAATTCTTGACCGGTTTATAGAAGAGATTTATTCTCAATTGCAAATCTCAACAGGCTGTGACTTCCCTTAAGATTAAGCTTATTATTGATGTTTGTGCGGTGATTTTCGACTGTACGATGGCTCAGAAAAAGTATGTTGGCTATATCTTTGCTGGTTTTATTTTCTGAAATAAACTTCAGGACTTTTTTTTCCGTAGGTGTGAGACTGTCAAGTGCGGGATTACTGTTTTTTAATTGTTTAAGTTTTTTTCTTCTGTTAACCAGAAAATTAGATACGGACGGACTAATGTAATAATCATCATTATAAACACATAAGATACAGTCAATGATATCGTTTACTGCGCTGTCTTTTAAGACATAACCTTTAATTCCAAGGTTCATCGCCTCATCAAAAATATCTTCTTCAGCATACATTGTCAGAAAAATAACCTTTGTGTTAATATTTTTCATTGATCTTAAAACATCAAGCCCGGTTTTTTTCGGCATATCGATATCCAGAATAGCAATATCAGGATTTTTCTCATTAATAATTTCAAGTGCTTTGTCGCCGTTATCTGCTTCGCCGATTATCTCGATCCTGCTTTCCGCTTCCAGTATTTGCCTGAGACCATTTCTAAATATCGGATGATCATCTGCAATAATGATCTTTATATTTTTTTCCAAAAATTATATTAAGCTTTATAAATAAGTTCGCAATTTTTATTAAGAGATCTGCAAAATTTAAAGATCATTAAATTAAAAATTCAATCTGCTAAATGGGAATGATAATTTTAACACTGGTTCCAACACCATCATGTGATTCAATTTCAAGTTTCCCGTTAAATAATTTCAGACGTTCTTTTATACCTTTCAAACCAAAACCGTGCTTGGACTTATCCTCATTGACTTTAACAACACTAAAGCCCTTTCCATTATCCGATATAAGTATGGAAATACTATCTTTGCTTTTATAAATATTTACCAGAACTTCATTTGCATGTGAATGCTTGATAATAT
>JBDSYA010000088.1:0-2905 GCA_039925865.1 Ignavibacteria bacterium
GCTTTAACCAAACCTGAGACTGGCAGCCTCTTACTTTAAATTCATCGGTTTTAAATTTTTCATCTATCAAAGGAAGATTTTTACCAAGCTCAATAATATATTCATACTTGCCCATCCAGTCATCAAATAAACTGAAATCTTCAACGATCTTTTCTTCTATTTTTTCTATTGTATTCATGTTTTATTATTCACTTACTCAACACACTCAACACACTCAACACACTCAACACACTCAAAACACTCAACACACTCACACTCAAAACACTGACTCTATCTTAAAGCAGCATTTGTTTTACTTTCAAAATTCCTTCCGAAAGTTTATCAATCTCTTCTTTTGTGTTATAAATTGCAAATGAAGCTCTCACGGTTCCCGGTAGTTTAAATCTTTGCTCTATTAATGGCTGTGTACAATGAAAACCCGTTCTTACTGCAATTCCGAGTTTATCTAAAATTGTTCCCGTATCATATGGATGAATTCCATCAACTAAAAACGAAACTACACTTGCTTTATTCTTTGCTGTGCCGATAAATCTTATTCCTCCAATATCGGATAAAGATTCATTCGCATAGTTTAGCAGCTCATTTTCGTGAGCTTCGATATTATCATAACCGATCCTGTTTACAAAATCAATCGCGGCTCCAAGTGCAATTGCTCCTTCGATATTCGGAGTGCCGGCTTCGAACTTGTATGGAAGGTCGTTGTATATTGTTTTACTGTATGAAACTGATTTGATCATTTCGCCGCCGCCTTGAAAAGGAGGCATTATGTCTAAAAATTTTTCTTTTGCATAAAGAACACCAATGCCTGTGGGTCCGTAAACTTTATGTCCTGAGAATGCAAGAAAATCACAATCTAGCTTTTCAACATCAATTTTCAAATGCGGAGCAGCCTGCGCAGCATCAAGCATTACAGGTATGTTATGACGGTGAGCTGTTTCAATAATTTTTTCAACCGGGTTAATTGTTCCCATCGAATTGGAGACATAAACAACTGATATAAATTTTGTCCTGTCATTGATCATCTTCTCAAATTCTTCAAAAATGATTTCACCTTCGTCATTTACGGGAATGAATTGCAGCTTTGCTTTCTTTGCTTCACAAAGCATCTGCCATGGAACAAAATTAGAATGATGTTCCATCTCGGAAATAATTACTTCATCGTCTTCATTTACATTTATTCTGCCGTAAGAGTTTGCAACAAGATTAACAGCTTCAGTCGTGCCTCTTAAAAAAATTATTTCTTTAATGCTTTCTGAATTAATAAACTCCCTGACTTTATCTCTTGCACCTTCATAAGCTTCGGTAGCTCTTTCGCTTAAAGTATGCACACCGCGATGAACGTTGCTGTTGATCGATTCGTAATAATTTTTAATTGAATTAATTACTGCAATAGGCTTTTGGTTCGTTGCGGCATTATCAAAATAAACGAGAGGTTTTCCGTTGATCGTCTGATTGAGAATTGGAAATTCTTCGCGGAGTTTGTAAACGTCAAGCTTATTGTTATTTAATATTTCGATATCGAAATCCATTATATTAGTTCTTTCAATTCGTAAATTGTAAGTTCAGCTTTTTTCAAAATATTATTCAACGTTCCCTTTTTAAGTTCTTTATGGTTTGGGACAACTAAACTTCTTTTCTTCTCGATGTTGTGCATGAATATATGACTTCCTCTTTGATGGTCCACATAGTAGCCTAACCTTCTTAATGCTTTAACCAAATCTTTTCCCGAAAATGTCTTGCTCAAATAGTTACTTCTAACTCTTTAATTTTTAATTCAGGACCCGATAATACTTCATTAACCTTTTGTAATCCTTCCAAATAACAAATTATGGCTTCCTTTGCATTTATGAGTGCATCTTCCTCATTTTCCCCTTCTGTAAAACATCCCTCTAATGCGGGTATAGTTACATTATAACCGCCTTCTTCTGCCTTCTCTAAAACAACATTAAATTTCATAATTAATATTTGGTATATTTAATCAACTTAAAAACTCAAAAATAATTGTTGCTACATTGTCAAAATAAACCTGGGGTTTACCGTTTATGGTCCGGTTAAAATTGGAAATTCTTCACGGAGTTTATAAACGTCGAAATCAATATCTTTATGTAATTCTAAAGTTTCCAAAGTTATTTACTATTTCTTCAGCTTCTTTTCTAATTTTTTAACTAACAAATCTTTCAACTCTCCTACCTTTACCGAATCGATTACATCACTTGCATAAGCATAAAGCAAAAGCGTTCTGGCATGATCTTTACTAATTCCACGTGACTGAAGATAAAACATTTCTTCTTCATTCAACTGGCCCGTAGTCGCGCCGTGACTGCATTTCACATCATCGGCAAATATTTCAAGCTGGGGCTTTGAATAAATTGTTGCATCATCGGAAAGCAAAATATTATTGTTCGATTGATAAGCATTTGTTTTCTGAGCATCTTCGCGAACCATTATTTTTCCGTTAAAAACTCCTGTTGATCTGTCATCGAGAATTCCTTTGTAAAGTTCGTTGCTGTAGCAATGCGGCATCTTATGATCGGCAAGCGTGTGATTATCAACATGCTGCTTTCCGGTTAACATATACAGCCCGAAAAAATGACATTCAGTATTTGAATCATTGAAGACAGAATTCAGATCATTCCGTGTAATAGAGCCGCCCCATGAAATTGTTGTGTTTGAAAATCTGCTGTCCTTTTCCTGCATAACCTGTGAAGTGCCGATATGATAAGAATTATCTCCATCGTTTTGAATTTTATAATGTTCAACCTTCGAACTTTTATCACAAAAAATTTCAGTAACGGCATTTGTAAAGGATTGCTTATCTCCGATTGTATGATAATCCTCAATAACATTTACACTTGCTCCTTCTTCAGCTAGAATTAAATTCCTCGGCTGAGAAAAATAATTTTCA
>JBDSYA010000089.1:0-3220 GCA_039925865.1 Ignavibacteria bacterium
AATACATGAGGTCGGTAAATTCATTTTGAATTGAATCAACTTCTTCAGTATGCGTCGAATAAAAATAAATTTTTTTATCTTTTAAATATTGTTCTAAATTTCCATTCCGGACGTAATCCAGATATTCAAAACTGTTTATCAGTCCGTCACCATTAATAACTTTCCTCTGAGAAAAAAAACCTGTAATCCCTGCCATATCCATCTGAAAGATTTTATCATCAAAATTCGTTACTTCTTTCAATTTCAAAGCGTACGCATATGTGGAATCCCATTTCGAATTAACTACTCTTGTTAAATAAAAATAGGTAACAAAACAAATTGACACAAGCAAAATCTTTTGCGAATAATTCTTTTTAATGACGTTAAAAGAGAAAAAAATTGTCAGCAATGTAACAAAGGCGGGAAATGTAACATACCATTCCCGCAGACCTTGTTTATTAAAAGATAGATTCAGCATCAAAAATATTAACGAGCCTAAACAAGTTGAAAAAAGGAATAAACTGATTTTCCCGGAAGCTGAGGCGATACTTTTTCGTTTAAAATTTAAAATAAAACTTATCAGTGCAAGTAAAAGAAATATAAATTTAATAAATTGGTTTGTAAGATAGCCGGGCTGAAGCAGCAAGGAAAAGTTTTGATATAACAAAAATTTCGGAAAGGAATTTTTAATGGTCGCAGAGATCGTCATTGCATTGCCAAAACAAATAGTATTTATCACTAAATAAATTATCAGGACAATCACTAAAGTCAGTAAATATACGATCGCTAAATTTCTGCGTTCAATCTTATTTGTTGTAAAATAATCCACTACAATTAATGCGGGAATGACGCTAAAGATCAGATCGGTACGGGTTAAAAAAACAAAATTAACAAGTAAGATCTTATAAATCAGAAAAGTTTTATCAAGATGTATTTCCCTGATCTTTACATACAACAGAATTGAAAATAAAAGACAAAGTAAGGGGCTTTCAACCCCGAAATCACGGGTTGAGACCAATATCATAAAAGGAAAGCAAAATAAAATAAAGTTTTTGCTGTAATCACTTTTTAAAATTTTAAAGCTTTTGTAAATAAAATAAAGGGTTGAACAAGAGATCACGAACTGTAAAAGAACTACTGTTCTGTAAAAAAATTCCGGATCAAAATTTGCAAACAAGTTAAGTAACAGAAAATACACCGAAAGGATAATAAACCAAAATGGATGGTATCCGTTAGTTGGATTTACAAGATCGAACGTTGAACCATTGCCTGATGAAAAATTATAAGCAGTTTTTATGTAAAAAAATGAATCATCACTGGCAAAATTGATCAGGAATTTTATTGAAGGCAAAAAAGCAAATGAAAATCCTGCTGTCAGTAAAATTGAGATGATCAATAAATTTTTATAATGAAAATTCATGATCAGTCTGAAAGCAAATTTTTTAATTCATTCTCAAATGGTTTTTTATTTTCGAATTGAGATTGGATCCGGTATCTTATCCTTGAGCCTGCAAAAGTATCAAATGCTTTGTCAGGCAGATATGTATTCAAAAAAGCAACTGCTTTTTTAAAATTAAAATTTTTTTTAAGATATTTTCTTGCCCGGACTTTATCACCATAAAAATATTCTATCCAGAACAGAATATTGATCCAGTATTTCTTTAAATCATCGCTCCCAGAATTTATAAGGTTTTTTTCTGCGTTTGTAAATAATAGATTATAGATGCCTGCTTTACTTTCAGTTTTTGTAATTGAATCATTTCTTGATCTGGTGTAGACAAGAAATTCCGGAATTATTTTAAATCTTAATTTATTTTTTAGCCTAAACCAAAGTTCAAAATCCTCATAACATTTAAAATTGTTATTGTAGCCGCCTTGCTCAGCAATTACTTTTTTTTTAAAAAAAACGGATGAATGATTGATCGGATTATGAAGATTCAAAAATGATGTTATATCATTATCAGACTCAGGGGTTTTAACGAAAAACAATATTTTATGAGGCTCTTTAAAATAAACTGACCAGCTTGAAATGACATTGCAGTCCGGGTTCAATGAGCTGAAATCGATTTGTGTTTTAAGCCTTCCGTTAGTGCTAAGGTCATCTGCATCAATCCGTGCGATCCATTCACCTTGCGCAATTGAAATTCCAAAATTTAGTGAAGCAGCCAATCCTGAATGAGGTCTTTTTTTATAAATTATTCTTGGATCTTTAAAAGCATAAATCGTTTCTTCAGTATTGTCAGTGGATCCGTCGTCAATTATAATAAACTCAAATTCTTTATGAGTCTGACCGAGAATACTTTTAATAGATGTTCTCAAATACTCGGCATCATTATAAACAGACATGAGAACAGTTACGCTTTCCTTTGAACTCATTATCTATTATGCATTTAATTTCCATATTATAAAAACAGCTTTATGCTTACCATCATAATAAGGAGCTGACCGGTAAACTTCATTTTCCTTTTTGACAATCACGGCATCACTTTCTGAATTATATTTATGACTCACATATTCAAGAATAAGAAAATCATAGTTTCCTTCAACAACATCCGGACGGTTCCAAACAGCATGCTGAACAAGATACTTGACATTGTTATCCTTCAAATAGTTATTAAGCTGTTTATTTTGTAAAATTTCCTGAAATTGAAAATCGTTTACAAGTCCGTCCAGATTAACAACGTTTCTTTCACTGAAAAAACTAAAATGCCCAGCATCTTTCATTGCCATGTTTTCGGACATATCAGTATTTGCTTTAACCCATTGAGCTGCATTGTAAGATTCTACATTCCAGTTACCGGCAGAATTTTCACTCATGTAAATATATTTAATATAATTTTTATGCCCCCAATAAAATGCAACCAAACATATAAAAACTATAATGATCTTTTTTCTGACACTATCCCCTTTAAATAATAAATAATAGTCAGCCGGGATACAGATCAACAGTGAGAAGAATACTGAGAAAGGTATAAAGTACCAGTAGAAAACTCCCCAGTTAACAAAAAATATCAGGTATGATAAGGATAGTATTACTCCTGCAGAGAAAACAGCAAGGCTAAGCCGGAAAAAAAAATTCTTATTCTCTCTTATCTTTTTTAAATTGCCAATGAACCATACTAAATAAATTATTCCGGATATTGCAAAATAAGTTTCACGGTACATCATGATCTCCTGAATTTTTCCGTCAAAAATATTTACATCAAAGCCTGATTTCAATACTCCGCTGATCGGAATGATA
>JBDSYA010000090.1:0-8591 GCA_039925865.1 Ignavibacteria bacterium
GCTCCGCATTCAATCACAAAACTCCAGACACCTGAAATGCTTGTCATCTGTGTTGTTACGATTACTGAAAGGAACATAAATACAATTGTCATTAACTTTGCGACTCTTACATAATGTTTTTCAGTCTTATCTTTTTTAATAAATCTTCTATAAAAATCATTTACAAAATATGATGTTCCCCAATTCAGATGTGTTGCAATAGTGGACATGTAGGCCGCAAGAAAAGCTGCAAGAAGCAAACCTTTCAATCCGGGCGGCAAAAAATCATTCATGGCTTTTACAAATCCAAGCCCTTTGTCAGCGTGTGAAAGATCAGGATATAATACTAATGCACACAGTCCTACAATTATCCATGGCCATGGTCTTATGCAATAGTGAGCGACTTGAAAGAAGAGTGTTGCATACAAAGAATTCTTTTCGTCTTTAGCGCTCATCATTCTCTGAGCAATATATCCGCCGCCGCCGGGCTCAGCACCTGGATACCATGAAGCCCACCATTGAATTCCAATGAAAGCAAGGAATGATGAAACTGTCATTGCTAAAATTCCTCCAATAGAACTAGCTGAGGCGTCAGAGGATATTTCAGGTGTAAATCTCATAGCCCATTCCGGAAGTTTTTCCTGCAAGCCGGTCAAGCCGCCAATCTGAGGTTGATTTACAACTATAATAGCCAATATGATACAACCGATCATAGCAAGTACAAACTGAAAAGCATCAGTAACCGCGACGCCCCATAATCCTGAGAGCGCCGAATAAATAGCGGTCAGCAGCATACAACCACCGACATAATACAGCACATTTGATGAGTTAACATATTCCGGAAACATACCGATCAGAATTTTTATCATAGCAAGATTTACCCATCCCATAATAATGGTATTCATAAATACTCCCATGTATATTGCTTTGAATCCTCTAAGTGCGGCCGCAGGCTTTCCGGAATATCTGAACTCGATAAATTCAACATCAGTAAGAATGTTTGCTCTGCGCCAAAGTCGGGAAAAGAAAAATACAGTAAGCATACCGCCAATAAGCATATTCCACCAGAGCCAGTTGCCGGCAATACCGTTTTGACCTACTAATTCTGCAACTGCAAGAGGTGTATCCGCTGCGAAGGTAGTTGCAACCATTGAAATACCTGCAAGCCACCAGGAAAGCTTTCTTCCTGATAAGAAAAAATCTTCGGTGGATCCGCTTGCTCTTTTAGAATAAATGAGACCAATGGTAAGTGAAACTACAAAGTAAAGAAGGATTATGACCCAGTCTATTATCTGCATTTATGCATTCTTCATTAGATGTATTTCCTAAAAATTTATGTGCAAGTTATAATATGTTAAATCAAATTGAAATGGATAACTAAAAATCAGATTTGAGTTATTATTTGTTATTATTCACACCATTTAAAGATACACTACTCTGTTCTTCACTTTCATACAAGCCGAAATTTATTGAATTCGTTTGCTAAGGATTCAATGACGAATTAAGATAGCAACTTCGACAAAAATTCAGAATTGGTATTAAACAACATTAATATTAAATTTAAGTAAAGATAACCGAAACAGAAACTTTTATAACTTCAAATATATTAGCATTATCAAACTCACACCTAAATTAATTTATCAAAATAATATTAAAATCAAAAGGAGAATTAAAAATGTATCTTGTAAAATCTTTTCTGGCAATTGCAATAATGTTTACTCTCTTCGCAAATTCATTTTCAAATGACAAAACAACCGGTTATAAAGTTGGCGACAAAGTTTCAGACTTCTCTGTAACAAATTATGATGGTTCGACTTATTCTTTAAGTACAAACGGAGCAAAAGCGACAGTAGTTGTTTTTATGTCAACAGAATGTCCTTTTGTGCAGCCATATACTGACAGACTGATCAATCTTGCTAAAGAATTCGGATCAAACGGCGTGACTATATGGGGTGTAAATTCAAACAAAACAGAACCTATAGAAGAAGTAATGAATCACGCAAAAGATAAGAATTACAATTTTCCAGTACTTAAAGATGTAAATAATGTAGTTGCAGATCAATTCGGTGCAGCAAGAACACCTGAAGTTTATGTCATTGATAATAATACAATGACAATTGTTTATCACGGGAGAATAGACGACAACAAAGAAGCCGACAAAGTAACTTCAAACGATCTTCAGATCGCTTTGAATGAATTTTTGGAAGGCAAGCAAATTACAAATTCCGAAACAAAAGCATTTGGCTGTTCAGTAAAGAGATAATTTTTTCATCAAGCCGTCAGACAGATTACACTTATCTCTAATTGGTCTGACGGTTTTTTTTAATTTAACAGATTAAATAATGTTCCGACTGGCAACTGCAATAATCCTGCTTCTCATGTTATTTTCAAACTCGCAAACATTCTCACAGGAATTGTTACCTGCAAACAAACATACTCTTGACAGCATTAAAAAATCTAATAAAGGAAAAGTCTTATTGCTTAACTTTTGGGCAACATGGTGTAAGCCCTGTGTTGAAGAATTTCCTGACCTCATAAAGATAAATAAAAAGTATAAAGACTCAGATTTTAAACTGGTGTTTGTAACTTTAGATTTTGGCGATGCTCTGGGAGTGAATACCAAAAAATTTTTAAAGAAAAACTATGTAGACTTTACCACATATTATAATGGATTTGAAAAAGACGACGAACTAATAAATTATATGAATAAAGACTGGGACGGCGCAATTCCTGGAACATTTATATTTGATAAGTCCGGTATTTTAAAAAAGACTTTTATTGGTAAGAAAGATTATGAGGATTTTGATAAGGCTGTAAAGAAATTGTTGAAGTAGATATTATTTGATATTTACTCCCCTGTTATAATTCTGCATCATAGCATT
This sequence comes from Ignavibacteria bacterium, assembly GCA_039925865.1. GTDB lineage: Bacteria > Bacteroidota > Ignavibacteria > Tepidaquicellales > Tepidaquicellaceae > JBDSYA01. The sequence goes on from JBDSYA010000090.1 coordinate 2,862, forward strand.
ACAAATCATATAAATTTAATTTCAAAAGCTTGTCTCGAAAGCAACCCCGGTTTAAATTTTTTCCATAATTTCTTCTAATTTCTTCCTGTTAATATCAGGAATCAACGCATTACTTGCAGGGTAACCCACCGGAATCACAATGTAGGGTTTTTCATTAAAAGGTTTATTCAATATTTTTTGTAGAAAATTCATTGGTGAAGGAGTGTGGGTGAGAGTTGCTAATCCCAAATTTTGAAGTGCAGACAAGAGCATCCCTACGGCTATCCCTACAGATTCATTTACATAATAATGTTTTTTCAGAATTGCATCATCTTTTACATAATCAATTTTAAATACTACTATTATGTAGGGAGCTATTTCTAAAAATTCTTTATGCCAGTCAGTTCCAAGCGGCGCAAGATCGTCAAGCCAGCTTTGAGGCATTCGCCGTTCGTAACTTTGCTTCTCTTCCTTTTCAGCCGCTTCTCTGATCTGTTTTTTTATCAATGGCGATTCAACTACAACAAATTTCCATGGCTGCTTGTTTGCTCCCGAAGGCGCAGTGCCCGCAGTCCTGATTGCATATTCTATTAATTTAATATCAACTTTTTCGTCGGAGAATTGCCTTACAGTACGTCTCTTATTTAAAAGTTCATAATACTCTTCAGCTCTTCTTAAACTTTCATCCGGAGTATATTTTACAAAATCATAATTAATAAATTTATATGTCATGTCTTATATGTATTAACCAATGAATAAACTCCTGTGTCTGTAAACAGTCCGTTGAATAAAAAACTTTCAGTTATATGGCCTTCTTTTTTAAAGCCGGTCTTTTCGAGTAACTTTTCTGATGCGTTGTTTGCAGGATCGATATTTGCTTCGATAGAATGAAGATTCATTTCGTTGAATGCAAATTTGATCATTGCGGTGATAGCTTCATACATTATTCCTTTTTTCCAGTAAGCTGGGTTCAGGTCATAACCTATTTCTGCTCGAAGATGATCTTTCAGTATTCTCCAGAACCCTCCAGTGCCTATTAATTTATCCGACGGTTTCAAAGTAATTCCCCACCGGATACCTTCTTGGTAATTAAATGCATTAATAACCTTATCTATCATCTCTTCGGCTTGCCCGATCTTTTCGAAGGGATTCTTACCAAAATATTTCATAGCCTCTGAACTGGAATAAATAGCAAACACTTCGTCTTTATCTTCATGAATAATTTTCCTTAATATTAATCGCTCAGTTTCAATTACAGGAAACTTTTCAAAGACGTTTTTATTGAACAGAAGTTTGTTCATATTATTACGGGATTAAAAATTGGTTATATAAAAGAATGTGTTCTTAGTTTTCTTATGATTTCAGGATTCTTTGATTTGCTCAGAATCAAAAGCGCTTCGCTCAGAATGAATTACTTTTCATCTTTAATCTTTAATTTCTATTCCTACCATTTTCTTCGGATCAACTTTTTCCGTAAACTCGGCATCAGTCAGGAGTTCCAATTCAATTGCAGCCTGTCGCAGTGTCTTATTTTCTTTATGAGCTTTCTTTGCGATCTTCGCAGCATTCTCGTAACCGATATGGGGATTTAGCGAAGTAACAAGCATTAGAGAGTTCTCGACATTTTTATTTATTGCATCATAATTAGGCTCAATGCCGGTTACACAATTATCATTAAAGGATTCACATGCATCTCCTATTAGGCGTGCAGACATAAGCAGATTGTAGATCATCATTGGTTTGAACACGTTCAGTTCAAAATGGCCGCTCATACCGCCAACCGTTATAGCTGTATCATTTCCTATAACCTGCGCGCAGACCATTGTTATTGCTTCAACCTGTGTAGGATTGACTTTACCCGGCATTATCGAAGAACCCGGTTCATTCTCAGGAATATAAATTTCCCCAATACCGCTGCGTGGTCCGGATGAAAGCATTCTTATATCGTTAGCGATCTTCATTAAACTTACTGCTAATACTTTTAGCGCGGCTGAAGATTCCACAATCGCGTCATTTGAAGCAAGTGCCTCAAACTTATTGGGCGCAGTTTTAAATGGCAAACCTGTAAGTTCAGAAATTTTCTTTGCAACTATAGTATCATAATTTTCAGGAACATTAATTCCAGTTCCGACTGCAGAACCTCCGAGCGCAAGTTCAGTTAGATGCTCCAGAGAATTTTTAATTGTTTTCATTCCATGATCCAGCTGTGCAACATATCCTGAAAATTCCTGTCCAAGTGTCAGTGGTGTTGCGTCCATAAAATGAGTTCTTCCTATCTTTATTACATTCATAAACTTTTCAGATTTTTCATATATAGTTTTTCTGAGTTTTTCAACTTTAGGAAGGGTGTTTTCAACGATCATCTTATATGCAGCAATATTCATTGCAGTAGGAAATGTATCATTTGAGGACTGGGATTTATTCACGTCATCATTTGGATGAAGAATTTTATTTTCATCGCTCAGCTTCCCGCCGCTCATCACATGAGCACGGTTTGCAATCACTTCATTTACATTCATGTTAGACTGAGTGCCGGAGCCGGTTTGCCATACAACGAGCGGAAATTCACCGTCAAGTTTACCATCAACTATCTCATCACATACTTTTCCTATCATCTGCATTTTATCTTCGATCAGAATGCCTTTCTCATTATTTGCAATGGCAGCAGCTTTTTTTAAAACAGCAAATGCCCTGATAACTTCTGCCGGCATTTTTTGGTCGCCGATCTTAAAATTCTCCACTGATCTCTGTGTCTGTGCCCCCCAGTATTTATCTGCAGGAACTTTGACATCACCCATTGTATCATGCTCTATTCTGAAAGACATAAGGTTTTGTTTAAGTTTGGATTAAAATTGATAAAAAAAATCCGCAAAGAAGTCAAACTTTCTTTGCGGATAAAATAATTACTATTGATACCGAAACTATTTAACCAGGATCATTTTCTTTGTTTCAAAATTGTTTCCTGCCTTTATTGTATAGAAATATGTTCCGCTTGAAAAATCTGAAGCATTGAAATCTACTGTGTAATAACTTGCACTTTTGAATTCATTATTAATAAGAGTGGAGATCAGTCTTCCGCTCACATCATAAATCTGTAATGAAACCTTACCGTCAACAGGAATTGAAAAATTAATTTTTGTTGAAGGATTGAAAGGATTAGGATAATTCTGACTTAATTCAAATTTTGTAGGAATACCAATTTCAATTTCATTCTGAAGTTCAAAATATTCAAAGTTACCGTTGAAATCAATTTGTTTCAATCTGTAATTATATTTACCTGAATTCAATCTGGTGTCATTATAAATATATGTTCTTGGTTCAACTGAATTTCCGTTACCTTCAACAAATCCTATCTTACTCCATTGAGCATTTTCGACATTAAGCTTTCTTTCAATGTCAAATCCGTTATTGTTTGTTTCAGTAACAGTAGCCCAATTCAAAGTGACATTGTTTTTGTTAACAGAAGATGTAAAGCTTGCAAGCTCGACCGGCAGGGTACCGCTGTAACTGCCGTTATAAACACCCTTAGCTGAAGAGAAGAAAGGATTTACAATCCCTGAATTGACCGAGTCCCATGTTACTTCTGCTGACACTGCCATTAAAATATTAAGCGTTACTGTGCATATCCTTTCACCGAATCCGGTTGGTCCCGGATCAGGGGAAATACTTTCACCAAGACCTATACTTGTTATCTGTACGGCGAATTTGGAAATTGCCGGAGAATATGTAACAGCAACCATTGGTCCGTATGAAGGATTTGGAGCCGTATATTTCGGGTTAATATTAGACAATACAGCATTATTCAAAGTGCCGGGTGTGTAATTAAAGAAAAAGCTTGAGCTACCCATCCTGAAGTCAGCCGGAGTTATTCTTAAGGCATAAATGTCAAAATTAAATTTTGTGCCCGCGTTTGTAATTGTATAATTTGTTGAGATTAAGTTTACGGTATCAGTTTGAGCATAACTCAAACTGACTGCCATCAACATAATCATTACAGCAAATAATTTTTTTAAAATACTCATAGTGGTTAATTATTATAATTAATTAATTTAATATATTTTATGGATAGTTTGGAACATTCGATGCTTTTGTTAAATTCATTGAAACGAATGCATAATCTGCAGCCGATACAATTCCGGATAAGTTAAGATCTCCATTATTGTAATTATTCTGAGTGAGATTAGCAGTTACCACAGCAAAGTCAGCAGCCGAAACTATAAAACTCCTGTTAGCGTCACCTGCATACAATCCGAAAAATCCGCCTGACAAAGCTTTTGCATCACCGCCAAAATATCGGGAAAGACTTGTAGTAAAATCGTATAAAGCACTGGTAGAAGTAAGAGGCTGTGCGCTCGTAGACATAACTGGTAAATGATTTCTATGACCAACGACTATGAAGTAATTTCCGCTTACTACATTAATCTTCACCGGATTTACACCGTCAAGATCTACAACTGAACCGTCTGATTTAACAAACGCTGCTCTTCTACCGCTTGGTATAGCAGCACCCGTTGAGGTTTCTCTGATCTCAAGATAAACCCAGTCGACTACTCCTGCAGGAATGCTTGCAACAGTTTCCGTTCCGGGATAATTAAATGGAGGAGTATTGTAAGGCTGAGTAAGAGGAATTAAACCGAAAGTTCTCAGATCGGTCCTCATGGTACCTCCGCCGATATATGCACCTTCCAAAAATATTTTAGTATTTATCAGAGTTGCAAAATCGCTTATGCAGTTAGCACCAGCGCCTGTGAAGCTTCCAAAGCTTGTAACATTATTTGTTGTGAAACTATGAGTAACGGGATTTACGGGAGTGAAAATTGTAAAACCAAAACCATCATAACGTGCCCCGGAAATATTTGCTTCCGTGCCAACAACATCAGCCGGAACATAATTAAATCTCAGGTTTGCATTGAATGAACCGATTCCAACATCCTGAATGACCCAATACCTGTTTAGATAGTCTGTAGCACACTGATTCTGGGGAAGCTTAGCATTAACCGCTCTGACATCAAGGTAAGCAAGCGGAGCGAAACCTGAATTTGTAAAGAAAACCTGAACCGGAGAATAAGCTCCTGCGCCTACCGTAAAATTGAAAGCTGTCGGGGTTGATGCATCATAAAACTTTCTAACAAATCCTGTTCCGTTTGTTTCAATATAACTTGTCGTTGGGAACGGGTTGAAAATTGTTGCCATTTTTGCAAGCAACAGATTATTATTGCCAATTATGAGATTTCCGTTTTGAAGAAAGAGTAATCTTTGTAAGCTAAGACTTGCTCCGAGAGTTATTCCGCTTGCACGATTAATCTGTAGTGTCCTCAGACCACCGGTAACATCAGGTAAAGTGGTTGAAGCTCCAGCACCGCCAAAGAACATATCGGAGTTTGGTCCGCCTGTGATAGCGGCTGAAGTGATAGCTCCATTAATAACTAATGTATTATGATCACCAATAATTGTCCTGCCTCCGCTAAGATTACTTGAAACAGCGAAATCACTTCCCATTGTAAAGACGTCTGAGACTATAAGATTTTCAAATGTTGTCAGACTTCCGCTATGCAAAAAACCTGCACCGGGACTGATGAGTTTTAAACTACGGTCAAGAGTTGTAGTTCCGGGAATTGTACCAAAAGGCACGTTCCATATTGTACCACCTGAGGTAGTTCCGGTAATAGCAGAAGCTAAGGTTGGAAAACTAACATTTGCCTGATTTACAATTGAGTTTGGAAGCGGGTTGCTATATGGTACAAAATTCAA
>JBDSYA010000091.1:0-17788 GCA_039925865.1 Ignavibacteria bacterium
AAGATTATCATCAGAATTACTATAATGATAATTCAAATCAAAGTTACTGCAAGTTTGTTATCAATCCTAAACTTGATAAGTTCAGGAAGAAATTCAAAGACAAACTGAAAGACGAATAAATTCATTTAGGTTTTATAAGGAGCGGTGCATCGTACCGCTCCTTTATTTATTTATATGCTTTCGATAGACATCACAGTTCCCCCCGATTTTAGTTTTCCCGAATGTTATACATTTATAAACAGATCATCAAATGAATGCCTTCACTTTGCTTCTGAATATAAAATCAGAAAGCTTCTCAAAGTAAACAGTAAATTCATCCTGATCGAAATTTCTGAACGATCAAAAAATAAGATCAGTATAAAATTTTTAAATACAAAACCTGATGCTATAGAATTAGTTTTTGTAAAAAAGTCTTTAAGTGAGTGGCTTGATCTTTCTTTTGATCTGGCAACATTTTATCAATTTGCATCAAAAGATAAATTGATGAAAAAAATTGCTTCTAAATATTCAGGCCTTAGAATGATAGGAATTCCGGACCTGTTTGAAGCTTTAACATGGGCAATCATAGGCCAACAGATTAATCTTTCTTTTGCATATTCGCTTAAAAAGAAATTTGTTGAGAAGTATGGCGAAAGTTATACGTTTGAGGATAAAATTTATTATATCTATCCTGCAGCAGAAATCATTTCTAATCTTTCAAAAGATGATTTGCTAAAATTGCAGTTTTCAAAACAAAAAGCAGATTATGTGATTGAAGTTGCCAGGTCAATTCATTATAAAAAGATCAGTAAAAAAGATTTAAAGAATTTAGATCTTAACGAAGCAATAGATATTCTTTGTGAAATAAAAGGTGTGGGTAACTGGACTGCTAATTATGTAATGATGAAATGCCTTCGAAATCCTGATGCTTTTCCTATTGAAGATGTTGGACTTCATAATGCAATTAAAAATACCTTAGGACTGAGCTCAAAACCTTCAATTGAGGATATAAAAAAATTAACTGTAAACTGGGAAGGCTGGTATGCATATTCAACTTTCTATTTATGGAGAAGCCTTATTAATTAATTTAATAAGAGTTTTAGCAAGATTCGGGTTTTGATTAAGACAGAGTTAAAGTATTTTGAATAAATAAAATAATTATGAACAACTATTATAGAATTGCAAAATCAATTGAATTCATAAAAGAAAACTTTCGGAGTCAGCCAGATCTTAATGAAATTGCAAAAAATGTTTACCTTAGCCCACATCATTTTCAAAGAATGTTCACAGACTGGGCGGGCGTGAGTCCAAAAAAGTTTATTCAGTTTATGAGCCTTGGCCATGCAAAAAACATACTTATACATCAGCAGGCTACTCTTAGTGACGCAGCATTTGAAACGGGTTTGTCGGGTACCGGCCGGCTTCATGATCTGTTTGTCAGTATTGATGGGATGACCCCGGGCGAGTTTAAAAATGGAGGTGAAAATCTGAACATTAATTTCAGTTTTAATGAAAGCCCTTTTGGACTTTATCTTGTTGCATCAACTCCAAAAGGAATTTGTAATCTACAATTTATCGAAGATAAAAATTCTGCAATAGAGAATTTAAAACTTCAGTGGTTCAATGCAGATATAAAAGAAATGACTGATGTTAACCATGATAGAGTTACAAATTTTTTTTTAAACGATTTTCAGAAAACAGAAAAAATAAAACTTCACTTAAAAGGCACTGAGTTTCAGCTCAAAGTCTGGCAGGCTCTTTTAAATATTCCGGAAGGGCATCTTAGATCGTACGCGAATATTTCCAATAATGTCTGTACTGAAAAAGCATCACGGGCAGTGGGAAGTGCTATTGGAAAAAACCCCGTTGCATATATTATTCCGTGTCACAGGGTAATAAAAAAGTCCGGACATTTTGGCGAATACAGATGGGGGACAACACGGAAGATCGCTATGATATACCGCGAATTAAATAAAATCAGAAAAGCAGTTTGAATTAATTTATCTTAAATTTTATACTAAGTCCACCGGAAATTTTACCGGTTCCCTTTGGATTGAAAATACTTGAAACATTATATGTTCCAAGATCAATTATTACTGGTACGGTATTGATGCCAATGCCAAGACCCATTACAAATTTTTCTCTGCCACCAAACCCAAATCCAATTCTCGGCGAAAAAATATTTCCTAAATTAACTTCGCTTCCGATTCCAACAACAGGATCTTTTGTCGACCCAAACTTATCTGAAAATCCCTGTATGTATTCAAGTGAAAAGTTTGCTGTTTCGAGTGAATTTGCTTTACTGGGATTCTTAACTTTTCCCGGAAACAATTTGTAAGTTAACCCGATTCTTAAATTAGCCGGCAGAGCTGTATTGAAATTCCGAAGCAATGTCTTCGTTCCTTTTATGATCTTATCCAGCGAATCCAGCTGATCAGGGTCTGTAATATCAGTTACAATATAATTTCCGTTGTAAAAATATGAGTATGCATTTTTATACCAGTTAATATATCCGATATCATTTATACTCACTCCAATATTAAGCTCACCATTTTTTGAGAAATTTTTGATACCTGCATTAATACCTGCATCAAATCCAAAACCAAATCCCGCGGGTGAAAGTGAATTGACAATTTTATTGTTATCCGAGATTCCTGAATATAGCAATTCGATCTCACCGTTGCCTTCGACTTCAAAATTCTTATTGGTCGTTAGCGTTAAATTATTTTTTTTTGTAGTGAGATAATACATTCCAAATTGGGGCTTTACGGATACTCCATAAGAAAAACTTTCAAAGGTTTTATTTCCTTTTACATTGAGATAATTTGCATAAGTTAAATTCATCTGTCTTACCCATGAACCTTCGACTCGGGTACCAACAAAGTTATATAGCCTGTTGATCTCATTTCCAAAAAGTCCCAGATCAAGTATATCGCGGCTTACAGCGAAATTTCCCGAGAATCTTTCATCCAATGAAATACCTATTGCACCGAACTTTGGTTTATTAATCACTATGGCGAATTCCCGAAAATACCCTGTGAAATTTATTGGGTTACTTCCGGCTTTGCCGACAATATCTGTTTTATCCTGATCTGTAAGTAGTACCGGATTCAAGGAGGAATTTTTGGTAAAATATTTATTATAAAAATCCACTGAGAAAAATTCGCTGTTTATAACCAAGTTTAGATTTGTAAAAAGACTGAAGTATGCCGAAGCATTATTATTTGATCTTTGTCTGACAATATTTGCAGGATTTGAATTGAATGCACCAAGTTCATAAGAGTTTGAAACATCTGTCTTTCCCATAGATAAACTTCTGACATCATAAAAGTTTTGAGCATTGAGTTCATAAGTGAAAGATATCAAAATGATCAAAACATATACTAATTTTTCCAATGGCATTTTTTAAAAATTGATTCTGTATTTCAGTTTCCCGAAACTTACTAAACGAAATCTGTCGTTACTCGAAAGTTTGACAGTTGTAAGTGGAAAAGGAATAATATCAGGATCTGTAAATAATTTGTATTCGTAAATAATTTTTCCCATATGTTTAAAATTACTGATCTGTAAGCTGTCAAGTTCTGCAGTAAAAACAGTTGTTCTATTGTTCATTACAAATCCGTTTGACCCCACGGGAGCAGCTTGAATTATAATTGATGAATCCGGATTATTACCGACAATTTTGGAAATTGCCAGTAAAGGAAAAAAATTTGAATCAAGAATAATTATTTTAGAAACTGCTTTTAAAGGAAAACCATTTTCAGCATTAATTGTAACTTGCAAATTTTTTGCATTATCCAGTTGCTTTCTCTGATCCGTATCGCTGATGCCGGCATCTGAAGTATCTGAAAAAATTATTGGCTGTTTTATGCTGACATCAAGCGGTACCTGAATTAAAAGCTTAATGCTGACACTGTCTGTGTTTCTTACAGAGCCCTCCTGATAATCCGAATTAAGGAAATCATTTCTCGTAAGAGTAATTTTTTTTGGAATGTTATTTATGAAATTCAGAATATTGCTGTTGTTTTCGTTCAATGGAAACAAAGCAGAATCTTTATCGGAAGGCAGGGTAAGCGTAAAAACTGAATCGAGCGGATCTCCCGCATTTCCATTTCTGAGATATTTTAAACTTAGTCTTTGACCATTTTTATTCTCACCAATTATAGACAACTGTGAGAAATCAATCCGGTACGTACTTATATATTTTTTTAGTATAATAAAATTTTTATTAGCAGTTAGTGAAGCAAAATTAACTTCTCCCTGGGGTACATCAGCTCCGAAAGGATCGATCACCTCTTCTGTAACAACACCTGTGCTCAGCGGCTTAAGCCTTCCCTCTATGGATTTAATTGAATATTCTGATAATGAATATTTAAAATTTACCGGTACAGGGTTAACTGATTTAAAGATAAGTCTTAACTTGAGAGAATTATCCAAACTAACATTTTTCAGATGATAATTTTCCAGGTCCAGAATGATTTTCTCCTGCTGCCCTGAATTAACGGTCCTGTTTATCCTGACAGTATCATTATCTGAATTATTAAATAAGTTTTTTATTACTGCCGACAAAATATAATTTTCTCCTGAAGTGTTGAAGAACGTAAAACTTAAACTTCCATTAAGAAAATATGCGCTTCTTATAAAGGTAGAATCGTCTATTATTAATGAAGTATCCAGCTGAACAGTGCTGACTGCAGTGACGTTTGTCAGTGGAATTCCGTCAAATGTAATATCGTCGCCGAAAACTCTTTTATAATTTGATTCACCAAATAAATACACAAGGTTATTATCCGAGGAATCTATGCCTATATTACTGCTTCTTTTTATAATGTCGTAAATGTTATAATTTTTATTTGAAAAAGGAAGGTTGAGATCAACATCCCACTGTGGAGCGGTAGGTTCTTTTAATTCACAACCGGTAAATAGAATTAAAAAGAAGAATAATATATTGATTTGAAGAATAAAAGATCTGAGGTTCAAATTTCCGAATAAGTTTTGAGAATAATCAAATTATTAAATTCATTTTAATAATAAAGTGTATTTTATAAACTTGTCGGCATCTAATCTACTATGGAAATTTGTCCCAAAGTTTTATATTTTAAAATAAGCAAAAAACCACCAACCCTCAGAGATCTATTCTCCGTAATTTTAATAAAATCCAATTGTTAAATTAACCAACGAAATTAATTCTTATCTTATGAGCACCTTCTTAAAAGTTTTTTTAATCATATTTTTTTTAACTTCAGTACAAAATTCATATTCACAGTTTGTAGATTTTGGAAGAAATAAGGTTCAGTATTCTGACTTTGACTGGCAGATCCTGGAAACCGAACATTTGCAGATATATTATTATAAAGAATCAAAAGAATTAGCTGAGATCGGAGCTAAGTATGCAGAGGACAGTTATAAATATCTTCAGCAAAAATTTAATCATTCTCTGACTGACACAATTCCAATGATCTTTTATGCTTCGCCTCTGCACTTCAAACAAACTAATACAACACCCGGATTTATTCCTGACGGTGTCGGCGGGTTTTTTGAATTCATAAAAGGAAGAGTGGTCATTCCATTTGAAGGTTCGTTGTCGCAGTTCCAGCATGTTATCAGGCACGAACTTACGCACGTTTTTATGACAAGTAAAATAAGTTCCCTACAGCGTTTACACAGACGTACGCAAGACCAATCTCCTCCATTATGGTTTACAGAAGGCCTTGCAGAATACTGGTCAACGAAATGGGATGTTCAGGCAGATATGGTTTTGAAAGATGCTGTCCTGGAAGGTTACATAGTAGGATTGGATAACTGGGAAAGATTTTACGGGACATTTTTAATGTATAAATTAGGACAAAACGTCCTTGAATATATTGCTGATAATTATGGTGAAGATAAAATTTTATTATTAATGGAAAATTTTTGGACAGATGATAATTTTTCAAATGTTATGAAAGCAACTATAGGCAAAGATTATGTGCAGTTTGACAATGAATATTTATACCATCTTGAAAAAAAATATTTTCCTCAGTTAAAGGATTCGGACAGCCCTTCCAGAGTTGCCGAGAACATTTATTCGGAAGCGTTTTCTCATAAACCAACATATACTAATGCTAACGGGAAAAAGGAAGTTTATTTTATCGGTAACAAAACCGGGTTTACTAGTATATATAAATTAAAATTAGGTTCTAAAGATAGTCCGGAGCTTGTAGTCGAAGGAGAAAACAGTGATGAGTTTGAACAATTTCATTTTTTCAGAACCGGGATGGATGTATCCTCTTCCGGACTGCTGGCTTTTATTACTCAAAAAGGAAATGCCGATGCGCTTCATATTCTTGATACTCGGACAGGAAAGATAATTTCTGATTTTTCTTTCAAAGATATTGTAAGTATAGGGTCACCTTCATGGAGTAAGGATAATAATCAAATTACTTTTCCTGCGAATGATTTTGGCGGCAGAAGCGATTTATATGTTCTCGATCTTCAGACTAACGAATTGAAGAGGCTAACAAACGATTATTATGACGACCGGGATCCTGATTTTTCCCCTGACGGAAGCTATATTGTTTTTTCATCTGACCGCACAACATATGGTGAAAGCAAAAGTTATAATTTGTTTCTTTATGAACTTACTACCGGCAACATTGATTACCTTACGCTCGGTGAACAAATTGATTATGCACCCAATTTTTCTGAAGATGGTTCAAAAATAATTTATACATCAACTTCATCCGGATCACAGAATATCTGGATGCTGGACATTGTAAATCCGCTTTCATCTAACCCTGTCAATAAAGGCACAAACTCGCTGACAAATAAAAGTAATATTAATTATGATGAGCTTGAGGTAAGGCAGATCACTGATTTCACAACAGCTGCATTTGATCCCAAATGGGCAGGCAAAGACAAAGTAGTCTTTTCCACTTTTGAAAAGGGAGGGATCGATATAAAATTATTAAAAAATATAAAGGAAAGATTCGACAGCAGTAAAAATATTAAAAAGGTCGATCTTCAAAATAAAGGTGAGAACTGGACCCTTGGGAAGATCCCCAGTATCCCAAAGAAAAATTCTTTAAAATATAAAAAGAAATTTTCACTGGATATTGCGACAACAGCACTGACTGTCGATCCTGTATTTGGTGCTAATACAGGCGGGATAGTTTCCTTAAGCGATCTGCTGGGAAATGAAAAATATTTTTTTCTGATCTTCAATAATTCCAATGGTGATGAAGAATTTTGGAAAAGTTTTAATATTGCCATCTCTAAAATCTCCGTTGAGAACCGTCTTAACTATGCATACGGGGTGTACCATTTATCGGGAAGAAGGTATGATCTCCGTGATCGTAATTCTTCTTTTTATGAAAGACTGTATGGAGGTTATTTAAGCCTGGCTTACCCGCTTTCTTTTTTCAGGAGAATTGAAATGACCACAAGTCTTTCACAGTCAATCAGGAATTTTGATTTTCTTGATAATACACGTTCACTCCTGCTTACAAATAATATCAGTTACGTGAAAGATAATACTCTTTGGGCATGGACCGGTCCTCTTGACGGCGAGCGTTTGAATCTTACTTTAGGATATACTACTGATATCACCAACTCTAACATTAATTACTATTCAGTTTTTCTGGATTACAGAAAATATCTCAGGATAGCAAATCCGACTGCGCTTGCATTAAGAGGTCAGTTTTTTATGAATGAAGGAAAGGAACCACGGCGTTTCTTTATGGGTGGCAGCTGGTCTCTTCGGGGATGGCCTTTGAATTCTATACGCGGAAGTAAAATGTGGCAGGCAAATGCAGAGTTGAGATTTCCTTTACTAAATGTAGTCGCTTTACGATTTCCACTTGGAATAGCACTTGACTTTCCTGGAATTCGGGGAGGTATTTTTTTCGATGTAGGTAATGCCTGGGATACCAAAGAGAATTACGGAACAACTAAAGGCAGCATTGGCGCGGGCATTAGAATGAATGTACTTGGACTGATAGTGTTAAGATATGATATGGGTAAAAGAATTGAGAAAAATTTTACAAAGTTACAGGGGAATTTGTTTCATAATTTTTATTTCGGCTTTGACTTTTAACAGGTCTACAAAATTACATCATGCAAGACCACCGTTACTGGTTGTCAGAAGATCCATGACTCTTCCGGCAATATGATCAGCAAGATCGTTAAAGTTTGTCGGATTGTATTCGAAGCTCGGCATAGCAGGAACGATTTTTCCTCCGGCATCTATTATTTTTATCATGTTATTAAGATGAATTTTATTCAAAGGAGTTTCACGAGGAACAATGATCATCGGCTTTGAATAGGCGAATGCATAGTCAGCACATTTCTCAATTAAGTTTTTACAGTCACCGCTTCCGATCCCTCCCATCACCCCCATTGAACAAGGTGAAATTATCATTCCCGAACAAACATATTTATTTGTAAATATCTCGGATTTAAGATCAAGATTATTATGAAATGTTACTGTAGATTTCAGCAAAAGTATTTCAGGAAATAAAGTTGTAATGTTAGATGGCGTAATCTCCACTCCGTTTTCCTTATATAAAGTATAAACCGCATATTCAGATAGTATCAGATCAACATTAAAGTCGCTTAATAGTAAAGCCCTGAGCATTCTCAATCCGTATATCGCGCCGCTTGTACCGGTCATTGCTAGAATAATATTTCTGCCTTCCCCGTCATAGATTTTAATCAAAGGTGAAGTTTCGGTCTGAGCAACTGTTGAAGATTTTTCTTTTGGCATGATCGGATTTTATTTTCTATTAAGTAAGATTGAAGTAACAATGAATATTGTCGTTGATAATATTACAAATATACTGTTTTGAAAAACAAAAATCTGAAGCAAAAATAAAATTATTCCAAGCAACATTGAAAGAATAATCTCTATAAATTTTGAAGCTGAATTAAATTTCGTACTTTCCAGTGTAAAAGGATATGTTTTGTCAAATCTGAGGCTTACAGATGAAATGAGAAAAATTGCTGAAGAAATAAAAGTAATATTTAAAAACACTGTTGTTAAATCGGCTCCATAAAGCAGCAATATGAATAATATTGTAATGACGGGCAAAAGAAATTTTATATAAATAAATTTATACGTTCCCTTTATTATCGATGATCCGTCTTTTGCGGGAAGTGAATTAAAGATCCAGCCCGTATCAACTGATCCTTCGTCCAAAATTTTTGTGTTTGAGATCAATATTCTCGAACTCATTATTAAGGTTAAGGTTATAGAAGGGCTTATGATCAGCATAGACTCTTTGAAAATTGCGGCATCGTTCATCGGATTATTTATAAATATCAGGCTGGGCAGATCTGTAATTAAACCTATTATTACAATTAATACCGGCATCAGGACCATTGGCATATATTTTATCCTTAAAAATTTTGAATTGCGAAGCTGAGCACTTACAAGATCATATGATGCCCTCTCATAATTATCGGACAATAAATATTTTTCAATAAGCTCGTTGATAATTGTAAAGCAGCGTCCATTTTTGCGAAAACCATCCTTCTTTAAGGCGCCGATTTTACTTAAAAGAGAAATATAATTTTTTGAGATATATACCGGTAAAAAAATAATTGCGGCTGCGGTGATCATAGCAGTTAACAAAAAATACAACGGATTATAAACGGCGTTTGAAAAAAATGCCTGGGGCAGATACTTCACCACACCTACATCTATGATATTTAATCTCGAATAAATTTCTTTTCCGGCAGGGGCAAGTTTCGATGAGATTGTTGTTGAATAAAACACAAATGCAAAAAAAATAATCTGGATTACGGTTAAAATTAATCCTGCCTTTTTCGAAAAATGACTAAGTACTAAGACATAAATAAAAATTAAAACAGCAACCGAAAAATAACAGAATAAAAGGTTAACTAAAATATATGCGGCTGTTTTAATTAAGCTGTGATCAATAAGGAAGAAAAATATTAACTGCGGGATCGAAGCTGAAATAATAAACAGAAGTAAAAAAAATATCGCGGAAAGAAATTTAACAATGAAAATACGTGAACTTTTTATGGGAAGTGCAGCCAATGCATCATAAGTATTTCCAGCCAAAAAAAGATTATCGAAATCACTGAGCACGATCATCGCAATGAGAAATAAATTCGAAGTCAGTGTTAATATAATGAAGCTTCTTTCGTCAAAGGCCAGATAAAAATTATATGACATTACCAGATTAGAAAAAAGGTAAGCTATGAGAATCCCGGTTAACTTTTTTTTACCTGAATTTTCCCTGTCCCTGTAATCCAGCTTCTGAAATAATGAGAATAGAGTTTTCTCCTTTTGGTTCATTAATATTTACTTTTTTTGACTGCTGTCGTTTTTCATTATTCTTCTATACTCCTTAACAGCATTTAGATGTTGTTCATAATTTTCCGTAAATTTATGACCGCCTTGTCCGGTTGCAACAAAAAATATGAAATTGTGTTCATCGGGTTCTAATGCAGCTCTGATGGCGGATATGCCGGGATTGTTGATAGGACCTGGTGGAAGACCTTTATTAATATAAGTATTATAAGGGGAATTGATTTTAAGATCTTCATATAATAATCTTCGCGGACCATCAGCGATAATGTATTGTATCGTTGGGTCTGCCTCCAGGCGCATACCTTTTTTCATTCTATTTACATATACTCCCGCCACAACAGGCATTTCCTTTTCGAGCCTTGTTTCACCCTGAATAATAGAAGCAAGTGTGATAGTTGCGAGCAGCATTGAATCCTTTAATTCAGGAAGATCACTCCTGGAGATCTTTTTTCTGAATTCATTAAATAAAATAAGTACTATAGCTTTTTCTGAAATGGAAGGAGATACATCATATGTATCGGGATACAGAAATCCTTCAAGAGTTTTTACTTTACCGTTGATTCCCAGTAAATTAATAAGTGAATCATTTGTACTTTCATTGTAGAATTTTTCTTTTGATAAAGATAGTTTTTTCTCAATCAATTTTCCGATCTGCTTTATCGTATATCCTTCCGGGATAACAAGTTTAACTTTTTGATTTAGTTCTTTATTTGTAAGCTGTTCGAGAAGCTGAAGATTATTCATCCCGTTTTTGAAAAGATAATGATTAGAAATTATCTGCGCTTCTTTACCAGTGAGCTTGAGTACTATTTTGAAGATCAATGAGCTTGGTATAATATCATTCTTTTCCAATTCACTGATTATCTGATCTGAGCTTTTTCCCGGCTCTATAATAAATCTTTTTTCATCGTTTCCATTCCAATGATATTTTGAAAAGAACAACTGATAAATAATAAAAGCTAAAAGTATAATATTAAGTACAATTAAATACTTATAAGATCTTTTTATTATTTCAAAAAAAGAATTCACACGGTTGTATTGTGTTTTTGAGAAGAAATAGAAAATTATTTGCGAGGAGGCATTTGCTGCTGTCTTGCTGCCAGTGAATCTGAAACCTCTTTAAGATATTCTATAACCCGGAGGTTTTCAGGATCAAGCTCAAGTGATTTTGTTAAGTGGACTTTTGCTTCTTCAAATCTTCCGATTGTTTTATAATATTCTCCCAGATAGTAACGAACTTCTCTGAAATCCGGAAAAAGTTCCAGGGCTATAAGCATGTTCCTTTCATAATTAATAAAATCTTCCTGCAAATAATAGCCATAAGCCAGGTAAAAATATGGATAAGCAGAATTCGGCTCCAATGCAAGCATGCGGTTTATAACATACATGATCTGCTTTCCGGCTTTCTGACCAACAAGCATCTGAGCATTCATTAACAAACCGTTAGCTTCTCTCGAAAGGATCTTTGTTTCCTCCGGATCGAATTTATAAACCTCCATGACTTCAGGCGGTAGCGTCCATGCTGTTGAAAAAAGTGCGTTCTGATTTGAAACTCTGAACCATTCTCTTAAAAATGCAAGGTGTGTCACACCTTTACTTTTCATATAATCAACCATATAATTAACATAATCCCGGTCATTGATTTTATTTATTAGCTCCGGGGTTACAAGTCCCGCCACATCTACAATTTTCCTGTTTCCGTAATATCCGATCGCACCTACATCATGAGTGGCGATCACATCATTTTCATTTGTATTTTCATTTATCCACAAAGCTGCTTCTACCTGCCTGTCATATATATATTTGCAATGAATCGAATATCCTTCACGATTCTCATCATAGTCTTTTATGCCCATAAAAAAAACAATACCCACAAATATATAAAATATACTTTTAGAGAATAACAAGTTACTGGAATATTTATTGATGATTCGTGCAAGATCCCTGAAACCGATAGTTGCAACCAATATGAAAAATGGAATAATCGGCATCATGTATCTGCCAAACCGGTGTGCGTATGGAAGTTTAATGAAATATATTATAACAAGTAATAATACAAATGCGATGTAAAGTGTATTTTGATTATAAGTTTTTTTGTAAATATCGAAGATCAGTTTAGAAACAGAAAAAAGAAAACCAATCATCAAAACATAGTAGGACCCGGTCGTAAAGTAGTCCCATACTGCTGATTCAATAAATTCAAAACGGCTTCTAAACTCAGGGGAATAATACGTTAATTTTGCGCTGTATGTATTAGGCAACATTGAGCCTGATAAAAGCATGTTCATTGCAAAGTAAATACCGACTATTCCAAGAAAAATTATTCCGATTTTTTTTAAGTCAGCAACGGTAAATTGTTTAAGGTTTAACTGTTCCTTTGAATATATCCTTAATGCTGCATAATCAATAAAAATTGCTGCGATAAATGCAACTCCGTCCGGCCTTGCCCACATTACCAAACCCAGCATTACTGCAAAGGGAACAGCTTTCCTTAAGCGGTAAAAATACGAACAAAGCAACAGGATGAAGATAAACATTGTCGTTTCCATCCCGGATACCGATATAAAATTTATCCATTTATCAATTATGAAAATTCCCGTACAAAGCATTGCAAAAACATTTTCTTTTTGAAATTCATAAGATGATAATTTATAAAATGCAAATGCTGAAAGGACAAAAAACATGATCCCGATAACATAGCTCAGGATCATTTCATTGCTGGTAATTAAAAAACCTATTGCAACAACAATTGTATACAAAGGCGAAGTTGATCCTGCCGTCACCATTTCATTTTTGAAATAAGAAAAACTGAAATACTGAACGAGATTTTTTGCAAAGGTCAGATGGATCCAGGGATCATCAAGAGGAAAACTCCAGACCTGGTTTTGCTTGAATGCAAAACGTAGATATAAGTAAGTGAGAAATACAGGGAGTATGACTAAAACCGCATAAAATATTATTTTTAGTGTTCTGCTTGGTCTGAAGGGATTGTCAAAAGAGTATCTATCTAGTTCAACCTTTCCAGTTCTTTTTTTTTTTATCGGGTACTTTATTCTTTTCATATTACTTAAAATAATTAAATGAAGTTGTAATTTCAATTTTTAAATAGAATTTAAAAATATATTTTTAGTGCAAAGAATTTATAATTCATAATAGCGATATTACCTGAAATCAAGAGGATGCAAAATTTAAAGTTAACTGAGCTTCTCCTTCACCTTTCCGCAACAGAGTTTAAAAGACTGGGAGATTTTGTCAGATCACCTTTTCACAATAAAAATACGAGTGCTGTATTACTGTATGACCTTTTCTTCAGGGTCTCAAACGAAAAAACCCTACCAGGTCTTAAACGGGAAGATATTCATAGGGAATTATTTGGCAGCAAAAAATATAATGATCCTAAGATACGGTCTTTACTTTCAGAATTTAAAAAACTTGTTGAAAAATTTTTAACGCTGATCGAATTGGAAAACCAACCGGGACATCTGAGGAATTATTTAATAAAGGGATTTTGTGAGAGGAATATGTTAAAGAATTTCAATTCAGCTGCAATTGAAATTTCTAA
The DNA here is from genome assembly GCA_039925865.1 of Ignavibacteria bacterium. Lineage (GTDB taxonomy): Bacteria > Bacteroidota > Ignavibacteria > Tepidaquicellales > Tepidaquicellaceae > JBDSYA01. The sequence goes on from JBDSYA010000091.1 coordinate 13,857, forward strand.
TGATCTGAAATCAGAATTTAATAAGAACAGCGATTATTATTTTAACAGGCTGAGTTTTGAACATATACTGGCAGAACAAAAAGGTACAAATATTGAAGTTAATCTCGACGCTCAGTACTTTAGCCTTTCAGACAGCATTGATTATTTTTTCTTTGCAACAAAGCTGGAGCTTGCCAATTCCCTTCTCAGCAGAAAATATCATGTGCTTGGAAACTTAAAGGTTAATATTAAATTCATAGAAGAAATAATTTTTTTTATAAAAGAAAATATTTCCGATATAAAACGGGATAATCCTATAATTTATTCTGAATACCTGATCCTTATGATGATGACCAGTGAAGGAAGTGACATTTATTTTCATGAGCTTCAGGTTTTTGTCTTAAAAAATATCAGGAAGTATGACATTTATGAACTGGAACAGGTTTATTATCCTTTAATAAACTACGGTTTTAATAAAGTTGCTTTGGGAGAACATGAATATCTATTTAGTATTTTTAAAATATATAAGACATTTGAAAGAAAAGGCTTTTATTCAGAAAAGAAAGTTTTCCAGGATATTGATTTTATAAGCATAATTATTATAGGTCTGAGGCTGAAGAAAACTGCCTGGGTTGAAATGTTTTACGATAGTTATAAAGAGAAATTAAAAGAAGAATTTAAAGAAGACACGACTAATCTTGCAAAGGCAATGATCAGTTATAATAAAAAACATTTCGATACTGCCATCGGCCTGCTTAACAAGGTGAATTACAGTAACTCCTATTATTATCTAAAGTCCAAGGAGACGCTGATACAGATTTATTACGAGCAGGAACAATATGAGACTTTGCAATCACTCATTGACGCGACTAAGCATTATCTCAAAAGAAGACAGGGAGTCTTATCCATACATTATGAAAGATATTTAAAATTCCTTAAGTGTGTTAACGCGCTGCTTAAAGCAAGGCTGAAGGACAAGAGTGAAGCAGGGATATTATTAAAAGAGATCAATGCCGGCAATAATTCGATCGCCCGTGAATGGCTTCTGGAAAAAATAAAAGAGCTTTCCTGAAAAATAGATTTTTTATATTTTCAATAATATTTTTCAGAGATAACATTAATATAAAGAATTCAGAGATCATATCTTTTAAATTAAATTTCTTTTAAAAAAAAATAAATTTATGAATGAAATGCCTGAAAAATTCATGAGAGAAGCCATACGTCTTTCACTTGAAAATATTAATAAAGGTGATGGGGGTCCGTTTGGAGCGGTAGTTGTTAAAGATGGAAAGATCATTGCAGAAGGTTCTAATAAAGTTACATCCGCAAATGATCCTACTGCGCACGCTGAAGTGGAAGCGATCAGGTCTGCCTGTAAAGTTTTAAATACATTCTCGTTGGCAGGCTGCGATATTTATACGAGCTGTGAGCCTTGTCCAATGTGTCTTTCTGCGATCCACTGGGCAAGAATAGAAAGAATTTATTACGGCAACACGAGGCAGGATGCAGCTGCTCTTAATTTTGACGATGAATTTTTATATGATGAGATAGGTAAAAAGATCCATGAAAGGAAAATTCCAATGCATCAGGTCCTGAACGATGAAGCTAATATCGTATTTAAAACCTGGGAAGCAAAAGAAGATAAAATTCATTATTGAGATGTCATGAAAACTATTTTAATGAACGCAAAAGTGTGGCTGGGAAAAAATGATTTTGCCAATGCAATTGGATTTGATTCATCCGGCGGTAAGATCACGTTTGTTGGTTCGGATCATGATGCAGACAACATTAAACACGAGTTTGATGAAATTACCGATCTAAGGAAAAAGCTTGTCCTGCCTGCATTTACAGATGGTCATTGTCATTTCATAAAAGGATCTCTTGTAAATTCACAGCTTAATTTAAGAAATGCAAAAACGAAATCCGATATTGAAACCGGCATTAAAAAATATATCGGAGATAAAAAGAACAGATGGATATTTGGCGGATTTTATTCGGATTCAAATTTTAAGGAGGACATTAGTTTAAGTTCAAAATATCTGGACAAGATCTGCCCTGATATACCTCTTATAATTTCCAAGTTTGATATGCACTCAGCATTTGCCAATTCGAAAGCACTGGAATTGTCAGGTATTTCTGGCAAGGAGAATAATTTTACTTCTGAAGAACTTATAAAAGATGATCACGGATTAACTGGTGAACTAAAAGAGAGGGCTATGAATTTTGTCACTGGCAAAATTCCAACTGCATCTTTAAAAGAGAGAACTGATATTGCTTTGCAGCAATTGAGCAAACTTCATTCAATGGGAATTGCGGCAATCTCTGACATTACATTAGCTGAAGATCTTGAGATCTACATTGAAATGTTAAAAAAGAATAAACTTTTTTTGAGAATTGATTCGAGACTGCCTTTCTCCGAGCTTGCAAACATTTCCAAATATAAAACTGAATTTGAAAAACTGACAGACAATATTAAATTCAATTCTTTAAAAGCATTTTATGACGGCTCTTTGTCAAGCAAGACAGCTTATATGAATGAAAATTATAAAAATTCAAATCATAACGGAATACGCACAGAATATGTAAACAGTGGTGAATTTATGAAAGCAATTTTTGAAATTGATAAAGCAGGTTTTCAGTCATCTGTTCATGCAATTGGTGATAAAGCAGTTAGTGAACTTCTTGATCTTAATGAGGAATTAATTAATAAGAACGGCATGAAGGACCGCAGGTTCAGAATTGAACACGCACAACATATTAATGAAAAAGATTTTAAGAGATTTAAAGATCTGAATGTGATTGCATCAGTTCAGCCTGCGCATTTATTCAGCGATGCAAAAACATCTTTGGAGATACTTCAGGATCCCGCTTTAGAACATAATTATAAAAGATTATTTGATACAGGAGCAAGAGTTTGTTTTGGTACAGACTTTCCGGTTGTCAGTGAAAATCCCTTTGAAACAATTTTTTATGCAATGACACGTAATGCCGAAGGTTTTGATAATGGATTTTTTCCGGAAAACAGAATTCCTCTTTCAGATTGTTTAGAATCTTACACTATGCAAAATGCTTATGCCACTTTCGAAGAAGAGATCAGAGGAAATCTGGAAGTTGGTAAACTTGCTGATATCGCTATTCTTGAAAATGATATTTTTGAGATGAGCCCAAAAGATATACTGAATGAAAAAGTTATTATGACCTATCTTAACGGAGCCAGAGTATTTTAAATTAAGAATGACAGAATTATTTAAGAAGTATGATCTTTTCAATTTCTGTAAAAGAATTAGTTTTAATTTTGCAATAATAAATTTCACCTGGCAGATCTATTCCGTCAAAATCCACTTTATAACTTCCTCGGATTAATACTAAATAATATTAAATAAACCCGGATTTTTCATTAGGGAAATTTTCTAATGAACATCATCAGAAGTTCAGTCTAATAAGTAGTATATTTTAATAGCAATTAGGTTGACATAATATTTTTAGACTAGCTAAATTGTAAGTAAGAAAATCTTACGCTAAAATGGTTCAAGAAATTGGAATCAACCTTAGTAGAAAATAAAGCATAAAAATATTTTACCTTATTATCAAATCGTGAAAATAGATTATGTAGAACACAATTTGCCTGGCAGGATTCTGCTTCTGCATTTCCTGTATCAAATCTGATGTTGACAAATACGAAATGTATTTAAAATTTTATCGGAAAACTTTGAGGCAAAAAAATAAGGTAATAAGGTTAAGATGGGTGGTTGGTTAATTTTTCTACTAAGGTTAAAAACTTTTTGAGTTTTAATTTTTTAATTAATCTAAATAGAAAACAGAAAGAAAAAGATATGAAGTACATCTGCATAGTACAATCAGGTTGTTTTGCCTTAAAAGCTTTATAGGATTTCTAATGAAAAATTTGGATTTAAATAAACCCGGTTTTTCATTAGAATATTTTAGAATATATA
>JBDSYA010000092.1:0-6604 GCA_039925865.1 Ignavibacteria bacterium
AATAAGAGCAGAATAACAAAAATATTTTCATAAAGTATTATGAATTAGTGTAATTAGTGGCAAAAAAAACTTTTACGATAAAACTGTTGCTTTATGTAATTTAAAAAAATAATTACAGACTTTATAATGAATAAACTGACCCCCTAAAGTGGATTAATAGATGCAATGTGATTAGTGAGGTCTGTGGTCTATTTTAAATATTTTCCGCAGTTGCAGGTGTTCCGAAAGTTTGCAGCGAATAATGTTTGAGCTTATCTATATATTAATGCAAATTTTTGGTCACCTGCAACATTGCTTTTTTGAAGTAAACAATTTCTACTAACCTGCATTGTTGTTGGTCACCAAAAAAGATTGTAATAAAATATCCTTACTATGAAAAGGCTTATGCAATCTTTTTGAAGACCAACAACGGCGTAAATTAGTGGGTATGTGGTCTATTTAAATATTTTGAAATTGTATGGTGAAATGTATAATTTAGTTTTAAAAGAGTATGTTTGTTACATTCGAAGGAATTGATCTGAGCGGGAAATCAACACAGATTAAACTTCTTGAAGAGTTTTTAAAGGCGAAGAATAAAAAAACTATTTCAGTCAGAGATCCGGGCGGGACTGAGATATCCGAAAAGATCAGAAATATAATTTTGGATAAAAGTATTCTGAAAATGGAGTATCTTACTGAATTCCTGTTATTTTCTGCATGCCGTCAGCAGTTAACAAAAGAAGTTATCATTCCGCATCTGAGAAAAAAAAATATTGTATTATGCGACAGGTACATTGATTCCTCAATTGCATACCAGGGATACGGCGGAAAGATCGATCTGAAGATAATTGAGAATGTGAACAGGATCGCAACCGGCGGATTGATACCGGATATAACTTTTCTTATACATATCAGTATAGATGAAAGCATTCGGCGGAAAAAACTTATGAATAAAAAGGAAGACAGGATCGAACAGAAGAAAATCTCTTATTATAAAAAAGTAATTAACGGTTATCTTCAGATCGCTGAAAACAATAAAGAAAGATTCGTTGTTATAGACGGGAGTAATTCCAAAAATGAAATAAATCTTAAAATCATTTCTTCACTTAACAAGTTTAAAAAGAAAAAATAATTCATTATGAAAAAGTTCAGAGAAAAGTTTTTAAAATTATATCCCGTAACGCTTCTATTTGCAATTGTGCTCTTTCTCGGAGTCACAGGATCAGCAGGTGACGACGATATTTACGAAAAAATAAACCGCAACATGGATTTATTCGGCCAGGTTTATAAAGAGATCGCATTAAATTATGTTGATGAGATTGATGCCGACAAATTTATAACAGCAGGTATTGAAGGAATGCTTGCAACTCTTGATCCTTACACAAATTATATTGACGAAAGGAGCCGTGATCAAATAGATCTTATTACGACCGGAAAATACGGAGGTGTTGGCATTACTGTAGGAATCAGAGACAGTATGATAATTATTACTGATATAATGAACGGTTATGAAGCTCAGAAAAAAGGACTTAGAATAGGTGATAAGTTAATTGAGATCGACGGGAAGGATCTGAGAAGTGAAAAAGTTGATAACATGAGAAGCCTTGTGAGAGGACCTGTAGGAACTGAAGTGAATGTCAAAATAGACCGTGAGGGTGAACTGATCGATTTTATTTTAACAAGACAGGAAATAATTTTGAAAAACGTTTCTTACTTTGGATACTTAGAGCCCAAAGCTGAAGGGATAGGTTACATCAGGCTTGACAGATTTACAAATATTTCCGAAAGTGAAGTAGAAAATGCATTGAAAACTATGAAAGCCACAGGCGACCTTAAGGGATTAGTACTGGATCTTCGGAATAATGGCGGAGGACTTTTAGACGCAGCGATCGGAATTCTAAATAAGATCGTACCAAAGAATAGTCTGCTTGTAATTACAAAAGGTAAACGCACAGATTCAGAAAAAAAATATTTTTCCAAAGAAGATCCGATGATAGCAGGCGATATACCGGTTGCAGTTTTAATAAATAATAAAACAGCTTCTGCATCAGAGATCGTTGCGGGTGCAATTCAGGATCTTGACAGAGGAGTAGTAATAGGTTCGAAGTCTTTTGGTAAAGGTCTCGTTCAGCAAATTAAAGATCTGGATAAAAAATCTCAGATCAAAATTACGGGATCAAGATATTTTACGCCTTCAGGAAGATGGATCCAGGAGAAGAATTATTTTAAGGAGAATAAGTTTGGGGTGTTTGTAGATAAGAACAAATATGACCAGACGGATTTTAAAACACTTGGAGGCAGAATTGTAAAGGCTTATGGCGGCATTGCACCGGATATTGAAGTTAAGATCGAACCTGAAAGCGAAATTCATACCGGTTTATTGTCAAAGGATATGTTCTTCAAATTTGCAAATTATTATATTGAAAGAAATCCGGGTGTAACATCTGTAATCCCTAATGATGATATTTTTCTTCAGTTCAAAAATTTCCTTACTGAAAAAAACTTTTCTTATGATTCTCAGATAGAAAAAAAGTTAAAGGAGATAGAGCTGCTGGCTGCAGCTAAAAGTTATAAACTTGAGCTGCAAAATAATTTAAATAAAATAGAGAATGAAATCGAATTTGGCGAACAAAAAGAGATCGATCTCGCAAAAGATGAAATTACCAGAAGTGTTGTTGACGAGATCAATAAAAGAATAATAACTGAATCTGAACAGATCGAAGCGATGTTTCTTTACGATCTCCAGCTTCAGCAAGCTGTAAAAATTTTAGGTAACAGAACAGAGTATCAAAGTTTGCTGAATTAACATCATACTTTTCGGAAGATATTCCCGTAAACTTCAAACACACTAATTATAGTGAGAATAGGAATTCTTGGAGGTGGCCAGTTAGCCCGGATGATTATGGAATCCTGTTATAAGTTCGGGTTTGAATTTCACATACTTTCGAAAGAGCCGAATTCCCCGGCAGGCCAGCTGACAAATTTTGAAACTACAGGAGACTGGAACGATGAAAAATGTCTGAAAACATTTGGCGATCAGTGTGATATCCTGATACTTGAAAATGAATTTATTGACTCGCAAAAAATTAAATTCCTCGAATGCTCAGGAAAAAATGTTTATCCCTCCTCAAAAATTATTAAACTAATTCAGGACAAACTTTTCCAAAAGGAGACATTAGAACGTATCGGAGTTCCTGTTGCGCCTTTTGCTCCTATCGTAAACATTGAAGATGTCATGCGATTTGCAGAGCAAAACAATTATCCTCTGATCCTTAAATCAAGAACGATGGGCTATGACGGGAAAGGAAATATTACAATTCACAACGAAGCTCAGATCAATGAAGCTCTTGACATATTATCCAAACGTGGAGAATTATTGTGTGAGGGTTTCATACGATTTGATAAAGAGATCGCAACACAGGTTGTCAGAAATAAAAACGGAGAAATAAAAGTTTACCCTGTTGTTGAGACAATTCAAAAGGATCATATTTGTAATCTTGTGATTGCTTCTAAAAATTTATTTGATAATATTAAAACACGGGTTTGCGATCTTGCGAAGAATATTGTAACTGAACTAGACTACATTGGTGTAATGGGAATTGAAATGTTTCTCACCGGTGATGAAATACTTGTAAATGAACTTGCACCGCGCGTTCATAATTCCGGCCACTATACAATAGAAGGTTGTTATACTTCACAATTTGAAAATCAAATTCGTGCGGTGATGAATTTCCCGCTGGGAAATACTGAAATGTCATCAGAGTGCGCTGTGATGATAAATATTTTAGGAAAAAAGGACGGAGCTGCAAAACTTTACGGAGCAGGACAAGCAATGAGTAACAGCAAAACTTATTTACATATTTATGGAAAACAGGAAACGCGCAAAGGCAGGAAAATGGGGCACGTAACGGTATTACACAATGATGTTAACGAAGCATTAAAAATTGCGGGTATGACAGAGAGATCCATAAGTATTTAAAAATATTTTAAAATTTAAAAAACAGACATGATAGCATTTATAATATTTTTAATTGTTGCAATAATTGTAATTACATTAATCAGAAAGCAGCTGCAAAATAATCTTCAGTTCAGGAACAACCCACAGATCGAAAAAATATTAGGGATACTGAGAATTGTAGCGGGGATCGGAATTCTTTTGGTAATATTATTTTCTTCGGTAGTGCAAATAGGACCGGGAGAGGTTGGTGTGCAGATATTATTCGGTAATATACAGGAAGGAATTTTGCGAAGCGGACTGAATTTTGTTAATCCTCTGATGGAAGTTCAAAAGCTTGATATAAAAACTCAGTCATATACAATGAGCGGCGCAAACGATCAGGATGTCAGAGATGATCAGACTATTAAGAGCGACCCGATCCAGACACTTTCATCGGACGGGCTTACATTACTGCTTGATGTAACAGTTTGGTTCCGGGTTAGTGCAGATGATTCACCAAATTTACTGAGAACCATAGGATCGGATTATGAGGCAAAGATTGTAAGGCCTGCAATAAGAACTGCTATCAGGGATATTGCTGTTAATTTTGTTGCGACTGATATTTATTCATCAAAACGGGACGACTATGTTAATGACGTTGCAAAAAAACTCGAGAAATCTTTTGAAGGACGCGGAATAATTCTTGAAAAAGTTTTACTGAGAAATGTTGAGCTGCCGCAAAAAGTCAGGGAAGCAATTGATGAAAAGATCGCTGCGGAACAAAGAGCTCAGCAGATGGTCTATGTCCTTCAAAAAGAAAGACAGGAAGCTGAAAGAAAAACTGTTGAAGCACAGGGTGTTGCTGAAGCTCAGAAAATAATTAACAGTACTATAAGCAATTCATATCTGCAGTGGAAATATATTGAAACACTAAAAGAGCTTGTAAACTCTCCTAACAATTCTTTTGTGATTGCACCTTATGATCAAAAGCTTGTACCTATGTTGAACTTTAACCAGTTAGCAAAATAATTTATGGATAATAAATTAGTTGAAGTATTTGTTACCTATGATCCAATGGAAGCAAGTTTGGTCAGAGCAAAACTCACAGATGAAGAAATACCTTTTACCGTTACAGGAGATTATAATATTTCCATGACAATGGAGACGTTCAATACAGAACTAGGAAGGATCGCTTTGAAAAGGCCGATAAAATTTTATGTTCAGGAAAGCCAGTTCGAAGTGGCTAAAGTAGCTATAAATACTGACAACTCTGCTTTTATGAAAGATGATCTTGAATATTGACCGCAGAATCGGACCTAAGATTAACTGATTTAAGGATTGCACAGATTTTTTGTATCACAGATTTGGCTGCGTAAATTTTTCAGATCATAACTGCTGTTATTTTATTTATGAAATTCTCTAAATCCATGTTGGTCTTTGCTTTTGTTCTTATTTCAATTGTAATTTTATTCAACAATGGAATTTTTCTGAAAGAAGAAATAAAAAATAATGCTGAGCCAAAGAACAGAAATGAAAGCAAAGATATTTCAGAAACAAATTTTCAAAAAGTTAATACAGAAATAAAGTTGACCGATCAATCTTCTTCAAAAGATACTTCTTTAAATACCAATTATCTGAATCTTCATTACGATGCCATCCTCATTGACACTCACAACGACTTCATCTGGAAAGTTTACGATCAGGGCGCAGCATTCAATCAGAGAAATAGTTTCACTCAGTCCGATCTTCCCAGATATAAAGCCGGGGGAGTTGATGTTCAGATCTTTGCTGTGTGGATCCCAATGAAGGAAGTAAAAAGGTCTTACGGATTTACACTTTCTCAGATCGACAGGTTAAATAGTTTTGAAACTGAAAATTATTCTGAATTTCAATTCGCAAAAAATTATGAGGATATCATCAGAATCACAAATGAGAAAAAAGTTTGCGGATTAATAGGTATTGAAGGCGGGACAGTTATTGGAAAAGATCTTGATAACATAGACAGGTTATATGAGCTGGGGGTAAGATATATTGGTCTCACATGGAACAATTCAAATTTTATTTCCACATCAGCAAAAGAGTCAGTCGAAAATGGTAAGAGCGGCGGACTTTCTGAATTTGGAGTTCAGGTCATTAAAAGAATGAATGAGGTCGGAATGCTTGTTGATGTTTCACATTTAAGTGAAAAAGGTTTTTGGGATGTGATCGAAACAAGCAGTAATCCTATTATTGCCTCACACTCAAATTGTTATTCGATCAATCCGCATTTCAGAAATCTGACGGACGAACAGATCAAAGCTATTTCAAAGAACGGCGGGTATATCGGAATTAATTTTTATGATGAGTTTCTTGATAAAGATGCAAAGAAAAACCGGACATTAAATGCATATCAGAAATATCCTGATGAACTTAATGCCCTGAACGAAAAGTATGGAGATGATCTGATAAAATTTAATGAAGAGCGGAATAAATTTCTTTCCGATAAAAATATTCTTGGCGGAACATCAATTGAGAAAGTCTTGGACCACATAGATCACATAAAGAATCTTGTCGGAGTTGATTACATCGGCATTGGCTCTGACTTTGACGGAGGCATCACTCCTCCAAATGAACTCTATGACGCGAGCTGTTATCCTGAACTTACAAAGAGGCTTGTCGAAAGAGGCTATACAAAAGATGAGATCATAA
>JBDSYA010000093.1:0-14771 GCA_039925865.1 Ignavibacteria bacterium
ACTTATAATGATGTGGCTCATCGACCAATTTCCATCTCGGATGCACCGGATTAAAATGTATGTAGTTTATTTTTTGTTCAACAACTCTTTGAGTTAACAGTGGAACAGACAACGGATTCCTTTCCCATAATTGGTACTTCCTGTCTTTCGCTCCCACGTACAGTTTATTGTGTATTTCAGTATGATTCAATTTTAAGTCTCTCAATATTGTCTGCGACGTATACTTCAGGGTATCTCTTTGAAAATCTGATTTTTCCAATGACTCATTTATTTTCCAGACTGTATGAAAATAGTTTGGCATAATTACAAATGCAAAAATCCTAACACGTTTTTCTCTGACTAAAAATTTGAAACTTTCTATAATTACATCTTTGTATTTATCCGGATTTAAGATGTGCTTCCATTCGAGAATTGTTGCGGTGAAAAAAAAAAGTTTTTTATCATAAGTATCGGTTGAATATTCCAGAGACAAATTTAATAATAATCTTAGTCTCATAACATATCAATTTTAATTCCGGATGGCTTTAAGAGGGAATGTGAGAATATACTTGATTCGGGTTTTGTTGTTGGTGACCAAAAGTTTGCTTGTACTCATTTATATATATCTTAAAAAGTCTTCACACAAACTTTTGGAACACCAACAACGGCGGAAACTGCGTTTAAGATCTATTCTTATGTTTTATTTGACAAATAAAAATGAAAAAATAAGTTGATTTGTTTTTTGTTTGCGACACTAAACAAAGTTGAACAAAAACCATTTCTCCTTCCTTATCTCATATATATGAGATTGTTTTATATAGTTGATATTAATAACTTTCGTTATGAATATTATTTTAAAAATATTTCTTACCTCTTCCATTTTACTCTCACTATTTCAAACTTCACGTTCTCAAAATAATTTAAATGTAGAGCATCTGTCTCTTGAACAAGGGGTTTCTAACAATCTGATTTTCACTATAATACAGGATAGTAAAGGTTTTATCTGGTTTGGAACAATGTTTGGACTTGTGAGATATGACGGGGTCAAATATAAAACATTTCGTTACGATGCTCTTAATCCCAATTCGCTGTCTAATGACGATATTATTTCCCTCTGCGAAGATACAAATGGAAATCTCTGGATAGGTACTTATAATGGAGGCTTAAATAAATATGACAGGCAAAATGAAATTTTCATCAGATATTTAAATGATCCTTACAATAAAAATAGTATCAGTAGTAATTATGTGTGGGAAATTTTTCAGGATAGCAAAGGCATAATGTGGTTTGGAACCGGTGACGGCGGGCTTAATCGATTTGAGAATAATAAATTCACAATTTATAAAACTGATACTCTGAAAGAGGGAAGCATAAGCGGAAATAATGTCAGAAGTATTGCAGAAGATAATGATGGTAATTTATGGATTGGAACGATAGGCGGAGGTTTAAATTTATTTGACAGGGTAAAAGAAACTTTTTTAAGTTTTAAACACGATTCTTTAAATAAAAAAAGTATAAATGGTAATTCAATAACTTCAATCTTGCCGGATGAAAACGGTATCATATGGGTATCTACAGGCCGCGGACTAAATAAATTTGATAAAAACAAAAAAGAATTCCTGAGATATGAAAGTGATTCTACAAATCCATCCGCCCTGAAAAACAATTATATTTTCTCTCTTGAAAAAGAGAATTCGAATCATCTTCTCATAGGAACACAAAATGGTTTAAGCAGATTTGATAAGTCATCTGATAAATTTGAACAGATCCTTATTTATCCCGAAAGAAAATCACAGGGCAGCGTGCTTGCCTTTACAAAAGACAGGTCAGGAGTATTGTGGATCAGTACTTATCTTGAAGGCTTGCATAAGATTTACGAATCCCCTGAAAAATTTAAAAACTTCCTGCCAGGAAATAATGTAAAGAGTATTCTTGAAAGCAAATCAGGATTGATTTACGCAGGTACAACAAACGGGCTTGAGCTCATTGATAAAAATGGAAATAATATTAACACTTATCTTTTTGAAAATAAAAATCCCAATAGTTTAAGCAACAATGAAGTAAACTCAATTACAGAAGACCCTGAAGGTCGGATATGGATCGGTACAAATGATGGCCTGAATAAATTTGATCCCGTTACAAAAAAGTTTAAAAGATTTTACAATAACCCGGAAGATAGTAATTCATTAAGCGGCAGCACTATTCTTAAAGTTTATGCCGACAAGTCAGGTACATTATGGGCAGGGACCGGGAATGGGCTGGACATGCTTGATAAAAATTCCGGAAATTTCACTCATTACAAACATGATGAAAATGATCCAAACAGCTTAAGTGAAAATACAGTCTTATCAATTTATGAAGATGCCGAGCATCAGCTTTGGATTGGCACATACACAGGATTGAATAAATTTAATAAGACAACCGGACAATTTAAAATTTTCAGGCAGGATCCGGCTAATCCAAAAACTATCAGCAGCAATTATGTTTTTTCATTCTGTGAAGATAAGAGCGGAAATTTTTGGATCGGAACCGGGGGTGGATTGAATATTTTTGACAGAAAATCTGAAACATTTTTTAGTTATAATGAAAGAGACGGTCTTTCAAACAGTGTGATAGCGGGCATTGTAGAAGGAAACGAAGGATATTTATGGCTTAGTACATTTAAAGGAATTTCCCGTTTTGATGTTGGGAAAAATTTGTTTAAAAATTATTTTGCCGATGACGGGCTGCAAAGTAATTTGTTTAATACCGGATCATATTGCAAAATGACAAACGGTAAAATTGTTTTTGGAGGAATTAACGGCTATGACATCATCGATCCAAATATGATTGAAAATAAACTTGTTGCCCCCGTAATTCTTACTTCATTTACAAAATATGACGGTAACAGAAAAACTGAATCCGATATTTCATCATCAAAAGAAATCGAATTAAAATATAATGAAAATGTGATCAGCCTGAGTTATGCATCACTTGATTATACAAAACCAAAACGTATCAAGTATGCCTATATGCTCGAAGGGTTTGACAAAGACTGGATTCAAAATGAAAACAGTAATGAAGTTATTTATACAAATCTTGATCCGGGAAAATATATTTTTAAAGTTAAGGCAACTAATTCAGAAGGAGTATGGAACGAGCAGCCCGCCTCAATAAATATTAAAATTAATCCACCGTTTTGGAATACATGGTGGTTTTATATTCTTTTGATAATTGCAGCAGCAGGTTTAATTATCATTGTTCAAAATTTAAGAGTTAGGAACAGGGTCAGGAATTTAATTAAACTTGAAAAAATAAAAGAGAAGGAAAGAGAGTTCATGCGTGAACAGGCATCGAGAGATTATCATGATGAACTCGGGCATAAGTTGACCCGAATATCTATGTACAGCCGCCGCATAAACAAAAAGCTTAGACCAACGGCGAACGGACTTACACAGGATCTCAACAGCATTATCGAAACTTCCAACAGTCTTCAGAGTGGTGCTAAAGATTTGATATGGGCAATGAACCCGCAGGAAGATTCGTTATATGATTTTGCGGTGAGGCTCAGAGATTTCGGTAATGAACTTTTTGAAAATACCGGAATGCAATTTTATACTGAAGAAATAAATGACGAGTTAAGAAATATCGTACTATCTATGAACAGCAAGCGTCACTTGATATACATTTTCAAAGAAGGTATGAATAATATTTTAAAATATGCGGGCTGTAAAAATGTGAATTTAAAATTCACGCTTTATGATGACGATATTGAAATATTGCTGTCAGATGATGGAGTTGGATTTGACATAGATAACTGCCCTAAAGGTTACGGGCTTAAGAATATTTTCTCACGGGCAAAGCAGATCAATATTAATGTAAATATTTATAGTGAACAAACTGTAGGAACAAAGATCAGGCTCAAGACAACTATCTCAAATTTAGTAACTGTTTAAATGATCAATGTCTCAATTGTAGAAGACGATAAACTTATTCGTGAAGCGCTTAAAGATCTTATTAATGAAGCCGAAGGCTTCAAATGCATAGGTTCATACGGGGATTGCGAAAGTGCGATCGCGGACCTGAGTAAAAATAGGCCCGATGTGATAATGATGGATATTCAGCTTCCCGGTATATCAGGCATTGAAGGTGTCAAAAAGATCAAAGACACATATCCTAAGATCGATGCGATCATGCTCACTGTTCATGAAGATCTTTCGCTTGTCTTCCAGGCACTGACTGCCGGCGCTTGCGGCTATCTTGATAAAAGTGCTTCCGATGAAAAGATAATTGATTCCATCAAAGAGATTTACGACGGCGGCGCTCCGATGTCTTACAAGATCGCAAAGCTAGTCGTTTCGTCATTTCAAAAGAAAACCGAAACAACACTTACTCAAAGAGAATTTGACGTTCTCGATCAGCTCTGCAAAGGACATTCATACAAAGAAATTGCATACAAACTTTTCATTACTGTTGGCACTGTCCGGCATCACATCAAAAATATTTATTACAAGCTTCATGTTCATTCCAAGTCTGAAGCTGTTGCGAAGGCTCTTAAAGAGAGAATAGTCAGCTAATCTGTTTTCATACTTTTAAATTTATTTCCCGCATCTCACTTTTAAGATTTATTGTAAAACATCTTAATTCATCTTATTCATCTTATTAGATTACTTCATGTTTTCAATGTTTTTTGTTTTACAGTGTATAATTATATTGTTAGCGGTAATTGTAAGACCAACCTCAACCAAAAAAATTGTAAAATAATGATAAACTATAGAATCACATTAGTCAAAACAGAGCAAGATGATTTAAACTCATTTTTTCAATTTCAACTTGATAAAGAGGCAAATTATCTGGCAGCTTTTACATCTAAAAACCCAAACGACAAAGATGCTTTCATTAAGAAGTATTCAAAGCATTTAACTGACCCGACAATAAATATGCAGACTATAAAAGTAAATGATGAAATAGCAGGTAGTATTGCAAAGTTTGTAATGGAAAATGAAGCTGGAATTACTTATTGGATAGACAGAAAATTTTGGGGGCAAGGAATTGCTACAACTGCACTTAAAGATTTTTTGAAACTTGTACAAATCAGACCTATCTATGGCCATGTTGCATTTGATAATTATGGTTCACAAAAAGTTTTAGAGAAATGCGGTTTTCAGAAGATAGGAAAGGATAAAGGATTTGCTAATGCACGACAAACAGAAATTGAAGAATTTATTTATAAACTTTCCGAATAAAAATTATATGGCTGTTTATTGCCTGGTTATAACAACTTGAAACAGTCTTCAGACTCTGTAAGCTTAAATTAACTCACAAGAAATGAAAGTCACTATAGAAACTTTAAAACAAATCCTTGAGGCATTCAACAGACATGACCTTGATGCGATAATGAAATTCTTCTCCGATGATTGCTCATTTGATTTTCCAAAGGGACCTGAACCATGGGGCCAACGCTTCATCGGAAAGGTGCAGGTGAGGCAAGCGCTCGCAGGCCGCTTCAAAGGAATTCCTGATGTTCACTATGGTGAAGACCGGCATTGGATTTCAGCCGATGAAAGTATGGGAGTATCAGAGTGGACACTTACCGGAACTACAACTTCCGGCGTCAGTGTGAATGTGAGAGGTTGTGATCTTTGGGAGTTTAGTAATGGCAAAGTCACCCGAAAAAATTCTTTTTGGAAAATAGTTGAACCACCAACGAAATGATCAGAGAACAATTGACAGAGTTTGTAACGACCTTATACTAAAGATGCGTGAATGAAATAAGGCTAAAACTTTCCTCCCCTCAAAACCATATACTTGTGAGATACCTTTAGCCACAATACTTCCTTAGTTTTGTATAACTTAAACTAAGGAGACAGCATGTTCCAATTTAAAACTTTCCAAAAATCCTCGATAAAATTTTTCATTATTTTCATAGCAGGGATGATCATCTCTTCAAATCTTTCTGCGCAGAGCTTTGTAAAAATTACCGATACAAATAATCCTATTGTAACTGACGCGCTGACAGGAAATTATATCGGCTGCAGCTGGATCGATATTGATAATGACAAAAAGCTTGATCTCTTCGTCAGCAGAAAAGCAATTTACAAAAATCTCGGCGGCGGGAATTTCATGAAACTCGAAACTGCAATGGGAAGTCAAACACCTAATCTCGGCAACTCGTGGGCTGACTACAACAACGACGGGCTGATTGACTGCTATGTAGTTTCAACAAGCGGACCGAATTCTTTTTTATATAAAAATGATGGCAGCGGGTTAATGAGTAAAATAGTGGCGGGCGAAATAGGTGATTCAAATTATAATACAGGCTGGGGTTGTTCTTGGGCGGACTTTAATAACGACGGCTATGCGGATCTGTTTATAACTGCGGCCAATACTTTTGGTGTAGTGACACATCCAAACAGATTTTATCTGAATAATGGTAATGGATCATTCAGCAGATTAAATTTTCCAGGACTAACTGACACACTCGCACCTTTCACAATTCCAATATGGTCAGACTATGATCAGGACGGCGATGTAGACCTGTTCATTGGTGTAGGTCCGGGCGGTAGTCCTTCACCGGATTACATTTACAAAAATACTTTTATTGAAACAGGAACCGCAAATCTTGTAAGATTAAACCTTCCGCCGCTTACTACTGATGATCACGATGGTCAGAACTGGAATTTAATTGATTATGATAATGACGGTGATCTCGATGCGTTTATCACAAATTATTCAAGTGTTCCAAATATGCTCTACCGAAATAATAACGGAACATACGAAAGAATGACTGAAGCGCAGGTTGGAACAATTGTTTCTGACGCAGGTCAGTATCTTGCAAATCTCTGGACTGATTTTGATAACGATGGTGATCTTGATTGTTTTGTAACCCGTGAAGTTAATCAGGCTGCAAAATATTATAATAACAATGGCAACGGAACATTTACAAGGATCGATACAACTTCAGTTGTGCTCACCGCCGGTGGAAATTACGGAGCAACTGCAGGAGATTTTGATAATAACGGTTCAGTTGATCTATATGTTTCCGGTACAACAAATTCAAAAGGCTTATACAGAAATGATCTGACCAATGGAAACAAATGGGTAAATTTAAAATGCATAGGTTCAGGACCCGTTAGCGGCCGTTCAAACAAATCTGCATTAGGAACAAGAGTCAAAGCAAAGGCAACGATCAACGGTGTTCCGACATGGCAGCTTCGTGAAATTAATTCACAGAATTCTTTTAATTCAATGAATATGCTTAATGTTCATTTTGGTTTTGGCAATGCAACAGTACTAGATTCACTTGTAATAATTTGGCCGAGAGGACTTCGGGAAACATTCACCAATGTTGCATTGAATAATTTTTATGATGCAACCGAAGGTGTTGGCATTATTTCCGGAATTCAGAATGTTACAAACACAGTGCCCGGTCAGTTCACTCTCAACCAGAATTATCCAAATCCTTTTAATCCAACAACTAATATCAGTTACAGTTTATCTGTCAGCAATTTTATTTCATTAAAAGTTTATAGTATCTCAGGAAAAGAAATAGTAACATTGGTCAGTCAAAAACAACCTGCGGGAAATTATGAAATTTCTTTTGATGCTGAGGGTGTATCAAGCGGAATATATTTTTATAAGCTTTCTGCAGGAAGTTATTCTGAAACTAAAAGAATGACACTCCTAAAGTAACATTGATAAATAAGGTCACGTAGTATAAAATAAAATTTTAAAATGAAAATAATAACTTCACTGATTATCTTTACTTTGATTTGTTCTCAAAGTTATTCTCAATGGATACAGCAGACAACAGGTACAAATGAAACGCTTCTCGGGGTTTCATTCCCGAATCTACAAACGGGTTTTGTGTCCGGTACAAACGGCACTATACTTCATACAGAAACACACGGCGAAACCTGGCATATTCGGACAACCGGAACTACCCGTTTTCTCAGAGATTTATTTTTTATCAATGCCACTACAGGTCTGGTGGTAGGAGAGTCGGGTTTAATATTGAAAACGACAAACGCAGGAATCAACTGGACTACTCAAATAAGCAATACTACTGAGCATCTTGTTCATATCCATTTCACAGATTCTCAGACGGGATTTGCTTCAGGTCAAAACGGCGTGATCATCAGGACAACCAATACAGGAAATAATTGGACAACACAAAACAGCGGAGTCAATGTGGAACTGGCATGCATTACTCTGATAACGAGTGATCTTGTTTTTGCTGCCGGCTTCAATGGAACAATTTTAAAAACAACAAACAGCGGTAATAACTGGATAGCGCATTCAAGCGGCACTGCCGAAAATCTTCGCAGCATTTATTTTCCTGAAACTAATACAGGCTTTGCTGCCGGTTACAGCGGAGTGATCTTAAAAACTACTAACAGTGGCGTTAACTGGACTCCTCTTAATTCCGGTACTTCAAACAATTTGTTTGCAATATTTTTTTATAATTTAAGCACAGGCACAGCTGTCGGAACAAGCAAGATCATTCGCACTACTGACGGCGGTGCTTCATGGATCAATCAGCCCATACCGTTTACCGGAGATCTTTATGACGTTACATTTGCAGATATTAATTCCGGATGGGCAGCAGGCCAGACTGGAAAAGTATTTTACACTAATTCAGGAGGTGTTGGAATAAAAATCATATCATCAAAGATACCTGAGACTTATTCTCTTAACCAAAATTATCCAAACCCCTTCAACCCTAATACAATCATTCGATACAATCTTCTTCAATCAGGCAATGTTTCTTTAAAAGTTTTTGACTTACTGGGAAATGAGGTTGCCGTTCTTGTAAATGAAAAACAACTGCATGGAACTTATGAAGTCGAATTCAACGGAAATAATTTGTCAAGCGGATTTTATTTTTACCGCATAGTGGTCCATTCGGATAAAATTGAAACGGAAAGCTTCACCGATACAAAAAAAATGACTCTCATCAAATAAGATTTATTAATTTATAGTGTGGCATTTTTTAAAATTTATTGCCACACTTTTATTTTGCACTCCCAAAATTTATCTCACCAACGAATATTCTTAACTATTTATTTCTTTAAAAATTATTTTTTACAAAGAAGTTCATAAGAACTTTCATGTAAATTTTATTTATTTAAAGGAGTAATCGTTATGAAATATTTCTATTCCCATTTACCAATCTTAAGTTTAATCTGTGTATCGTCACTTTTACAAACATCAAATGCTAATTCACAAACCAACTGGTACTGGCAACGGCCTTACCCCTCAGGTAACCAATTTAATTCAACATATTTCATTAATCATAATACAGGGATAAGTGCAGGTATCTTAGGCACGATCAACAGAACAACTGATGGCGGATCTTCCTGGGAATTACAGGAGTCAGGGACCCGGGAAGATCTTAACAAAGTAATCCACACAGGTAAAAAAACTTTTTTTATTGCAGGAAAATCGGGAACAATATTAAAATCTGATGACGGTGGAATCAACTGGACAAAGCTAATCAAATTCAAAACGAAACATCTAAATGACATTTTTTTTTCTTCATATAAAACAGGATATGCAGTTGGACTTGGCGGGACTATTTTAAAAACCACTGACAACGGATTAAGATGGATCAGGCTGCAATGCGGAACAACTGACCCTTTATTCTGTGTGAACTTTATTAATGACAACACAGGTGTTGCGGGCGGTAACAATATAATTTTTAAAACAACTAATGGCGGTATTAACTGGATCAATCAAAACGTGAATATTATGCCTTCGTGCCAGATAGTTGGAATAGTTCAGCATGATAGTAATAATATTATTGCAGCAGGCAAATCACCTTCAGGAAGTATATACAAAACAATTAACAGCGGTGTTAACTGGGTTAGATATTCTTTAGAGCTTCCTTATTTATTCGAAGGGAGTGTTGACCTTTTAAGTGATATGAATTTCCTCAATTCAAATACAGGATTTATTGTGACTGATGCCGGAACAATTTTAAGGACTGCAAACGGCGGAATTAACTGGGTTATAAATTCAGACTTTAGACCAACTTATTTAAAGGCCGGAGTAATGAAAGAAATTAATATTGTTGATGAAAACCTTGTCATTATTTCCGGAGCCGGAGGAACAATTATTAAAAGTACTGATATTGGTGAAAGCTGGCAAGTATTATCCGGAAATAAAAAAGATATTTATGGGCATTATTTCCTGGATGATAAGACATGGTATTGCTCGGGTGAACAAGGTTCCATTATAAAAACTATAAACTCAGGTTTTAGCTGGTTGAATCTTGATAGTGAGACCGACAGAACTTTGCATACTTTATACTTCATTGATCAAAATACAGGTTATGCAGCAGGAGATTCCGGAGTTATCATGAAGACTTCCGATGCGGGTGTATCCTGGCCGACTAAAACTAGCGGGACTTTTTATAATATTTACGATATAAAATTTACAAATACCAATACCGGTTTTGCAGCCTGTGGAAATGAGAGTAATCAGAATGCAAAAATTTTAAAAACAATTGATGGCGGCGAGAAATGGTTTGATATTTTTGATGCACCTAACATTGGAAGTTTAACTTCAATAGAAATTATAAATAATAACATCATAATAATCTCCGGCAAAAATGGAAATCTTATAAAAAGCAGTAATGCAGGAATGAACTGGACAGTTATTAAAATTTCCGGAGAAGATCTTAATTCAATAAGTTTTTCAGATGCAGATAACGGAATGGTTGCCGGAAATAATGGCGTTATTTATAAAACAATTAATGGTGGAACAGACTGGATATATATTTTCAGCGGATCATATTCAAATCTGAATTCCATTAAATATTCCTCCGGCGTTGCTGTTGCCTCAGGAGAAAATGGAACAATAATAGTATCGACAAACCGTGGGCTAATATGGAGTAAGACGACAAGTATTACTTACAATACCTTTTACTCAGCCGGCATCTATAACAAGGAATTGTTTGTCTTTGGGGAATTTGGATCTGTATTAAGATCTTTACCTGATGTTTCAAAAATTAAAAAAACATTGGATGGGTATACTGATAAATTCATGTCAGTTTATCACCGGGACCCCTTCAATCAAAAGCCTTTGTTTGCTTACCGCCTGATTGCTGACAGTTTTATTACTATCAAAATTTATGATGCCATTGGCAGAGAAATCACAACTTTGATTAATTCCGTTCAGGCTGCAGGTTCATACCGATTAATATGGAATGCTGTTGAATATTCCGGTGGTGTTTATTTTTTTACAGCTCAGGCAGATGGTATTATTTTAGATTCAGGCAAATTCCTTTTAATTAAATAACTACAAAAATTTATTTGCTGAGATTATAATGAAATTTGTTTTTATGATTGTCATGCTCTCAAACCGCCTGTTTACAATACTTTACCCTGATCAATTTTATTTTTTCACAAATAGTAAATTTTACAATTTGACAAAATTCATTAATGTTAATAGCTTTGCTCAATTCGTTAATGAAGATGATAAAAATTTTAATTACATCTGAAGGCGCGCTTCAAAATTGTTTATCATAAAATTCAAAGATGAAAATTTATCACAAACAATTATTTTAACTTAAAAAAATCACACAATGAAAAAAATTTTAATTCTGGCATTTTTAGCTTTGTGCTTATTCTTCAATTCTAATAAGCAGATAAGATCTGAGATCATACCAATCACAAAAAGTATAAGTCCAAAGCATCTTCCGGCTTCAATAAAATCAAAGGCAGGTATCATTGATGATGGCACTATAATTTGCTGGGTGGACGCGGCAAACGGCGGATCAATCAGAATACAAAAGCTGGGTCTTGACGGTTTACTAAAATGGACTGATAACGGAATAAGTATAGATTCTTCTATTGGCCCGGTATTTAATCCGGATACTGATTACCCGATGTTATACTCCGATAATTTAGGAGGTGCATTGGTGATATATGTCAAAACTTTTTCCAGTTCACGGGAAATTTATTTTGCAAAGGTTTATTCGGACGGAAGCATGATGAATTCACCATTGCCATTATCGACTATCCGGAATAATTATTGCTACAGCCCGGCTTCTGTTTTGACAAATGATAACACCGTTGCTGTCTGCTGGGAAAGTTTTAACGATGACAATTTTGATATTCATGCTCAAAAGATAGATCTTGATGGAAACATAATTTGGAATAATGGAAAAGAGAAGATCGTATGTGCGGAATTACATGACCAGCGAAAACCCACAATAACATGTGATGGGTATAATAGTATATTCATTTGCTGGCTCGATGAGCGATTTTCAGGAAATTATCCTGAATTTACTTTAGATCTCTTCGCTGACAGGATAAATGTGGATGGTAATCTGGCTTATGATAAAAGCAGAGGAAAGCTTGTCCACAGTAATTACGGAATTAAAATGAAAAACTTTGAATCAAACATGCAAAATCAAACTGGAACTTATAAAAGAAGCGAATCTAATACTGATAACCGGAAGTTTTCTTTTTATAATCACAATATAATATCGTCTCATAACAACTCAGTTATTATCGCTCTGGATCAATGGGACCGCGATCAGGACAGCTTTATAAAGATATTCAAACTGGATAAAAATTTAGATATGGTCTGGATGCATATTGTTGACGAAATTTCATATCAATTCAAACCTCTGATAACCGGCGACAATACCAATACATATGTATTCTGGAATGATCAGAGAAATAACGAACATTCGGTGTATGGAATAGGGTTTGGTCCAAACGGAAATATTACAATGGGTGGAGAAAAGGGCATGAAGGTTTCATGTGATAAAATGAAAAACACTTTTATAAGAACTCTTCCTTCTGAAAGAAATCAGCAAGGGGTATCTTCCGGAACAGGCAATATTCAACTCTCCTGGGTAACGTCAGAATATAATGAACTTGTTGTCTCAACCATAAATCCATTAAATAAAAATATTCCATGCGGTGAAAATTCATTTACTCTTAGCAATGTAACTGAAGGTGAATATACATCCATTACTTCACAGGCCGGAAATACTGTAGTTGTTTTCAAACAATCTGAAAATATTGTGGCTTGGAGAGCTAGTAAGAATAAAAAGTCTGTAGATTTCTCTCAAAAGATCAGTAGTAATAATTTTCCCAATCCCTTTAATCCGGAAACAATAATACATTATGATCTGCCTAAAGATGGGTTTTCAAAGCTCACTGTCTATGACATTACAGGAAAGTTAATTTCGACGCTCGTTAATCAATATAAAACAGCTGGTACGTATAATGTTATCTTTAACGGTTCTGTGTTACCGAGCGGAATTTATTTTTATAGAATTGAATCAAATGGATTCTCTGATACAAAGAAAATGACTTTAGTAAAATGATAAGATGATAACCTGTTGGACGAAGGGCCTGATGCTAAAAGCCGGGATAAACCTAATGCCATTACGTTAAGAACAAAAACTTTCGAAGTCTCAATTAATATTTTAAAATCTTTGGAGCGCATTAAATAATACTTCGGAAGTTTATCAGCTCTGATCCTTAACTTAATGGCATTGGGGATAAATCTTCCCGGCTTTTTAAATTGTATGCAATATTTATTGCTCCAATCTTTTAAAAAAATATCCACCCTTTACCGCTCCCCAGACCTGTATATCATTTTCGTCGAATCCCCTGTCCCAGCTTAATATTCCTTCCTGTGATAGATTAACTTCCGAAGTCGCATACTTTGCACCTCGCAATTCGCTAAGGCATTTTTTACCTTTTGTGCCTCCTTCATAGCCGCCATCGTTCATAAGTGTGAGTATAACCGCGCATCCTTCCCTTATACTCAGTGAATCCGGTGTAAGACCCGATAGCGCGTGTTCATTTTTCCACTCTCCTGTAAATCTTAACGGATCATTTATAGTAAACACTGTGCTTTCAAATCTGCCCTCGTATGTATTAGTAATTCTGTAAACCCTCTGGCGATAAGGTTTATTCACGGCAGACGCTGATGCCTGTTCAACATAAAGCCATTTGCCGTCAGTTCTGTCTGTCCATATCCTTTTCATATGAAGCCGTATGTCCAGATAATCCGAATCGTTTTTTGATTGCTCCTCACTGCTGAATGATCCTTCCATCATTTTTACAAGCCGTTCGGAATCAATACTTTTTACCTGCGAAAAAGTATTTGCTGAATAAAATATTATTAACAGAAAAGCTAATCTTAAAATGATCTTCAAAATAATTACTTTTATTTGTGAATTTTATATAAAATCCGAATCTTGCTTCAGACCCTCTGAACATTTTTCTGTTCAGATTCTTTCCTGATACGCTCTTTGAATTTAATCACTTTATCTAAAATTTTTTTATCTGATGTTCCTAATATTTGAAGAGCAAGTAAAGCCGCATTTTTAGCATTATTAATTGACACCGTGGCAACGGGGACGCCGTAAGGCATTTGCACAATTGACAATAGTGAGTCAAGTCCCTTTAAAGTCTTAGTTTCTATGGGAACTCCGATCACGGGAACAGGAGAATATGCAGCACTCATACCGGGAAGATGAGCGGAACCGCCTGCTCCTGCTATAATCACTTTAATTCCGCGCTTATAAGCATTCTTAGAATAAACTGCCATTAGATCGGGTGTTCTGTGAGCAGATGTAATCTTTAATTCAAATGGAATTTTAAATTCATCCAGTATTTCTGCTGCCTGCTGCATTACAGAAAGATCAGAATCCGAGCCCATGATTATTCCGACTAAAGGTTTATTTATTTTGCTCAAGTATTTTTAGTTAATTCCTCTGAACAATAAGAAAAGTAAGATCATCTCTTTGATTACTTTTACCGGTAAATTTTTTTATGTCGGCT
>JBDSYA010000094.1:0-6308 GCA_039925865.1 Ignavibacteria bacterium
ACACTGCGCGAATAAAAAAAATTTGTTTATAAAAAATATTCCTTCGGAGGCAGGTGTTTCACGTTTCGCGTCTAGAGTTTCGCCTTTGACGTTCTTGACTTAAAAAGAAGTCTTCATAAATTTGAATAATTAAAATTCGCCATTCAATACATCTAATTTTAAAATAATCTTTCGCCATTCCAAAATCTAAAATCAGATCAATCCATCACTTCATAAACATTCACCGGATTGGTTTTGTTTTTCAAACTGATATCTCCGATTTTCCGGCAGTCAAAAGATTCTTTTACTTTCTTGTAAGCTGTTTC
Organism: Ignavibacteria bacterium; assembly: GCA_039925865.1. Taxonomy (GTDB): domain Bacteria; phylum Bacteroidota; class Ignavibacteria; order Tepidaquicellales; family Tepidaquicellaceae; genus JBDSYA01. Next base: position 306 of record JBDSYA010000094.1, read on the forward strand.
ACTGATCACTATCTGGTCAGGTTTTGCAATAGATTGTAGGCGTTGCGCAGTGTTTACGGTATCTCCGATCACTGTATAATCTAAACGCCGAAGACTGGCAGAACCTATATTACCAGAGATCATTTCACCGCTGTTGAGACCGATAGACACTTTTGGTTTAAATGAAATATTTTCTGAAACTGCAGGTGTCTTATCTATTTTAGTCCTTACAGCCAGGCATGCATCGATAGCCCTGTCCAGATGAAAATCACCCCGGAAGACAGCCATGATAGCATCACCGATGAATTTATCTATGTAGCCGCCTTGTGCAATGATCTCATTTACAATAACATCAAAGTAATTGTTTAATAATTTCACAACTATGTCCGGAGATTCATTTTCACTGATTGAAGTAAAACTACATATGTCAATAAATGCCACCGTCGCCTCCACGCTTTCATTCATCATTAATGAGGATTCATACTCATGACTGCCCATAAATTTCAAAACGGTTTCATCAACATACATTTTCAGTATATTATTTTCCTTTATCGCTTTAAGCGTTTCACGGATCTGAGTAACATAGCTGATCGTTTTTTCAATTGTTACAGCAAGGTCTTCAAAATTTATTGGCTTTGTAATGAAGTCATATGCTCCTCGGTTCATAGCTGTCCGAATGTTATCCATGTCACCGTAAGCAGAAACGATCACCGATTTTATGAGCGGACTCGATTCATTGATATGGCTGAGAAGCGTCAGCCCGTCCATCTCCGGCATATTGATATCACTCAGAAGTATGTCGATGTCATTATGCAGTTTGATTTTCTCTAAAGCATCATTCCCATTAATTGCAAAAATGAATTCATATTCCTTCTCTCTTATCTTCTGACGGAACTTCTGCTTGATGAGCATCTCAAGATCCGGTTCATCATCTGCCACTAATATTTTTGCCATTAGTATTTAAAGTTTAAGTTTTTCTTTCAATAATTTAAAATCAATTGGTTTGGTTAAAAAATCATCTGCGCCAAGTTCCTGAGCAATTCTGTGATTTTCTCCATCGCCATAAGCCGTTATCATCATTACCACCGGAGGCGGCTTGTGATATTTTTGCTTGATATGTTCTAATAATTCAAGCCCACTCATACCCGGCATATTGATATCAGATAAGATCAATACAGCTTCATGCTCATGTTCATGAAGGTTCAGATAAGACAATGCATCTTCTCCTGAAAAAGTAAAAACAAATTCAACGATATTTTCCCGGATCTCTTTTCTGAAACGCTGCTCAAATAACGTTTGAATATCTTTCTCGTCGTCAACGACTAATATTTTCATTTTGTAAATTTAAAGTTTATGAAGTTGATCTGAATCACTGATTCACAAATATCTTAATCACTGATTCACACGGATTACAAGATTTCACGGATTTTATGTCTTATCTACTTCTGTTCTTAATCCGTGTAATTAGTGTAATCAGATTAATCCGTGATTCAGACAATTTCTTACAATACTACTCGTTTGAATTGTAAACTTTTACTTCCAAAGTTTATCAGTAATCCTACTTCGAATCGATAAGCTTTCAAATAATTTAATATTTGAGCAAGATGCACATCTTCTAACTGAATGATTGCTTTTATCTCAACCAACACTTTATTCTCAACAATAAAATCTGATCTTCTTGTCCCAATTGGTTTCTCATAATCTTTATAAAAAATTTCCTGTTCAATTTCTCGAATAAATTCAAGTTCTGCCTTTTGCAGTTCCAGAGCTAATGCTCTTTGGTAGATCACTTCCTGAAAGCCATTACCTAAGAACTTATGTACCTCAAATGAGCTTCCTATAATTTTTTCAGTAATATCTTTAAATTTTAATTCATGCTTCATAATTGTTTATCGTATTTACATTTTTCAAATTTTCACAATTGTCTGACGCTTTATGAATTATTGAATCCTTTTCAGTCTTCATCAGTGTAATCCGATTAATCCGTGATTCAGACATTAAAAAGATTACACTGATTTTTTTCATTATACATTTGCTTCTTCATCCGTGTAATCAGTGTAATCAGATTAATCCGTGATTCAGACATTTAAAAAGATCACACTGATTAAAAGATTACACGGATTTTTTTTTCTCACTTAAGATACAGATGCTTTTTAATCAGTGAAATTAGTGAAATCCGCTTAATCCGTGATTCAGACATTTAATTGAATTATAAACTCACTCCCTTCGCCTTCCTTTGTCTGCACTTTCAATTCACCGCCATGCGCTTTAATAATATCATAACTTAAACTCAATCCTAAACCGGTACCTTGCCCGGTAGGTTTTGTCGTAAAAAACGGCTGAAATATTTTATCCAATACTTTCTGAGGAATACCGCTGCCGTTATCTCTTACTTTTACTTCTACTTTATCACCGATCTTTTTTGTCCTTACTTCAACAGTTGCCTCATACTGTTGTCCTGCTAAGCTTGTCGAAGCATCCTTCTTTTCAGTCACTGCATAAAATGCATTTGTGATTAAATTAAGAATTACTCTTCCAATATCCTGAGGAATTACATTTATATTTTTTATGCTTTCATCAAAATCAGTTTTAATTGTTGCATTAAATGTTTTATCTTTTGCTCTTAAACCGTGATAAGCTAATCTTAAGTATTCATCTGCCAATGCATTAATGTCAGTAAGCTCCTTTACTCCGCTGCTCGAGCGGCTGTGCTGTAACATTGCTTTTACAATGTCACCCGCGCGTTTACCGTGATGATTTATTTTTTCAAGATTTTGTTTCAGACCTTTTGCAATTAATTTTGCATCTTCAGTATTTCCTTTTTCAATTTCGATATTCATTTCATCAACTAATTCTGTACTCACTTCAGAGAAATTATTGACAAAGTTTAGAGGATTCTGAATTTCATGCGCAATGCCGGCTGTGAGTTCACCGAGTGAAGCCATTTTTTCGGATTGGATAAGCAATGATTGCGCAGCCTGAAGCTCTTCAAGCGATTTTGTTAAAGCAGCATTTGTTTCTTCAATTGCTTTTCTTTTTAGTTCAAGTTCTTCAATTGTCTCTTCAAGTAAGATAGAAGTAGTTTTTTTTACTTTTTCAGTTCGGTCTAATTTAAATTCAGTTACGGTCAATACTTTATCAACTTCTTTCAATACCGATGCAATAGCAGTTTTTTCCGATTCGCTTAATGTGTCAGAATCCTGAATAAGATTTTGTAGTCTCTGTAATTTTTCGTTCACAATATGAAATTTATTTTTCTTTTAATGCGACACAGCACGTAGTCAGGTTATGCATTTCCAGATTTCCATTAGTTGCCCTTGCAAGTTCTGCATTGGAAAACATGCCAGCCATTGGAACATCCCACACTTTCCTCACTCCTTCTATTTCCTCACCCATCATAGGTCCCATACTAACTAATCTGCCTGCACAACTGAATACAACCAATGCATCTGCTTCAGGCATTTCGGTATTTTTCAGTTCTTCACAACCTTTGATTACTTTTTCTATCACATCAAAATCAGGCGGCAATGAAAATTTTATTTTCGCGCCTTGCGGTACAGAGCCGCTACAAATAAAGGAACCATCTTCCCAATTAACTACCAATCCGGGACGCATTACCGGATCGCCTTGCTCTCTTTGTAATTGAAGAGGAAAATTTGTTGCTATTTCAATTCCAATGGTTTCATTTTCCCGCGTTAGGTTTTCTAATCCACTGTATTTTTTTGTCATCTCTAATGGAGATATATTTTCGATTGAATAGACCCTGTTGCCTTCGCTTTTTGTAACGGTCTTTTCTGTTCCCATTGGTTTCCATCCGCATGTTGCTTTTCCTTTTATAATAAGTTTATCTTCATTCAGAATGAGTACAACAACTCCATTATTACTCTCCTGATGATTTGTAAATACAAACTGTTGCGTAAACTGCATGTCATCCCCTGCCATCCCGCCGAATACATTCACGTGGTTGCCTATAATATCCTCAAAGCCATGAAGCAATTCTTCTGCATCCGTTTCCAGATTACTGCCTGCAATGAGAAAAGCTGGACTTGCAAATTTTTCCAATGCTTTTTTTGCCATTGCCTGTGTAGTTTCCCTGTAATTTTTTTCAGGATATTCTGAAAACAGGATTGTGAAGTAATCACGGTTTATATCGAGTAACAAAATGGCAACTTCACCTTCACTGATTCCTTCCTCTGTGAACTCACCATTAGTAGTAGCACCATAAAGGATAATGTTCTCGTCATCTAATATTTTACAGATGCAGTCTCTGTCCTGTTTGACTGAAACAAATACAATGGCTAATGACGGTTTAAAACCGTCAGCAATGCTTTCCAGCAAGGCAGTCTTAATTTCTTCCGGGGATTTTCCTCTGATTGATTTTGCTTTCATCTGAGATAAAATTAGATTTATTTTCTTTGAAATTTTTCTCTTGAGTAATGATAATATATCTTAACCTTTGATTTACACAAATTAAATGATTACAAGGATTACAATCCTGCATCATAATAATCAGTACGATCAGATTAATCAGTGATTTATTTTTCTTTCAACACCACCCAGCAGCAAGTAGTGGAATGAAATTCCTGTTTCCCGTTTTCTGTCATGCCGAATTCACCGTAAGTATAAAAACCTGCCATCGGAGATTTCCAGACACTTTGCAAACTTTCGTTTTCTTCCTGCGCCATTGGTCCCAATGCGCTTAATCTTCCTGCGCAGGAAAAAATCAGCAATGCATCCGCTTCTGAATTATTTTTATCTTTGAGCTCTTTCGCTTTTGAAACTACTGTGTCAATTATATCAAAATCCGGTGGCATTGAAAAACGAAATTTTACTCCCTCCATTAAATTTGATTCACAAACAAGCGCATTTTTTTCTTTGCTATATCCTATAGGATTGCACATCATTGGCTCTCTGTTTTCTCTTTCGATCTGCAATGGATAATGAACTCCTACAGAATCAAAGAATTTGGACGGATCATCATCTGAAGTAAAATCTACTCCTAAAAAACGCAGATACATTTCAAGAGCCGGCTTTTCATCAATGGTCATGATCAGATTATCTTCGCATTTAGTTATTGTTTTGAAAACACCGATCGGTTTCCATCCTGAGACTGCCATTCCCTGAAAATCAATTTTCTCCTCATTCAAAGCTAAGGCTATCATTCCGTAATCTGTGGATCTTCCATTTGTAAATACATAAGTACCGGAAAATGAAATATCATCACCTGCCATTCCTCCGCATATCTTCATTTGTGAATCTGTCATTTCCTCAATGCTGCGAACCAGCCTTTCTCCGTCTAACATTTTCCCGTTTTCCGCAAAAAATGTACTGCAAAGTATTAAGGCTGGTTTATTGAATTTTTGCAATGCTTCTTTTGCCAGATTCATAGATGCATCTTTTAATGTCCTCTCACCAATTGCCTCAAACAAAATGCAATAATGATTTTTTTTAATATTCAAAAGCATTACAACTATCGCGCCTTCACTCTGATGACCTTCAACGAACTCACCCGAAGAGGTTGCCCCGAATATATCAATTCCTTCCTGAATGAATATTTCACAAACAGCATCTCTGTCCTGTTTAACAGAGATAAATATTATTGCAAGTGTTGGTTTGTAATTGTCTGCCTTGCTTTCCTGCAGTGCTGTTTTAATTTCTTCAGGTGAATTTCCTTTTATTGTTTTTACTATCATATAAATATATTTTTATTTTCGTTTAAATGTGCCTCAAAAATGAGCTTCCTCGTCTCACTTTCAACTCTTCTCCGTTCGCTTTATATTCTGTCATTCCCGCGAAAGCGAGAATCCGGGAAACTTCAAGAATAAAATCATCCCTTCTGTAAACACATTTGTTAATTTCCGCTTATGTTCGATTAATACTCTCTGCTATTTTAGCATAATCAAAAACTCTTTTTCAATAAGAGAATTCATTCCTGGCGGAGTAAAGAAATCAACATTATGAGTTGTGAGTGCTTCGAAATCCTGTTTCAATATTTAATATAAGTTTAGGCATACTTTTAAATTT
>JBDSYA010000095.1:0-4981 GCA_039925865.1 Ignavibacteria bacterium
TTTCATTAGTTTGTGAACAGAAAATTTTCAGAAATAAAAAAAAATTATCCTCATCAAATAACACTTCTTATTAAAACAATTTTAATATACTGATCACAATGCCATTGCCATCAGAAGTGGAAGACACGCTGAGAAATTTTATAATGAACTCTTCCTTTTCAACTCTCGGTGCAATAATAACTGATCTTGATGGTACGGCCGTTCATGAAGACAAAGGACGAATTTATATTCCTTCTGAAGTGGAGCTGGGTTTAAAGGAAATTTATGACTTTGGATGTCCGCTAATTTTAAATACAATAAGATTTCCTTTGTCTGTAATTCGTACGTTTGGCCGCGATTGGTATGGCATTTCAAATGCTCCGATTCCTACGGTATCTTTAAATGGAAGTCAGCTGGGATTTGTAATAAAAAATGAGGCCAATGAATTGTTATTTGAGGAAATAGAATCTTTCCCGCTAACGTCTTCGGAGATCGATGTAGTTCTTACCGGCGTTAAAGATCTGATCCTGGGAGGAATAAAAAATATTCTTCTTTTTTATTATCCGAGAGACTGGAGAATGGGAGAAATAATCTGGACTCCTGTACCTGACTATTTGCAGCAGGTGAAAGAAAAGTATACAAGTGCGTCATCAGTAACTGCGATCGAATTTGTAAAACTGCGTGAACAATTATTAGAAGAAGAGTTGTGTATGATATTCCTGCTTGTAAATGTTGCCGAAGATCAGTTAATGGCTTATCAGCATTCAAAGAGGAGTAACTTCTTTACTCATAAAGGTGTCAATAAACTTTCGGGCACGCATGCAATTGCAGAGAAACTTGGAGTTGATCTTACTCAATCAATTGCAGCGGGAGATACTGAGATGGATCTTTTTTTGAAAGGTGCAGGGCTTTCAGTTTTGGTGGGCAACAACAATTTATCTTATCGCGGAATAAAGGAAACACTCATGATCAAAAACTCATTTGAATTAGGTGAACTATTCTTTAAGGTATCACAAATTTTAAAAGAAATGGCAAATTAAATAATATGGATCAGAATCCGGGTATAGATGTCAGGCAAGCGAAAGTAATGGTACAGAGTATTGTAAATCATCACTTTGAAGAACGTCCGCGGCGAATAATACATCATCCTTCCGGATTAACTAACTTTGTCTTTCTTGTAATACTTAAGAAAGGAGAATTTTTTGTCAGACTTAATCCTGATCCTGCCAAGCTCTCGGTTTATATAAAAGAACAGTGGGCTATCTCTAAAGCGACTGAACTGGGAATTCCAACTCTGGAAATTCTTGAGGTTGGAAATCAGGTTGTTTCTGTTCCGTATATGATTTCTAGGAGAGTAAAAGGTGTTCAGGCTACAGATCATCCCGACAAGAATAAAATAATTTATGAAATGGGAAGGTATACTTCACTCATTAATTCTATTCCAACAAATGACTATGGGCGTACATTTAACTGGTCTAACAATCAATTGTCGCGAAACAGTACCTGGCGGGACTTTTTAAAGAGTGAACTTAATCTTGAAGAAAATCTAATTATTCTGAGGAAATATCATATTTTCAAAGATGATATATTAAAGAAAATTCAATGGACTCTTCTCAAAGCAGATAAACTGATAAAACAACCGTCACTCAATCACGGTGACATTAGAATGAAAAATATTATTGTTGATAGATCCGGTAAGATCATTGCCATTATAGACTGGGAAGATTGTTTATCCACTTTGGCGCCCGCATGGGACTTGTCTCTGGCATTGCATGATCTCTCTGTGGATGAAAAACATATTTTTATAGAAGGTTACGGAATCTCACCGCTGCAGTTAAGTAAGATATCCCCGGTTATTAAAGCGATTAACATAATTAATTATGCCCCTGAGATTGACAGGTTAGGAAGAAACAAAGAGAAAGCAAGACTTGAATTATACAGAGCAAGGCTGCGTGGATCTTTTGATCTATACTCCATATAAATCTATAACTTTTGCATAGGAATTGTGACTTAAAATAAAAGCAGGCTGTTCAGATTGTGTTGTATTAATTAGAATCACCGATAGCAGGATTGTTAAACAAAAGGCGTTTGCTGTGATGAATGGTAATAATATCTATACTGGTTTTACTGACGATTTTATAAACCAACCTGTAGTTTCCCAGAACCAATTCTCTTAAACTGTTATTTTTAGTTTCCGGAACTATTCTTCCGGCTTTGGGGTGAGTTGTCAAAATTTCAACTGAATCAAAAAACCTTTCAGTTTGTATCTTGGCATATTTTTCTGAATCTATTGCGATGTATTCTGCTATGTTAAAAATATCTTCTAACGATTGAGGAGTCCATCTTACTTTAACCATTTTTCAAGTTGCTTCTTTGCTTCTTTAGTAGTTTTTACTTTTCCCAGTTTAGATTGTTCAAGCCCTATCTCAATTTTTTGAAGTAAAATGATTCTGTCAATCAATTCATCTACAGAAAATTTGGAAGGAAGTTTTTTAATTGAAGCAATGACTTTCTCTTTTGTCAGCATAATTAGTTTTTAAACAACTTAACTTTTACATTTTTTTTTGTCAATTACAATTAGAAATTTTAAAAAAACCTTTGAGGCAATTCTGCTTTTTTCTTTTAATTAAATTAATTAATTGGAGTCGGGTGATAACCTTTTATTCACACACAATTTAAAAATTAACGTTAATTATTTAGTTGAATTTTTTCCTCTGATATTAATCTTGATTCTTTTTGTCATGGCAAGTATGTTAAAATTAAAATGCATGACTTAACTTTTATTATAAATAATTAAATTAACGGAAAAATATGAAAAAAATATTTCTTCTTTTGTTTGTCATTAATTCTTCCTATTCTTTCAGTCAATGGTCTTATGTCAGCACAATTCCGGGCTCTGCAAATATTAATTGCATTTCAGTTGTAAATCAAAATCTGATATGGGCAAGCTCAGATAACCGCGGTGTATACAGGTCTACTAACGGTGGTGTTAACTGGGCTGTAAGGAATCTCGGACTTCCTTCAGGGAATATCACGAGTGTTTCTGCACTCGACACATCGTTGTGCTGGATTGGCACCGAATCGGGAAGTATTTACAAAACTTCTAACGGCGGTTTTAATTGGTCTTTGCAGTTTGCACTTGCCGGTAGTTTCTCTGACGGAATAAAAATGTTTGATCCAAACTACGGAATTTATTACGGTGATCCGACCGGGGCAGGCCAGCCTCATCAGTGGAGATATACAATCAACGGCGGAACGGATTGGCTGCTGTCACCGAATGCACCAATTGCTCTTGCAAATGAATACGGTTTATTAAATGCCTGGGACTGGACCGATAGCGGGAAATTCTGGATATCAACGGGTAATTTTACAGCCGGTACAACTACTGCCAGGACATTCAAAACTTTGAATGGTTTCATCGGTGGCGGATGGACTTCTACAGTTTTAACAGGCACCGGCAATTCGGACGGGTTGTATTTTTCTTCTATTGCATTTACTGATAACAACAACGGCATGACGGCTTCTAACGGATCGGGCAGTGCAATACGGAAAACTACCGATGGAGGAAATACGTGGATTGTAGTTTCTAACCCTCCAGGAACATCTAACTTCATACCTTTTAACATGTGCGGATTAAAGGACGGCTCAAATCTGATCTTCGCATTTCTTTTTACAAATTCAAACAAATGTTTTAAGACAACCGATTATGGAACTACATGGATAGCAGAGCCGCTCCCATCGCAGGCATCATCATCATTGCGTCTTATGCAGTTTATCAATTCGTCTGTGGGATTCGCAGCGGGCGGCGGCGGTGTTTTCTTAAGGTATGGAAGTTCGATCGGTATTTCATTGACCAATACTGATCTGCCGGCAGAATATGAACTAGGACAGAATTATCCAAACCCGTTTAATCCGTCAACCACAATTAATTTTTCCATTCCCGTTGCGTCCAAAGTAACATTGAAAATTTATAATTCAACCGGCAAGGAAGTAAATACACTGATCGATGAATTCAAGAATGCGGGAAATTATAAAATTAGCTACAACGCTTCAGAATTAAATTCAGGAATTTACTTTTATACAATGACGGCATCTTCATCAGGAGTCAGTGATGGATTTTCAATAACAAAAAAATTCATGCTTATAAAGTGATTGACAGGCGGTTAATTGATAAGATAATCCTGACTTTTAGGCATTTGTTTATTTTGCCGTGTCAACAGTTTTTAGTTTAAAATTGAATTATAATTAATTAAGTTATAACCACAATAAATTAAGGAGGTTATTTTGCGGTCAATCTGGAAAGGGCATATTAGATTTTCATTGGTTTCAATTCCAATTGCAATTTATAATGCCATTGAAACTTCCGAGTCAATCAGCTTTAAACAGCTGCACAAAGAAGATAACGGTCCCGTTGGATATGATAAGCGCTGTAAGAAATGTAATAAAATTGTGAAAAGTGAAGACATTGTAAAAGGTTATCAGTATGAACCAGATCAGTTTGTAATTGTTGAAGGTGAAGATCTTGCCAAATTAAAATTAAAAAGCACCAAGGTTATTGAGATCGAAGGATTTGTTGATGCATCGGAAGTTCCGGCGACACTTTATGATACACCATATTATGCCGGTCCGGATGGTGATATTGCAACAAAGACTTTCGCGCTTTTATGCGAGACATTAAAGAACAGCGGTAAGCTCGGAATAGGTAAAGTTGTATTGCGTGATAAGGAAAGTGTTGTGCTTTTATCACCGCAGGAAAACGGATTGCTGTTATATAAATTGAGATATCCAAATGAGATCAGAAAAATATCAGAAGTTCCAAAACTGGATGGGCTTACAGCCGATAAGGAACAGCTTAAGCTTGCCAAAACACTTGTTGATTCAATGGCAAAACCTTTTTCGGAAATAAAACTTCAGGATACTTATACTGATGCTGTTAAAGAATTGATTAATGCAAAAATTGCCGGCAAGCAGGTTATATCAGTTGAGGAAGAAGAAAAGCCGG
>JBDSYA010000096.1:0-11975 GCA_039925865.1 Ignavibacteria bacterium
TAGTTTATATAACTATTGGATAAGTTCTTAGTATGTTTCATAGCCACTTGTGGCCCTGCCTGTATCGGGACTGGTAAAGAGTATATTCTTTGAAGTGATTATTGTACGCAGCTTTGCAATGAAACCACCCTGTTTGAGATTATGCGTTCCCAATAGAAATTGGAAACGAGATGTTAAATAAATTTTCCGAGTGTTTTTTTAAGGGCAAAGTCGAATCACTTTTGCAGCCAGAGCCTTTGCCCCTCGAACAAACGTGGCTCATTAAGTCCACAGTTGGAATTCTAAAAATTGCAAAATTTAAGGTGGGATTTCGTTTTACACTCATTATGCATGTCAGAACTTCTGCGAACATCCGCAATCACTATTTGCGAGCATCTGCGAGAAAACTATTCACACGAGAGTAAAGATTTATGCAGATGTTTAGCGCAGATATTCTCAGAAATGGACTCTCAAAAATGAATTTATTTTTCTACCAACAAACATCCTGCATAAGCAAGACAAGCGTGGTACCTGAACAGATGCCATTTGAGTTTTTACTTTAAAAATTTCGAACATTCACCGGAATTATTTTTAAACAATACAAAAAATACTTTTAAGTAAAACTGTTTCAACATATTTTTAATTAAACATCCGATGTGGGAATTTTTCAACCCTCCAATAATAACTTTCAGCTTTCGACTTTTAACCTTTAACCTTTAATATTAATAAAATAAATTTCAATTTAATCATAAATAATTTTTAAATGTAATTTGCACTTACCTTTGACAAGTATTATCATTTATAATTTATAATTCAAAAACACATGACAAAAAAGAAAGAACTGTTTATCAAAAAAAATCTCCGTCCCGATCTTGAAATTGATCCCGATAAAAAGATCGGAGATCTGACAGTCAGAGAGCTGTCTGCTATCGTCGGAGCTGATCCCCTCTCCAAGAAAGAACAGAGTAATTTGATCGGAGGAACTCTCAAAAGAATTTTAGATTCAAAACCATTTAAAGATTACAAAGATAATAAAGACCTGATCTACGAAGGACCTCTTGTTGTTAAAAATTATGAGAGAAGCTTTGAAGAATTAATTGAAAGGATCAGCGGACTTGAGAATGAGATCAAAAAACTCAAGAAAAAATAATTTAATTTTCTGCGCCAGGATTTGCAAAAGACAATATTAACAATAGCCAACAAAAACGATGACTTTTGCAAACACCTTGAGCATGCCGCATCAAAGAAAAATTTACGGACAATAAATTTGTGTCCGGAAGATTTTTTTGATAAAATAAAAGTTGAGTTTAACATTTCTTCGGGCGGCAGTCATTTTATATTAAAATCAGGTAAAAAGGAAATTGGTATTGAAAATGTGTTAGCAGTCTTTCCCCGCATAACTAATTTTACCGGAGATCCAAAGTTAAGAAATTCAAGTAATCATATTTATACAGTTAGTGAATGGAATTCCTTTTATAAAGGATGGCTTGCTTCTCTAAGCATTCCGGTGATAAACTTAATTTCCCCGGAATACTGGCAGAAACAAAATCTAAATCCCATCGACCTAAATGAATTCTCAAGCAAACTGAAACTACATATCCCGGCTTACATCATTTCAAATGATTCATATGATTTGAAAAATTTTTTCCTGAGGCACAAGAAAAATGTCCGGTTCGTTTCTAATTCACATGCAAAAGTCAGTTATAAGATAGATACTGAAAGTGATTTTAAGAAATTATCCCATTTAGGAAAGTATTTCCCAATAACATTGCATCAGTTGCCAAAAGGTATTAGCTACGAAGTTTTTTATGTCGGTGAGAATACTTATACGATCGATTCACAGGGAAAACTTTCAGGAGCTGTTCCTAAAAAATTTATGAATGACATCTTTTTAATCTCAAGGAAGACAGGATTAAGGTTTGCAAGTTTTGAAGTTGTTGCTTCAGAAAAAAAATTCTTTCTTACGTCCGTTTCAATGTATCCATGTTTTTCCCGCTGCAGTAAAAGTGTTGTGACAAAAATACTTAATGGTCTTTTTGAAAATTATCTGAAAATCTGAACTTCGATGATTCTTGTCGTTGGTACATTATATGACGAAATGACTGAGTTGATGTGCGCAAGGCTTCAGCAGCTGAAATTTGGTCATATATATGTTGATACGGAAAAATTAGATTTGCTGAAATTTACCTGGAGTACTCTGGAAATAAATGATTATTTGAAAGTGCAGCTAAAGAAAGTTTATTTAAAAGATGTTTCCGGAATTTACTGCAGGTATGTTAATTTAAAAAAAAGGAGTAATTTTCCCGGAATGTTAAAGACTGAATCCGGCCAGATAAGAACGGAGGCTTTATCAGCGTTAATTAATTTTGTTGATCGCTCTCCTGCAGTTGTTGTTAACAAATTAAGAAATTCTTTTTCGAACGAATCCAAAACTTTTCAGCAGATAACTATCTCTAAAGCAGGATTTATGACACCAAAGACTCTTGTTACAAATTGTCCTGAACAAGTTTTTGAATTTTACAGGTCCTGCAATAACAAGATAATCTTCAAGTCTAATAGCTGCATTAGATCCATTGTTACAAAATTTTCTCCTAAGCATTTTAAGAGTGCCGGTCTTATTAAAAATTGTCCGGTTCATTTTCAGGAAATGATCGAAGGCACTGATGTCAGAGTTCACACAATAAGAGACAAAGTTTTCGCTACTGCAATAAAATCAGATGCGGTTGATTACAGGTATGCGGGCAGGTATAGAAAACCGGTTCAGTTCTGCTCGTATAAATTGCCTGAAGAAATTTCGAATGCATGTGTACAGCTTACCAAAGACTTTGGACTTGAAATATCCGGAATTGATCTTAAGCAAACAGCCAATGGTGATTTTTATTGCTTTGAAGTGAATCCTTCTCCGGGTTTTATTGCATATGAGAGAATGACAGGACAAGCGATAAGTAAAGAGGTAGCTTATCTTTTGAAGAACGATTTATGAATTATTAATTACTAATGAACTACACAACCAAAGTACTATCGTGAAGAGTTTAACGAAAATTTTGACTCTCAGAATGCTGAACAGCAGTCCATATAATAGCCGGATAAATATTTTCCCGGCTTATTTTTAGAACAGACAAATATAATTTATATTAATCCAGATTTTTCAATAGATTGTTTTCTAATGTACATCAATAAAAAACCAGATTTCGATCATAAAACTATCTGAAACCAAATACAAACGGAAACAAAAACGTTACTATCATTGTCCACAAAGTATATATAGGTAAAAAAGATGAAATTGTTTTTCCGATTTCTTCCGGCTCACTCTTATTAAGCAATGTCCGTAAAAGTTTGTAAGTTACAAGTAATAAATTTATCAGTATAAGAATATTGCCGCCAAGGACAGCAGCCCGGTTTGGAGTAATTCCCCATTCAGAAATTCTGAATAATATTGCTGACAGCGCGATCCCATTGACGATTATCGTCACTGCCGACAGTAAAAATAATATTAAAATTTCTATGCGGTTCTTATCTGACTTAGAAGTTTCCGCAATTGAAAAAACAATTATTGCCATTACAATAACTAAAAGCCCATTGAAGGCAATAAGAAAATCTCTGTCATTGTAGGGATCTTTCCCTGAAATAATTATTGCAATAAGGTATGCTATCAAGGTAACTAATACAACCGGACAAAATATTTTTGCAATCACCGGGGAAACTTTGTTGACTAACTGTGGATTTTTCTCAATTACATAAGTACCGATAATCGGTGCAGCAGCAACACCGGGCATGACAATGTACTGCAGGTAGAATTCAAAAATATTGTATTCAATCAATGAAAAAAGTCCCTGAGTCAGAGCGGTCAGAATTCCTCCCGCGATAAGAATAATTGCTGTAATAACTATCAGGTCCCCGTTGTATCTAAGATAGCCGAGCCTTTCCCCGTAGCTGCTTAATTTGCCCCCCGCAAAAATAAATCCCAAAACGGACCAGAGTAATAATGGCAGGTGTATGCAGGACAATTTCAAAGTATCGCTGCTATTTTTTTCCGGAAGCATGTTAATAAACACCAGCGAAAATAAAACAGCAGCAGCGGCAACCGCAAATTTCTTAAGGGGAATTTTATTCTTCCAGGAAAAATACATTATAAGAATAGGAAAAAATACAAACCCGGCATTTCTCGGATAAAAGTATTCTTCTCCCACCGGCAGATATGCGGGTATTTTTACGATTGCGGCAGCAAGCAGGGAAGCAAGTACCATGAAGGTAAGTTCTTTTTTTGTTCCAAGGGAAACATCTGTACTTTCATAGTTCAGTCTTTCACTCCAGAAGTCAGCAAGTTTATTATTCTTAAGCTCAGGGAATGCTGAATTAAAACCTGTTTTAAAACTTGACCTGCTGAGTCTGTATAATTTTTCAAGCTCTTTAGGATTGTCAATGTTTGCGATTATATTTTCTTTCATGGGCATGGCTAATTTTTTAATATAATGTTGAATTTATAAATTAGAAAGTACTTTGTATTGCAAAGTTAAATACTTATTACCGGAATGTCAAGATTATTCCTGAAAAAACATTAGTGTGACTCAGAGATCGTGAGTTATGGTTTGGACAATTTGTCTTCGGAGGGCTACTTCGTTATTTGAGTTCAAAGTTTGTAAGCAACATTAGTACTAATAAGAAGTAATAACGCATCTGTCCTGACGCAATGGCAAAGGATAATGTAATCTGACTTCACTCAGAAGGTATTGAGTGCAAGTCTCGTCGATTCCATATCAAGCAAGCCTCTGTAAGTATGAAGATTTTAAAGGGCTTTTCTTTTAATAATTTCTTTTACTGAAGTTTTTCAGAATGATTTAGGAACGATGTGTGACAATAAGGTATTCACTCCGGATTCTGTTTAGTTCCTTCTAATATACAACTTTGAAGTTTGCTCCTGTACCAAATGAAGAGTATCATTTGAAATTGAAATAGTAAAATTAAAAAGCTCGTTTCTAAACTTATCGTCTTGTGTTTTTGAAATTTCTAAGGGTTGCTGATTCTGATATACTAAATATAAATTGTTTGCCGAATAGTTTATTCCTAATTCATTATTTTCATTATCATAATATTTTCCTGTTAATTCTTTTGCTTCAGTTTCATTTATAACATTATTATATTTATTCGGAGAAAAGATATCAGGCCATTTGTATTCAATGGCAATTGAGCTTATAATTTCATCAATCATAGCGAATCCTTCATTAGAATTTACCATTACTACCGCACCCAGTCCCTTATTCGCATAAGCAATTGCCGTCGACACAAAACCTTCATCCCAGCCGCTGTGAAAAAATCTTATCGATTCATTTTCTCCCTGAAGAAAAAATCCTATACCAACAACCGGGGATATTTTTTGCGGAGTCAGCATTTCTTCCATTGTCTCTTTTTTAAAAACATCTGATTGCCCTTTGAGTCCATTTTGAATTTCGATCAGTAACATCGAAAGTTCTTTCGGTGTGGTCCAGAGTCCTGCAGCAGCCATCTCCGGGTAAACATGAAAGCCCCCGATAATCGGTACAGAATTATTTGGAAATCCTATCGAATAATTATTTTGTAAACGTTCAGGAAGCGGCTGTTCGTAAGTACTGTATTTTAAATTCAAAGGCTCGAAAAGTTCTTTATGCAAAATTTCCGGAAAAGATTTTCCGAGAATATCCATAATTGTAAGCTGAGCAACGGTTGTCCCGCCTCCGGAATAACGCATTTCTATTCCCGGAAGAATATTTACTTTCACCGGAGGACTATTTGCAGGAGGTTCGCCGTTAAGGATTTGCGGAAGAGTTGGAACAGGATCTGTTCTTAAATAACCTTCAAATCCACCCACTGTCATTCCCGCTGTATGACTCAGCAATTGTCTCAGACTTATCTTTGGCTGCCACTCATTAACAGGCGGAACTTTCCATGATTTCAGATATTCATTTACATCCTTATCGAGATCAACAATTCCTTTTTCTTTTAAACGCATAACAGCTAAAGCAAATATTGGTTTGCTTACTGAACCGGCCATAAACATAGTGCTGGCATCTACAGGATCATTAGAAATATTATTTCTGATTCCAAAACCTTTTGCCCATTCGAGCTTACCGTCATTTATAACAGCAATGCTTACACCCGGGGTATGATAAAATTTAAGCCGTTCATTCAGACCTTTGCTTTCATACACTCCGTCAATATCAGACTTGACTTGCAGATTTCCGATAACTCTATCTATCCTGTCTTCAATGCCATTAATGTATCGGGGATTGTGATCCGTTTTGTCATTTGAAATACTTCCTGTAAAAAGCAGGAATGCTGCAAAAATGTATTTGCTGTATCTCATAATTTTAAATTTGATTTTATAACTTTTTTAAACTTCTTAAACCTATCATTACAATCGGTAAAACCTCGCAAGAATTACAATTCGAATTGTTTAACAATTAATTTTACTGTACTGCATTCACTGCATTTTTTGCAAACTCAATCATCCCGTTATTCTGAGCAACAACAATCTCAAGATCCCAAAAATTTGCTGCTACTAATACAGTTGTACCGGTGTCAGGATTATAAAAATCCACTAACAGATAACTAAGAAGAGCACCACCGTGTCCATATCCCAATCCGTCAATATGACATATGCCGAGTCCGTAATGCGCGTTGAGTCCGGGTTCGTTTGTGGGAATTACCATCTTCATCTCATCTACACTACTTGTATTCACTCCGGATTGTCCCGTTATCAGCAGAGTCATCCACTTTGAAATATCCGCAGGAGTTGAAATTATATTTCCTTCGGCAACATGTGTAGAATAATTCTGCACGGTCGTATTAATTTTAGTACCTTCTGTATACACAAAAGATTCTATAAACGGAGAAGGAATGTTAACGTCATCACCTCTCCATACAGATGATGTATTGTTCAAGCTTAAAGGCTGAAAGAAATTCGTTTCAACGAACTGGCTCCAGGTCAAACCCGAAGCGCGTTCTATAATTTTTCCAAGAATATGGTAACCGGTATTGGAGTAATGATACTGCTGATTTGGAGGAAAGTAAGAAAGATCATTTGTTGATGCCACTCCAATCATTTCATCGAATGTAAAGGTATGAAATTCATTTCCGGGTAATTCCATAATATAAACCCCATATAATTGCCCCGCATATGGCTGCGGTACTGATGCGGGGATCTTGTCATTTGTGATATCAAAAACACCCGCCCTGTGCTCAAGAAGAAGTTTCATAGTTATCTGATCTTTGTAAGGTACGTCATAATCAGGAGTTTGAGGTATGTAAGGAGTATTTGTTCCGGGAAAGTTACCGGTAATAAAATCATTTATGTTTATCTTACCCTGCTGATGCAGAAGCATAATAGCAGCAGCTGTGAAAGTTTTCGTTATACTTGCAATTCGTAAATGTGAGCTTTCCTGAGGCGAAGGAACAATTCCGCCGGAAGCAAAATAATTACCGGAACCGTTACTTATCTTTACAAGAAAGCCACCACTTGTAATATTTCTTTGAGTGTAATAATAGTTTGTAAGACTATCAACCATTCTCTGCAATTTTTCACTCTTCACATTATTTCCGCTTACTACAGGATCATTTGAACATGAAGATAAAATTAAAGTTAATAAACAAAAAATAAGGAAAGGTCTTTTCATTTTAGTTTTTTAAAGTTTATAAAAAATAAAAACTATTGTTAATTATTTTAAATTTAATACTTCTAAATCAGATGGGGTTTAAAAAAACGCGAGTAAACTTTGACAGAGATATTCTTTTGCTGAGGAAATGTTTTTGATAATTTACTGAAGCTTTACTTTTTCAACTCCAATAACTTCTCTCGTTGAAACAACCTGGACAAAAACGATCAGATCTGTTAAAGCCTGATTTACTTCGCCGGGTATTGTATAATTTTGATCATAGGTGTTTGTCTGACCTGAACCAATGTCAAACGGCTGACCTTCCGGAGGTGTGATCAGATCTCTTAATGTATTGCTGAAATGTGTTTCGCCATTGGGGGCAGTGTATTGAATATCATTTTCAGCAACCGCAATGTGATAAACGAGACCGGTAAAATTCGAGCCAGCATCCTGGGCTATTCTAACATTTAAACTTCCTGATCTTGTACTTGTATTATAGGAGTTACTTAGCGCAACTGTAACGGGCCTTGTTAATAAAAGTTTTTCATTGATTTTATTTGTCCACGGGGCAGTAGAAAAATTTCCCAGGAATGTCCCTAACAGAAAAGTCCTCGGATTGACAATTGCTGAATTAGGATAATATGTCATCCTTGCATTATTATCAGGAATATTATATAAATAAAACGGATCTCCTGCAAAAAGTGTAGTATGCATTCTTAAAATTATAACATTAGTATCGTTACCAGTGACACCCTGCAGATCATGAACTGCGTCCAGATATTGGTTAGCGTCAACACACGGAATGCAGCTGGTGTTTGTGAAAAGCTCAACCAAAACTTTATTAGAGATCACATTCACTACAGGCGGAGTAGTGGTAATTATGGGAGAGTCATTACTCTCGCATGAATAAAAGGCCAGGCATAATAAAAAAACTGTGGCACCACTTATGAAATTTTTCATAATGAAAATTATATTTAGTATTGTGATTGAACTGTTATACGGAAACCCTCAAAAGGTTTAACAAATCTGCAAATACCGTTTGCACATCTCAGCCCGCCGCGTTCAGATCCGTATGAAGCGGTTATCGTATTCGATTGATTTATTTTATAATTTACTTCGCCCAGCCACCAAAAGTCCTTTCCTGTAGGCTCTTCCTCATCATTTGTAAATTCAACATTTGCTGTAAGATTCAGGTTTGGTGAGCGGGATAAAGTGAATGATAAAAAATGATTCATAAAATTCTGATCCGATTGAGGAGAAGCTCTGAATGAATTGTGAACCCATTGCTGTTCACCAATAAAGGTGAGTGTATAAGCTTTGCTGAAGGAATATTTTAATTCAACAGGGATAGTTGATGTAAAAATCTTTTCAGAGTTTTCCGGAAAGATCTGATTATACTGTGTGCTGTTCTGTCTGGCAAATGCAAGTCTTGCATAAACTTTATCGGATGCATAATATTCACCTTCGAGATAAACTTCCCAGAAAGGGGAAAACGGATCGTCGAGTGATGGTATGTAGCTGTCGTCTCTTTCAATTCTCTTATAAGAAATGACTGATGTTGTATCAATATCTCTATATTGATAATGACGTGATGCAACACTGCCGTTGAAATTAAAACTCAACTTATCATTTGGTGAATAAACTATATCAACCTGTCCGCCTACTTCATCATTGAAATTAATTACGTGAGGATTTCTCGTGATTAAAGTTGAGGTATGTTCTTTTTGAGCGGTCGGAGGATTTTGATAAGGAAGCATTCTTGTGGGCCTTGCATTATTTCTGTTATCCGGCAATGTAAGATCGTATCTGTAATTTTTGTAATCCATTGTAAGTCCAAACTTATTAAATGAATAAGACAGCGAAGAATAAAATCCGTCGCCTTTTGCCGTCAGCGGATCAGGAAAAATTTCATTCGGTGTGATCAATGATGTCTTATGTGAATATGCAGCGTATAGTTGAAAATCAGGTAAATTAAAATTTAAGTTAACTTCAGGAAGATCAGTCCTGACATTTGTCGAAATATTTTCTTCCGGTAGGTCGCCAATTGAATGTACATAATTCAGACCGAGTGTCAGAGATTTAACAGGAGAGATCTCAGTGAATGCACTTCTGATCTTATAATTTTCAATTCTATCCGGCGTAAGGTAATCACTGTATTTAATATCTCCTCCGATCAGCTGTGCTTTTAACTTGAAAGGATTTTTTTTACCCAATGTTTTATCATATGTAACTCTAATCCCGTCAATTCCCGTGTCATATCCAAGTGGTCTGTCTTCGAATACATTCAAAGATAATCCTCTTGAAATAATTTCCCAAAAATCCCCTGCTCTTAATGAAATTCCGGATTCATGATTATATTCAATGTATCTTTTTCTTATGCCTTTAAAATTCAAGCCGTATTCAATTGGGTTACTGATCTCATATCTAAGTCCCAGAATAACCCCATTAACCGTTAATCGTGCGTCGGTTAAATTTTCAAAATATTCTTTCGGCGTTTTAAAACTACCGGTATATTCAAAGCCATTACCATATCTCAGTAAATTGCTTACTGCTGCATCTACTTTCAGATTTAATTGAGCGTTGGAGATCGAATTGAAAAAAAATATTGACAGAAGTCCGAGAAGAAATTTTTTCATCAATAACTTAGAAGTTTAACTAATAGAATTTTACTTTGTATCTGTTTTGGTTTCACCGGTTTTTAGAACTTCTTTAATTTCTTCTTCAATTTTTACTTCATCTCCCGTAACATATCCGAGATGCTTTGCAAATATATTTTTATTCTTAGAAATTATAAGCGAGTATGGCATTCCGATACCGCTGTAAGCTTCAAATATTTTTTTATCAGGATCCAGTACTACAGGGAAGCTGTAACCGTTAGCGTTAATGAATGACTTTACCTTTGAAATAGATTTTTGATTATCCTGATTTACTGCGAGATATGTAAAGCCCTGATCTTTATATTTTTCATAAACAGGATAAATCTTTTTCATTTCTTCCTTGCAGGGTGAACACCATGTAGCCCAAAATGAGATCATCACAGGACCTTTTTCAAGCAATTTGCTGAGACTCACTTCATTACCATCCAAATCACTTAATGTGAAATCATTGTAAGACTGGCTGAAGGATTTTAACGGGAGTAGTATTGTAAATAAAAATATTACTAAGAGCTTTCTCATTTGTTGAACAGATTAGATTATTAAAATTTGAATATTGAAACTCCGCATGACGATTTAAGATTTCATTTAAGATTTCATCCAAAGTATTACGATAGCGGTAATAATTAAATTCAGGATCCCCAGAGGCAGCATGACTTTCCAGCCAAGATTCATGAGCTGATCATATCGAAATCTTGGAACTGTCCATCTTACCCAGATAAAAAATAAAACCAGTAGAGTTACTTTAGCAGTAAAAGTCAATACCTGCAGTATGCTGACAAGCATTGGCGGTAATCCGAAATCCTGCAAATATGGAAATTGCCATCCACCAAGATATAAAGTCGTGATCATTGCAGAAGAGACAATTACATTTGCGTATTCGGCAAGAAAGAATAAAGCAAACTTCATACTTGAATATTCTGTATGATAGCCGCCAACGAGCTCCTGCTCTGCTTCAGGGAGATCAAATGGAGTTCTGTTAGTTTCTGCAAATGCTGAAGTTAAGAAAATTATAAAACCTACCGGCTGCAAAATTATATTCCATTTCCAGCCTGCCTGGCTTGAAACCATTTTATCAAGCTCCAGCGAACCGTTCATTAATATGATAGCAAGCACAGCAAGTCCCATTGATAACTCATAGCTTATCATCTGTGCAGATGATCTGAGTCCGCCGAGTAAAGAGTACTTGTTGTTTGAAGACCATCCGCTCAAAGTAACACCATAAACTCCAAGAGATGTCATGGCCAGAAAATACAGTACACCAATATTGACATCAGCTATCTGAAGCTGTATTACACGTTCACCGATTGTAATTGTATTTCCAAACGGAATTACTGCAAAGGTTGAAAGTGAAACTATAATCGAAAGTGTCGGGGCAAGTGAATGAATAAATTTGTTCGCTTTTTCCGGAACAATGTCTTCTTTGAGCAAAAGTTTTATTACATCAACCAAAGGCTGAAGAAGTCCCTGAGGGCCTACACGGTTTGGACCTACACGGTTTTGTATAAAAGCCGAAACTCTTCTTTCGGCATAAACTGTGTAAGCAACAGCAGTAAGCAGCACTGCATGTATTACCGCAATTTTCGAAATTATTATAAGGAGATCAATTAAAGAATCTGACATTCAAAATTAAAATTAAGAAAACAAAAATCCGAAAAATATATTTAACTTTAAATGCATTTGTGAGATTTTTGCACATAAACTTTCATTGCTG
>JBDSYA010000097.1:0-15085 GCA_039925865.1 Ignavibacteria bacterium
GCAATGGTGCTGCTTGTCGCAGTGGAGCTTTGCTCACTAACATTTCTCAAAAACGATCTTTCAAAAAGTAATTTTATAGCAACCGGTATATTTTCAGACGGAGTAGCAGCAGTTTTAATAAAAGGAAATGAAGCAACGGATGATAATAAATTAAAAAAGTCTGTCCGCATTATTGATTCAAGAAGTAAATTATATTATGATTCACTTGATGTTATGGGCTGGGAAATTCTTAACACTGGATTTAAAGTAATTTTTTCGAAGGACATTCCGACGATAGTTAATAATAATGTACACGCTGATATTATACAATTTCTTGACAAGCATAATCTTCAGATTATGGATATTAAAAATTTTGTAGTTCACCCGGGCGGCACAAAAGTGATCGAGGCTTATATTAATGCACTCAGCATTGATCCCGTAGTTTTAAATAACACAAGCGAAATTTTATATCAATATGGCAATATGTCAAGCACAACCGTGCTGTATGTTTTAAATAAATTTATTGAAGGAAGGTTTGAAAATGGTTATGGCCTGATGATGTCGCTGGGACCAGGATTTTCGAGTGAAATGGTTCTTCTGAAATTCGATAATGGATCTTAATTGTATGAATGAATTTAAAGACTTATTTGACTGATTTATTTTCTAATTTAAATTCTTAAATTTCAGTTGTTCTTTTACATTCTCATATCAATTGTAATTATACAAAGGCTGATCGAGCTGGTGATCTCTAAAAAAAACGAGAAATGGCTTTTGAGTGAAGGTGCTATTGAATATGGGAAACAGCATTATAAGTTCATCGTGATGCTGCATATTTGTTTTTTCATATCAATGATAGCTGAATACAATTTTGAAAAAAAGGATGGTGAATTAAATACAATTAATTATTTGTTTTTGGTATTTTTTATCGTTCTTCAAATACTGAGAATATGGGTGCTTAAAAGTCTGGGAAAGTTTTGGAATACAAAAATTCTTAGAATCCCGGATATAAAATTAATAGAAACCGGTCCTTATAAATTTTTAAAACATCCGAATTACACGATTGTAGTACTTGAAATATTTATTATACCAATGATTTTTAATTTATATATAACAGCAATAATTTTTACAATTCTGAATGCGGTAATGTTATCTGTCCGGATAAAATCAGAAAATCAGGCATTGAAATATTAATAAATAAACTTTGACATGAAAATACAATTAAAAGAAATTTGTCACGGAAGGAGCGGAGATAAAGGAGATGCCGCTAATATTGGTTTGATAGCTTATAAAAAGGATGATTATGAACTCATAAAAGAACAAGTAACGGCAGCAAAAGTAAAAGAATTTTTCAAAGATATATGCGAGGGAGAAGTTTTAAGATATGAGATGCCTAATATTAATGCGCTGAATTTTATTCTTAATAATACATTAGGCGGCGGCGGAACTGTTTCTCTTAAACTTGATGCACAGGGAAAAACTCTTGCTTCGGCGTTAATGAAAATGGAAATCAATAAATAGCATTAAGTAATAAAGTTCATGGAGTTTAAATTTGATTAAATCCAAATTCATATTTAGAATAAATTTAAAATTAAATTATAGAAATGTTAGATCAGCAGAAATACAGATTAAAGAGCTCAAAGGAAAAGTTAATTTCTTTACGGAGGTTTCTTTGAAGTTGATAAAAAAGTTTTAAGGATAGAAGAGCTTGAAAAGGATTCTCAAGATGAAAATTTTTGGGATGACAATAAATCCGCACAAAAGATCTTCCAGGAAATATCAAATCTCAAAAAATGGGTTGAAGAATTCAATTCAGTAGAAAATCATTTCAAAGATATTAACAGTCTGATAGACATGGCTGAGGCAGAAACTGATGAATCCATTGAAGGTGAGATTAATAATGATATTGATGCATTTGAGAAAGAACTGGATATGATGGAATTTAAAAATATGTTATCCGATGATGATGATGTCCGTGATGCAATTATAACAATTAATTCCGGAGCGGGAGGCACTGAATCACAGGACTGGGCAGAAATGCTTTTAAGAATGTATTTAAGGTATTGTGAAAAAAAGGGATTTAAAACTTCTTTAGTGGACAGGCTTGACGGAGATGGTGCAGGTATTAAGAGCGCAACAGTGGAAGTGAAAGGCGAGTATGCTTACGGATTTCTCAAAGCTGAAAATGGTGTGCACAGGCTTGTAAGAATTTCACCGTTCGATTCGAATAAAAAGAGACACACTTCATTTGCGGCTGTTTATGTCAGCCCTGTAATTGACGACAACATTGAAATTGAGATCAATCCCAGTGATATAAAGATTGATACATTCCGGTCCGGAGGCGCAGGCGGACAGAATGTGAATAAGGTCGAGACGGCGATTCGTATAACACATCTTCCTTCAGGCATAGTGGTGCAATGTCAGAATGAAAGATCTCAGATACAAAATAAACTGAACGCGATGAAGATGCTTAAGTCTAAATTATATATGGTAGAAAAAGAAAAAGAGATCGCCAGGCTTCAGACTATTGAGAGTACAAAAAAGAAAATCGAGTGGGGAAGTCAGATACGAAGTTATGTCTTCCATCCCTATAACATGGTAAAAGATCACCGGACAGATCATGAAACAAGCGATACGCAGGGAGTTATGGACGGAGAGCTGGAAGGTTTTATTAAAGCATATTTACTGAACTGATAAAAATTTGTTGAATTATAAATTTTTCATAGCTAAAAGATATCTGTTCTCCAAAAAGGATTCAAAATTCATTTCTTTTATTACCTATATATCTATTGCCGGAGTAACGCTTGGAGTTGCTGCACTTATTATTACAACATCCATCCTTAGCGGATTTGAGAAAGAAATCCGCGATAAAGTAGCAGGACTGGTATCGCATATTCAGATATCATCATTTGTGCAGGAAGGATTAAGTGATCATGACCGGGCTTTGCAAATGATCAAAGACAGTATAAAGGGTGTATCAGGAATTTCACCAATTATTCAGCGGGAAGCTGTTATAAGGTACAAAACTAATGTAGAAGGTATTATTCTAAAGGGAATTATACCTGAAACAGATATTTCAACTACAAGAAGTAAAGTAATTAAGGGGGAGTTTGATCTGAAGCCTATTGATACTGTATTTTCAAGATTGCTGATAGGTGATAAGCTTGCTAAAAAACTCAACATTGAAGTTGGTACTAAACTGATAGTCTTTGGATTAAATGGAATTCCTTCACCGTTAAATCAGCCTAAGATAAAACAATTTATTGTCAGCGGGATTTATGAAACAGGGCTCAGAGAGTTTGATGACCTTATTATATATACTGATCTGGCTACAGCACAAACGCTTTTTAATCTGGGTAATAATGTTACAGGCATCGAAATGAATCTTGATAATATTGACAACGTTGAAGCAGTTGTAACAAAAATAAAAAAGGATATCGGCTATCCGTATTTTCCAAGATCACTTTATAAATTGTTCAAACCTTTGTTCACATGGGTCGAATTGCAAAAAGCTCCCACTCCGATCATTCTTGGTTTGATAATAATTGTTGCAACTTTCAACATAGTGGGTACATTATTAATGCTTGTGCTGGAAAAAACTCAATCCATCGGGACATTAAAATCCCTTGGCGCAAGCAACCGGGGTATAATGGGTATCTTCCTTATAGATGGTTTATTAATAGGAATAACAGGAATTATTCTCGGAAATATACTGGGACTGGGACTTTGTTATCTTGAAATAAAATATAAGTTTTTTTCATTGCCCGATATTTATTATCTTAAGAGCGTGCCTATACTCATCCAACCTGAACATATTGTGATGATATCAGTGATCACAATTATTTTAACATTCATTGCCACACTCATTCCTTCATATCTTGCTTCGAAGTTAGATCCTGTGAAATCATTAAGATTCAGTTAATGTCCCACTCAGTAAATAAGTCGAAGAAGAACATTGAATTTATGTTCGATGAGATAGCACCTACCTATGATAAACTGAATCATCTTTTTACACTGAATTTAGATATGAAGTGGCGGAGGGAAATTGTGAAAAGTTTTTTTAATCATAAATCCGAAACCCGCATTATACTGGATATTGCCTCCGGTACTGGAGATTTAACAAAAGAATTACTCAGGCTTGATCCTCAAAAAATATATTCTGCTGATATTTCTAAGAAGATGCTTGAAGTACAGAGCAAAAAAATTTCGGATAAAAGGCTGGTGTTAGTGCACACAGACGGGTTAAAACTTCCATTTGCGAATGACATGTTTGATCTTGTAACAATAGGTTTCGGAGTCAGGAATTTTGAGAATTTAAAATTATCAATGCTGCAGATTCATAAAGTTATGAAGAAAAACTCAAGATTGGTAATTCTTGAAATGTTTAAATCAGATAATTTCAAAACAAAAATATTTAATCTTTATTTCGGGAAATTAATGCCTCTGATCGGAAATAAAATTTCGGGCAGCCGTAATGCTTACAGTTATTTATATAACTCTGTGAATACATTTTACACGGTTGACGATTTTATCAGGATATGTTATGAATGCGGCTTTAAACTTCAAATGAAAAAAAATAATTTTCTGGGTATTGTTAACACAGTTTATCTGGTAAAAAACTGAGTATTAGATTTTCAAAAAAGACAGGTAAAAAAATTATCTGTAAAATTTTTTTTTAATTCTGTTATATTACAATCTTAAAAATTCTCGATGAAAGGCCATGCAATCTGTACTTGGCTTTCTTTAATCCCCATCACATTACTTTCACGGGCGGATAGTAATTAAATTAATTACAGTTTAAAATTATTTTAAAAAATTTTTTGCTATTAAATCCTGGCTTATAGCAAAATTTAATCAGTCAGGAAGAAGGAGATTTATAAATGGTTGTAAGAATACAAAATCAGATCTTTAATATGAATTTTGTAAGATATTTAATTAAAGTAGATAATAAGGATGGGAAATTTTATATCGGCGTATTTACATCTATTGCAGATAAAGAATTTTATTTTGAATACCCGTCTGTGCAAAGAAGGAATGAGGACTGGGACAGGATTGAACGGGAAATGACATCCGGTGCTATTGCAAAGTCATAGAGTTAAATTGTAAGTTTTTATAATTAAAGATTTTTCAAATAGTTTTACGGTCTTTTTTAAAATCATTTTCAACTCAATTGAATAAGAAGCCTGAAATGAGTAAATTACATCTCTTATTTCAAAACTCAAATTAAAAACATGCATTTTCCTGCATCTTTAAAATATACAAAAGAACATGAGTGGATCAAAATTGACGGGAATGTTTGCACAGTAGGTGTAACTGATCATGCACAGAGTGAGCTTGGTGATATAATCTACCTTGACATGACCTCAGGTGTTGGCAGCGAAATAAAGCAGGGAGATATCCTTGGTTCGATTGAAGCGGTGAAAACAGTGTCTGAAATTTATAGTCCTGTTTCAGGAAAAGTTATTGAAGTCAACCAGATTATAAATGATAATCCATCTATTGTAAATACAGATCCGTATGAAGGCGGCTGGATTATTAAGATCGAACCTTCAAATCAGGATGAGATAAGTAATCTGATGAGCTCAGAAAATTACAAAGAACTTATCGGATCATAAATAAATTTTTTTAATTTCTATATTAATAAAGTTCTTTGATATAATTGAAAGTATGACGAACTTAAAAATTAATATAAGCAACCTTCAGGATGGTGAGCATATTTATAGCTTTACTGCCACATCCAAAGAGCTAGAAATTGAAACCGTGGATATTGCTTCGGATGTATTAATTGAAGCAAACTTATATAAAACAGGAAATCAGTTTGATCTCAATGTGAAGATTAGTGGTAAGTTTAAGCTATTGTGTGACCGATGTATTGAAGATTACGTTCAGGGATTTGACAATTCATTTGAAGTGATCTATAAATTTGATTTTGTACAGGATGATATAGAAAACGATGATGATGATATTAAGTTTATTCCGCCAAAAACTAATTACATCAATTTAGTAGAGGATGTAAGAGATTACATAGTGCTATCAGTTCCAATGAAACAGGTTCCTGAAGAAAAGGATGACCACTGCACTTATTGCAATAAAAACATAACTGATTTAATAAATATTGTTAGACAACCCGAAGTAAGCCCGGTTTGGGAAAAATTAATACAAGCAAAATCTAAATAAAAATAAAAATAGAAAAGTAAAATGCCAAATCCAAAGAGAAGACATTCAAAAACAAGGGGTAGAAAAAGAAGGACACATTATAAGGCAACAGCGCCAACCGTTATGACCTGCACAAATTGCGGAGAAATGAAACAGGCTCACAGAGTTTGTTCGTCATGCGGTTTTTATGATGGAAAGAGTGTAGTTATTCCTAAAAAGTAATTCCCATCCCAACGAATTTCCATTCAACTTCCTTGACTTCATTTTCAAGTAAAGAAATTTAATGCAGAGCTGTTTATTATGGATAGAGTGAAAATTGTAGTAGATGCCATGGGAGGGGATTTTGCGCCTTTAAATGATGTATCCGGAGCTGTCATTGCAGCGGAAGAAAATCCGGATGATATTGAAATAATACTTGTTGGAAAACAAACCCTTATTGATGGCGAACTATCAAAACATAAGGTGAAGCTTTCTAACTTGTCTGTTATTAATGCAAATGAAGTCGTCACTATGGAAGATTCTCCAACAGAATCACTTAAAACAAAAGCTGATTCTTCACTGAGTGTAGGATTGAATCTTGTAAAGGAAAAAAAAGCCCATGCTTTTGTCAGTGCTGGAAATACCGGTGCAGTAATGACAGCTTCTATTTTGAAACTAGGAAGAATACCCGGTGTGGGAAGACCAACTATAGGATCACTGTTTCCTACTGATCAAGGTAAGACAATGGTATTTGATGTTGGCGCATCTGTTGACTGTAAGCCAAATCATCTTCTTGAATTTGCAATAATGGGGAATATTTATATGAAGTGTGTTTACAATATTGAAAATCCAAGGATCGGTTTGTTAAGTGTTGGCGAGGAAAAAAGTAAAGGAGATAGTCTTACTTTGGAAGCGCATGAGTTATTAAAAAATTCAGATCTTAACTTTATAGGGAACGTTGAAGGCAGGGATGTACTGAGAGGAAAGGCTGATATAATTGTTTGTGACGGATTTGTTGGAAATGTTATTTTAAAATTTGCAGAGAGCGTATTGGATGTAATGAAAAGCAAATTTAAAAGTTATGCTGAAAAAGGTTTTTTAAAAAAAATATGGGTTGGAATGATGTATGGTACTTTAAAAAATGTAGTATTGAAAGACTTTGATTACCAGGAATATGGCGGGGTTCCTCTGCTTGGAGTTAACGGAATTTCTATCATCGGACACGGTAAGTCTTCACCAATTGCAATAAAGAACATGATCTACAAAGCAGAAGAGATGGTAAAAAAAGGTGTCAATGAAAGAATTCGTGAGCAGCTTGCAAAAAATGTTATTAAATAATTATCAGCGAATCAATTAATAATGTGCAGCTTCTGAAATTTATAATTGTCTTTTTTTTTAAAGCACAGAGAAGTATATTTATCAAATAAAAAAATCATAATAATATTTAAAAATCATGGCTAAACAACAAACTTTTGCTGATAAAGCTAATAAACTTGGAAAAAAATCAGAGCTAACGGTGATGTGTCCGGATACAAATAAAGAAACAAAGATCATTAATGTCAGAATGGTCGATGCAATAAAAACCGAAAAAGGAACTTATAAATTTTTAGACAGAAATATGAAAGTTTATGAGTCTACTTACAAACCTTATAAATCTTAAATTTAAAACAGGGAATAGTATAATGTCAAAAATATGTGCAGTTACAGGCAAAAGACCTTTGACGGGTAACAATGTTTCACACGCAAATAATAAAACTAAAAGAAGACAACTGCCTAATCTGCAAAAAAAGAGGATTTGGCTTGAGGATGAAAAGAGATGGGTAACCTTGAGGATTTCAGCCGGTGGAATAAAAACTCTTGATAAAAAAGGTTATAAGGCTTTGATGAATGCCTGATACTTTCGGCACTGCCAAGAAAGTAAGTATAATTATTCCTGCCATTAATGAAGAAAAATTAATAAGAAGAGTATTATCACAGTTTAACAGCAGCATAAAAAGCAAGTTCGATCTTGAAGTTATTGTCAGTGATGGAGGAAGCAAAGATTCTACTTTAAAAATTGCAAAAGAATATGCAGACAGGTTAATTTTACATAAAAAAGATTATCAACAGAACATCTCTCAGGGTAGAAATGAAGGTGCTAAAAATTCTCTGGGAGATGTTCTTATTTTTTTAAATGCTGATACTTATGTAAAAGATATAGAATATGTTTTAAATGAAACACTGAAACAGTTTCTCGATAAAGATGTTTCAGCAATTGCCTGTCCGGTTTACATTTTCCCAGATGAAGAAAAGCTTTCAGATAAAGCTTTTCATTTTTTTTATAATAATTATGCAGCAATGCTTAATAAATTTTTTATGGGAATGGGCAGAGGCGAATGTCACATTATAAAAAGAGAAAGATTTTTTGAGTTGGAAGGATATGATGAAAAACTACCGGCTGGCGAAGATTATGATCTTTATAAAAGACTTAAGAAAAAAGGAAAGCTTGTATTCAGAAGGGATTTTATTGTTTATGAATCACCAAGAAGATACAGAAAATATGGATATGCGAGAGTTTTTTGGGACTGGACAAAAAATGCAATTGCTATAACGCTAACTAATAAATCGATATCAAAAAAATGGGAAGCTGTCCGATAGTTTAATTTAGAATAAATATGGATGGTAACAATTTTTTTAATGTTCTTTCAAATAGCTCTGAAGATATAAAAGCAAGAACCGGTCTTATCACAACTCAACATTCTGTCATTGAAACTCCGGTGTTTATGCCCGTAGGAACGCTCGGAGCCGTCAAAGCAATGGAGCACAGGGAACTTGATGAATTCAATACTGAAATAATTCTGGGAAATACTTATCATTTATTTTTAAGGCCCGGAACTGATGTTTTGGAAGGTGCTCATGGTCTTCACAATTTTATGAACTGGAATAAAAGTATTCTCACTGACAGCGGGGGATTTCAGATATTCAGTCTTGCAAAACTCAAAAATATAAATGAGGACGGAGTAGAATTTACTTCTCATTTAAACGGAGATAAATATTTTTTTTCTCCTGAAAAGGTAATTGATATTCAAAGAATTATTGGCTCAGATATAATGATGCCGCTGGATGAATGTCTGCCGTATCCTTCAGAAAAAAGTGTTGTGAAAAAATCAATTGCCCTTACTACAAAATGGGAGAAGAGATGCTTTGAACATTTCAGGAATAATCTACAGAGATTCGGAAATAAGCAAAAATTATTTTCAATAAGCCAGGGTAGTACTTATCCCGACCTGAGAAAAAAGTCGATTGAAGACCTGATTGAAATTGATTTTGACGGACATGCAATAGGTGGTCTTGCGGTAGGAGAAGAAAATACTCTGATGTATGATAATGTTGACATGGCTACTGATCTTCTTCCGAAAGATAAACCGAGATATTTAATGGGAGTGGGTACGCCTGTAGATCTGCTTGAATGTGTTGAAAGGGGAATCGATATGTTTGACTGTGTAATGCCGACAAGAAATGCCCGGCACGGAAGAATATTTACAACATACGGAGAAATAAACATCCGGGGAGCGAAGTATAGAAACAATTACAATTCTCCCGATGAAGAATGCAGTACATATACTTCGATGAACTTTTCACTTGCATATTTAAGGCATTTATTTATTTCAAAGGAAATCCTTGGAATGCAGCTTTGCACAATACATAATGTGGGTTTTTATTTAGGGCTGATGAAAAATATAAGATCTGCTATACACGAAGGGAAGTTTAAAGAGTTCAAGAAAAATTTCCTTCAGAAATATCTGTCAAAGAAAATGATTTAATTAAATTTATAAATCTAAGAAAGGAATATATTAAATAATGAAAATGATCGCACCTGTTTTTTTACAACAATCACCGGGAGGACTTGAATCTCTTTTATCTTCGATCGTCCCATTTTTGCTGATTATAGTTATATTTTATTTTTTAATCTTAAGACCTCAGCAGAAGAGACAAAAAGAAAGGGTTAATCTGCTGGATTCGCTTAAGAAGGGCGATAAAATTATAACAGCCGGAGGATTACATGGAACAGTTGAAGCAATTGAAGAGAAGACCATACTTGTAAAAGTTGCTGAAAACATAAAGTTAAAAATGGAAAGATCAGCAGTTGCAACAATAGTAGGAGTTACGGATATTGTGCCTGAGAAGAAAACAATGTTTGGATAAAGGAAAAATTATTGATGGATAAATTAGAAACCAAATATAAACTGAGCTCGATAAGTTCTGCAATTACTGATTTTAAAAACGGCAAAATCGTAATTGTAGTCGATGATGAAGACAGAGAAAACGAAGGAGACATGATCTTTTCAGCAGAAAAAACAACTCCCGAGCTTGTTAATTTTCTCACGAAAAATGCAAGAGGTTTGATCTGTGTACCAATGGAAGATAATAGACTACAGGAGCTGGAGCTTGGTATGATGGCGAAAATAAATACTTCTCTTCATGAAACGGCTTTTACAATAAGTGTGGATTATAAACATGGTACAACTACAGGTATATCAGCTAAAGACAGAAATGAAACAATAAAATCATTAACCAAAAAAAAAACGAAGCCTGAAGATCTTGGAAGACCCGGACATATTTTTCCTTTGCGTTCATCACCCGGTGGAGTTTTAAGAAGGGCAGGGCATACCGAGGCAACAGTTGATCTTGCAAAACTTTGCGGACATTATCCCGCCGGAGTTTTATGTGAAGTCATGAAGGAAAATGGTGAGATGGCTAGATTACCCGATCTTTTTGATATAGCTGCTAAATTTGACATGAAAGTAATTTCTATAAAAGATCTTATACAATACAGGCTTCAAAGGGAAAAACTTGTTGAAAAGCTGGTAGATACAAATCTTCCAAGTGAATTCGGAAATTTCAGAATCCACTTATATAAAAGTGTAGTTGATTCAAAGGAGCATGTTGCTTTGGTGAAGGGAAAAATCAAATCAAATTCACCAGTTCTTGTCAGGGTTCATTCTGAATGTCTGACAGGTGATGTTTTCGGTTCTTTAAGATGTGACTGCAGAGACCAGCTACTTGAATCTTTGAGAATGATCGAAGAAAATGAAAACGGAGTCGTTTTATACATGAGACAGGAAGGCAGGGGAATCGGACTTCATAATAAACTGAAAGCTTATCAACTTCAGGAAAAAGGCAGGGATACAGTCGAAGCTAATATTGAATTAGGATTTAAGCCTGATCTACGGGACTACGGAATTGGGGCACAGATATTGAGAGATCTCGGGATAAGAAAAATGAAGTTAATGACAAACAACCCTAAAAAAATAATCGGGCTGAATGCATACGGTCTCGAAATTGTGGAACGTGTGCCGATAGAAATTAAATCGAATCCTCTTAATCAGGATTATCTGGAAACAAAGAGGGATAAATTAGGACATTTAATACTTGTTAACACAGAAAAATTAAAAAACAAAAATTTCAAAAAACAAAAGAGTAAAAAAATAAATTAACGATGAAACCAACAGACGTAGTATATTTAACGAAAGCAAGATTAGTTGAGATCGAAAATGATTTAATAGAACTAAAAACAAGCGGCAGGAAACAGATCGCTGAAAAGATCTCAGAAGCAAGATCACATGGTGACCTGAGTGAAAACGCGGAGTATGACGCTGCAAAAGAAGCTCAGGGACATCTTGAACTCAAAATAGGTAAACTTGAAACAATGCTCTCAAGGGTAAAAATAATTTCTCCTGATGA
Source organism: Ignavibacteria bacterium (assembly GCA_039925865.1). Taxonomy (GTDB): domain Bacteria; phylum Bacteroidota; class Ignavibacteria; order Tepidaquicellales; family Tepidaquicellaceae; genus JBDSYA01. Next base: position 11,836 of record JBDSYA010000097.1, read on the forward strand.
TATGCCGACAAATGAAGTGTATATACTTTCGGTTGTAAAGATCCTTGATATGAAGATCAAAGAAGAAAGTGTTTATACTCTGGTATCACCTGAAGAAGCAGATTTTGAGCAGGATAAGATCTCAGTAACTTCTCCAATTGGAAAAGCATTATTGGGGAAAAAGAAAAATGAAGTAATTGAAGTGGAAGTACCAGCCGGATTGCTTAAATATAAAATTCTTGAAATTTCAAAACTAAACTGATAAATGCCGAATAAAAAATTCGCGGAATTTAAAGTTGGCCTGTTTATTTTTATTGCAATAATAATTGTTCTTCTTACTATTTTCTGGGCCAAAGGTTTTACTGTAGGGCTGTCAGAACAAACGTATGTCGTTTATTTTTCAAAAGTAAGCGGTATTAATGAAGGCGATATGGTGAGTGTAAATGGAGTCCGGAAGGGGAAAATTGAAACTATAGAACTCCAAGGTGATTCCGTAAAAATATCTTTCAACATTGATAAGACGATTAAAATAAGAAAAGATTATGATATCTATGTTGCAGCTACAGAATTGACCGGAGGAAAAGTATTATACATAGAGCCCGGTAAAAGCTCTGAAGAAATTAATCCTGATAATGCACTTCATGGATCTCCCGGCGCGGATTTTTCTTCTCTGATGAATTCTTTTGATGACCTAACAAAAGATGTAAAATCACTTTTAGGAGAATTTAAGAATTCAACTGAAAATCTTAATAAAGTCATATTAAATGTTAATGAAATTGTTGGTGACGGATATCTAAAAGCTAACCTGAAAACAACACTTTCAAATCTGGCTGTGTCCTCGCAAGGCCTGAATCAGCTGGTTTCAGAAAGCAGATCAGGTATAAACGGACTTACGAATAAACTTGGTAACACTGTTGATAATGTTGACAGTTTTTTAGGAGATAACAATAAAGAACTGAAAAACACGCTTGTTGAAATACAAACTTTAACTACCACTGTTGATACACTGGTTTCAAATCTGAATGTTGTTGTTACAGATATAAAAGATAAGAAACAGGGGATAGGAAAATTTATTTCTGACGATAAATTTTTTAACAATATAAATAAAACTCTTCAGGAAATTGAAATGCTGACGAGAAAGATTCGAAAAGATGGAGTTAAGATAAATCTATTCTAAAATAAAAAAAGGAATTCACCATAGCGAATTCCTTTTTTATAAGTTCAAACTCTTCTTCAGTTATTTCCAGGCAAAGCCAACATCGATCTTATGGGTTGAACCTATCTTTCCAAGTGAATTAAATGCATAATCCAAAGAATAATTTTCAAGCACTTTAAATCCTAAACCTGCGGAAAATCCGGCAATTCCCAGAGAGCTTCCGGTCTTCAAATCCTGACGCTGACTGTTATTGTAACCGATTCTGAATTTGACATTATCACTGAAATCAAATTCACCTCCTACTGAAAGATTAGTAAACCTGTCAAGAAATTTATCCTGTTTTTCTGTAAGATTATCAAGCTCAAGGTAAACTCTTAACGGAAGATGTTCAAGTTTTTTACTCACACCAAACCTAAGATCAACGGGAAGTTCTTCACTGGTGGAATTATATTTTTTCAATTGTGTCCCAAGATTCAACACACTCAAACCGAAATTCCATTGACTCGCAGGTATCATGTATAAAGCACCAAGGTCTGCTGCAATAGCTGTAGATGAATAGTCTCCGATACCCGAATAAATCAATTTCAAATTAACACCGTAATGAAAATTATTTTTAGTGGTATTAGAATAACCCAGTGAGAAAGCGATTTCATTGGCTGAGAATGTTCCCAGGCTGTTTGATTGTTCATCAAACTTTTCAAAACTTCCGTAATTAATATATCTTATGCCTGCTCCGAAATAACCGAGATCTTTATAACGCTGGCCGTAAGCAAAATTTCCTGAGTTTATATCCAGAAGATATTTAAAAAACCCAACGGTAACCTGCCTGTTGGTCAAAGTAGAAAGCGCTGCCGGATTATAAAAAATAGAATTTACATCGTTTGTACTGGAATTAAAACTTCCTCCCAATGCTGACGCTCTTGCACCAATATCAAGACGAAGGAAGTTATAAGTAGATTTATTTTGAGAGAAAGATGTATTTGATAAAGTGAGAATGAACAGGATTATTACTATAACAGTTGATTTTATGTTTTTCATATTTATTGTTTTAGTTATCGCTAATCAATAACCAATTTTCATAGGAACATATAGTTTAATTTAGAACAATAATAAAATTTTACTCTATGAATTTCAAGAACATTATTAAACTTTGTTTGATCTCTTAATAATGGGGGATAAAGGTTTAATTTTTAACGAAATATTAACATCCTTTTATTACAGTGAACTGGAAAATGTTGTTGGACGGAGGCAACGGTGGGCCGCCGCCTAGGAATTTATCTAAGAGATTTATCTGATATTAAAATTATTATATTTGTTCTCTAATGGGATTTCTTCTACATAAACATTCTTTACAATTGAGCGGCTTGGTCCGACCTTGAGTTGTTTAATAAATTCATTGATCATTCCTGATTCACCTTCCGCTTCAAGTTCAACGTTTCCATTATTTAAATTTTTTGCATAACCTTTGATCCCAAATTCCATTGCTTTTTTTAAACAGAAATATCGGTATCCTACACCCTGCACAACTCCTGATACAGTTATCCTGGCAGATGCTTTCATTTGGTGAGTTTATTTTTTATATATGAATAAAATTCTGATATACACAGGCCGATTAACATTACAATAATTCCTGCTATTTGAGTTGTATTTAAAATTTCGTGGAGGATCAAATATGAAAAACCTACGGCGAACACGGCTTCCATGCTGTATATAATGCCCGCACGCACGGGAGTAGTCATTCGCTGATATTTTGTCATAACTAAAATGCTGATCAAAGTTGCAAAGAGTGAACCGTAAATTAAAGTGAAAATTAAAATTGAATTTAACTCAACAAAAAAATTTTCAAAAATTAAAATTTCGAATATCATCATAAAAACGAAACTCGCAATTGTCATTGTGAGAAACTGCCCGAAAGCTAATAAATAAAAGTTGTTAGAATCAGAATATTTATTAAGCAGGACTACATGAATTGCAAAAGCAATTGCACAAGCGAAAGTTATTACATCGCCGATATTTGGTAAAGTAATATGCGCCTCTGTCAGCACCGCAAGTCCCAGTATAACTATAATTACTCCGATAATATTTTCCGGCTTAGGTTTTGTTTTTAAAACGAAA
>JBDSYA010000098.1:0-3042 GCA_039925865.1 Ignavibacteria bacterium
CAGTTAATGTAACTGCATTAAATGACATGGTGGACGATTATAAATATCCTCCTGAAGTAAAACTGGAAATTAAAGATAAGAATATAAGTGATTTCAAAGAGGCTGCATATTATCTTAATCTTTCAGATTCGGATGTTGTCAATATACAGCATGAATTTGGATTGTATGGAGGAGAAGCAGGATCTAACATTTTATATTTAATGGAAAAGCTTAACAAGCCTGTGGTTACTACTCTCCACACGGTACTTGAAAAACCATCCGAAGATGAATTGAAAGTTCTCAAAGAAATTTCAGACAGATCATCATTCCTTGTTGTTAAATCTCAGCGTTCATTTAAAATGCTGGAAAAAACTGCAAAGATATCTCCTAATAAAATTAAATTTATTCCTCACGGGGCGCATGACGTTCCGTTCATTGACCCTGCATACTATAAGGATAAATTTCACCTTACAGGAAAAAAAGTATTGCTGACATTTGGTTTACTCGGTCCCGGTAAAGGATTTGAAGACGTTATAGATGCAATTAAATATGTTGCAGCTGAATATCCGGACGTAATGTATATTATTCTGGGAGCAACACACCCTAATGTGAAAAAACAATATGGAGAAACTTACCGTAATTCCCTGGAAAATATGGTTAAGAAAAATGGACTTGAAAACAATGTCATGTTCATAAATAAGTTTGTGGATACAAAGGAGCTTCTTGAATTTTTATTAATGAGTGATATTTATGTCAGTCCTTACAGAAATAAAGAACAGGCAGTATCCGGAACACTAACATATGCCCTGGCTTGCGGAAAAGCTATTGTCTCTACTCCGTACTGGTATGCTGAGGAATTATTGAGCGGCGATAAAGGTGTTCTTGTTCCTTTCAAAGATCCTCATAACATGAGTAAGGCAATACTTGATTTATTAGTTGATGAAAATAAGAGGATCAAGCTCAGAAAAAGTGCATACGATTCCGGAAGAGCTATGATATGGGAAAATGTTGGAAAGTGTTATACAGATGTATTCCAAATTGCGCTGCAAAATTTTAAAGGCTATTCTGCATCAAAGATAATTCCTGCTAAATATAAATTCCTCCCGGTATTGCCTGAGGTGAATATGACTCATCTGAAAAATCTAACTGATTCGACAGGACTTTTTCAGCACGCTACTTATTTCATTCCAAACCGCAATGAAGGATACTGCACAGATGATAATGTCCGTGCATTATTAGTTGTATTTCTTCATAAACATATTTTCAATGACGGCTCTACAAACTCTCTTATTAATATTTATCTTACATTTGTTTATCACTCATTTAACACAGACAATAATTTATTCAGGAATTTTATGTCTTTTGACAGAAAATGGCTGGAGGAATCAGGATCTGAAGATTGTAATGGACGCGTTATATTTGTTTTAGGATATATAATAAAAAATCAGCCTTTTAATTCCGTCCTCTCACTGGCAAAATCATTATTTGAACAAAGTATCCGAACAATTTGTGAATTTACTTCTCCGAGAACTGTTGCTTATGTAATTATCGGTTGTATTTTTTATTTAAAGAAATTTTCCGGAGACAGAGATATTAAAAAAATTTGTAAGACACTTTCTGAAAGACTTCTTAAATATTATAACAATTCTGCAAAGCCCGGCTGGCTATGGTTTGAAGAATATTTAACTTATGACAATGCAAGACTTTCACAGGCTTTATTGATGGCAGGGGATTTTTTTAACAATGAACAGTACACCAAAGCCGGGATAGATTCTTTAAAGTGGATGTATGATGAATTGTATGATAAAAAAAATAATTACCTTTCCCTTGTTGGGAACGACGGATGGTATCTTAAAAACAAAGAGAAACCTAAATTTGATCAGCAGCCAATAGAGATACCCGCCTTAATAGACGCCTGCTACCAGGCTTATTGTATTACAGGTGATGAAAAATGGATGAAAAGTATCGGCACATCTTTCAGCTGGTTTCTTGGCAACAATGACCGGCAGGAACCTCTGATCGATTTTACTTCAGGAGGATGTTATGACGGTCTTACATCTACAATGATAAATGAAAATCAGGGAGCCGAAGCAACTATCAGCTGGTTATGGTCATTGCACAGAATGTTAAGAATAAGTCAGGAGCTTCAGATACAGAAATGATTAAAGAAAAATTAACATTCAACCTGGTCCGGAAATTACTCTATGAGACTTTTGATCAATTCATTGATGACAAAGGTTTTAAAATGGCTGCGGCATTATCTTATTATGCTGCATTTTCTTTAGGTCCACTATTGATGATAGTTATTTCTATTGCCGGGGTTTTTTTCGGAGAAGATGCAGCCAGGGGTGAAATATCCAAACAGATTACATACCTTGTCGGTAAAGACGGCGCGGATATGATTCAAACTATTATTAAAGGCGCGTCCAATATTGCTACAGGGATCTTTGCCGGAATAGTCAGTATAATTTTTTTGGTCTTTGGAGCTGTTGGAGTTTTTATAGAGTTACAGGAATCCCTGAACATTATCTGGGGAGTTGAATCAAGGCCCGGCAGAGGAATCTGGGGATTTCTGAAAAATCGTCTCATTTCACTTTCCATGGTCATTGCCACAGGGTTTTTATTGATGGTATCACTAATAATAAACTCTATGATATATTTAGTTTATAATTATTTTGGAGAATACCTTAGTTCAGTTCTTCCTGCATCTGAAGTTGTAAATCTTATTACCTCATTTATTGTGATAACACTGTTGTTTGCTTTGATCTTTAAATATCTTCCCGATGTACTTATTTCATGGAGGTATGTTTGGTTTGGTGCAGTGATCACTTCATTACTGTTTTCTATCGGAAAATATTTTATCGGGCTCTATCTTGGCAATAGTTCATACAGCTCCACTTACGGTGCAGCAGCATCGATAGTAATATTGTTTATCTGGATCTATTATTCAGGTCTTATATTATTTTTTGGAGCTGAATTCACTCAGGTTTACAGAAAAAGATTCAGTAAAGTCGAGCTTAAGCCTGATGTTGACGGGATCATTGTGCCGAAGGTTTCGGAGCT
>JBDSYA010000099.1:0-4619 GCA_039925865.1 Ignavibacteria bacterium
TATTTTATCGACGATCTGTTTTATAATTCTGCTTCTTTCTTCGCGTGCCATTTCACTCCATACTCCGCTGTCAAAAGTTTTTCTCGCTGCATCAATAGCTGCTTTTGTATCATCGATGGTCGCCTGAGCAACCTGTGCAATCACTTCTCCCGTTGCAGGATTCACCGCATCAAAAGTTTTTCCGTCTGATGATTCTCTGAATTCACCGTTTATATATAGTAAATACTTTTCCATTTATGATTTATTTTTTTATTTTTTGAATTTTTTAAAATGTGATAAGATATCAGGAAGGATAAAACACGTTTCAACTAATATTAACAACTAATAACTAACAACTAACAACCAACAAGCTACATATAAAGATAAGGCTTCCATTCATCATCTATCCGGCCTGCGAAGTTTTTTATAAATGTAATATGAGAAGGCCTTTTAGGGACATTTAGTAAATGAAATTTTGCTTCCTCAGGAGTTCTGCTTCCTTTTTTATTATTGCAACGGATGCAGGCAGTTGTTAAATTTTCCCAGCTGTCTTCTCCTCCTCTTGATTTAGGGACTACGTGATCAACTGTCAGATTGCCTGTTGTACCGCAGTACTGACATCTGTGACTGTCTCTTCTTAGAATATTTTTTCTTGAAAGAATTATTTTTTTGAATGGAACTCTGACAAAGAAAATGAGCCTTACAATACTTGGAAATTCAAAACTTCTGTGAACACTGTTAACTTTCTTCTCCGCAATACAATAGATCGCTTCCGCTTTTCCTAAGTAAATAAGTATAACTGCCCTTCGGACGTTACATATTGTCAGCGGCTCATAGTTTTGATTTAGCACCAAAACTTTGCCGTTAAGTTGGTTTACCTGGTTATAATATTTATTTTTATAATCATGTTCGAAGAAGACAACCTCCTTGTGTTTATGAATTATTTAAATTAAAGATACTATTAATAATAAGCAATTTTAAATTATGGAATTATATGAAACATTTTTTTGGAAAATTAAAAAAAACTAACTTGATAAGGCATTATACAAACGTTAGCTTGCACTTGTCAATAAAGTAACTAGTTACACATCACTAACCATCCTAATAAATATACCAACATTATTTATTTTGAATTAAGTTATGGGTTTTATAAAATTTAATTAAATCAATAAGGCGGTATAAAACTAAATTCCTTTATTACACTTTCCAAAGCACTGAAAAATTGAAAGCTACAAATCCTACTTATCAAATTATTATACCCCAGTATTTTTTTTAGATAATTTTAAAAATCATTCATAAATTAAATTATTTAAAAAATGAAAAAATTATTATGTCTTTTTTGTTTATTTGTTTTATTTTCTTCAAATCACTCATATTCACAGGGTGACAGCAGGCTGTTTTTTCAGGATCCACCTTCAACTACATTAATATACACATTTTTTGATCCATGCCAGGGTTCAAATATAAACGCCTATGTTGGTTTACTCCAGGGAACAGTTGATGGAGTACCGAACAGACTTTTTTATTGTGTAGATCTTTGCACAAATGTTTCAACTGGTGATACTTTACAGGATTCTTCAAATCTGGAACCAAAAGTACTCTACATATTGAATAAATATTATCCGAAAGTCCTTAATTATGCCGGTAGATTGTCTAATGAATACCAGGAAGCAGCGGCAATTCAGTTCGCACTATGGAATATTTCAGACGGGTTTGATCTGAATTATGTCCCTGATTCTACCATTCAAGCACGAGCCATAGCAATTGCAAATGACGCAAATACCAACGGAGGAAGTTATGTAGTTATCTCTACCTTTACAATTGTACCCGGGATTAACCCTGATGAGTTTTATATAAGAACCCTGGATGGCAATGGAAATCCGGAAGCTGTAGATTCAATTTTTCTTTCAATTACTCAAGGGGCTTTAAGCACATATCTTACAAGTACCGATGCAAGCGGAAATTCTGCTCCTATCGAGGTTATAGGTTCAAGTAATAATGCAGTTATTACAGCTGAAGGATACGTATCTCTGCCTTCAGGATCTTCATATATAGGATTAACAGTAAGAAGACAGGTTCTGGGAGTTCCTGTATCTTTCAGGGCTAATATATCTACGACTTTAGAATGGGGTGCATTACCAGTTGAACTTACGGCTTTTAATGCCTCGGTTAATAAGCATCAGGTTCTTCTAAGATGGGGAACATCTTCAGAAACAAATAATTCAGGCTTTGATATTGAAAGGAAATCTGCCGGATCCGAGTCGTGGACAAAATTAGGTTTTATAAACGGTAGCGGAACAACCAGCACACCGATGATATTTTTATACACTGATCAGAATGTACAATCCGGAATTTATAATTACAGATTAAAACAAATTGATTTCAACGGTAATTTTGAATATTACAATTTGAACAATGAAGTTGTTGTTGGCACACCAAAAACCTTTGAGTTAAGTCAGAACTATCCCAATCCGTTCAATCCATCTACAACGATAAGTTTTGATCTGCCGGCTGACGGACATGTTAGTTTAAAAGTATTCAGTACCTCAGGACAAGAAGTAGAAACACTTGTGAATGAAAACAAGACTTCGGGTTATTATACAGTTAATTTTAATGCTTCAGGTCTTTCAAGCGGAGTTTACTATTATAGATTGGAAGCCAACGGGCTAAATAAAGTTATGAAGATGGTATTGGTAAAGTAATAGTTAACAGTATTTGGTAAAAAAAATCAAGCCGGGGAATTATTTTTCCCGGCTTTTTTTAGTCTAATTTATTTTAACGATTTGAGATTCACATTTCACGAATAACGAAATGCTTTTTCTTCTATTGTTAATAATGTTAGTATCAAAACAATTTATTTATCTGAAAACTCTGAGATCAAAAAACTCATTTTATCTTTCTTTTTTTGCAGGTCAAGATTGCTGAGATCATAAAACTGATCTTCCGCAAAAAGTGAACCAAGCCCGCCGCCGATCAATAGGAATGGTATGGCAGTAATAAATCCAAGCAACATCCCGTCTCCAATTTGAAATTTTCTTGAAAAACCGAAATGCTGTCCGCCGGTTATAAATCCCAGTGCAAACCCAATTCCGCCTCCTATCAACGCACCTTTGCCAAAACCCCTTGCATTGAATTTGACAGTTCGTATGTCACTGATTAATATTTCTTTTGTTACACCTTTCTTTAAAATTTTCACTGACGAGTCATTCAAACCATAGAGGTTTACATCTTTATACACACTTCTTGACGCGGTAACTATTGTGCATTCATAAGTTGTATCGGATATGTAAACTCCGGTTTTATTCCTATAAAGATTTGTATCAATATTTATTATTTGCGATAATAAATCTCCGGCTGGTATTATGAATAATGCGAAAAAAATAATTAGTCTAATCATTTTTATTTCATAAAATAATATGACACTCCTGCCTTTAATGGAATATAAGCGGCTGATGGAAAGAAAAGATATCCGAATCCATAAGCATTCAAATTAATCTCAAAGTTTATTCCAATATTTTTTACGGGCTTCACTAAAATGCCAACTCCAAATTGCATCACGGGATAAGATTCAGTTTCGGATGCGGTTGAATAAGTCTGATATCTTCCTAAATAACTATCGTAAAAAGTTGTAGTCGATGCATTTTTGTGAACCGAATGAATTCCTGCGCCCAGATTAAAATATACATCCGCTATTTCCGTGTTATCAAATGTTCCGAACTGTCCGTTAAGCAATAAGTCGAAGCTGTTTGTTTCGCCTCCTGTATAAACAGTTGTGTTGGAAGATTGACTGTTCGATTCTGTAAAAGGAAAATATGCAAACTCAATCCCAACATTCTTTTTCTCTGAATAAAAGTATGACGCTCTTATATCGATACCGGTCACTGACCGTGCTGAATTACCAAAGTAAGATCCGGAGTGAGACCTTGGAACAAATTTACCGGATAAATTAATAATAAATTTATACTTTGTTGCACTTACATCTTTTGAAATACTTAAAATATTGCTCTTCTCAATATTCAATAGAATATTATCCGTTTTTATCGTTATGGTTTTTTCATCCTGCGAAACAAATGTTCCAATAATTTCTTTTTCACTAAATAAAATTATTTTATAATTTTTCCCGGCAACTAGTATTGGATCATTAGTTTGAGAAAATAAAACTTGCTGTGTTAAAAATAATATAAAAATGTGGATGATTATTTTCACGAGCTTCATTAAGAAAAGTTATTTTATCAAACAAAACTCTTAACAAGTCTCTCCTTTGGGGAAGAAAGAATATAACAATAAATTCCTGAACTTAAATTATTCGATTCAGAACATCAAGAGATTTTTCTCGCAGAAGCCCGCAGATAAATGCCCGCAAATTATCGCAGACAATTATTTTACATCTCCATTGTTTCTGCGAAAATCAGCGAATAAAATTTGCGAAAATCTGCGAGAAATGTTTTTGCCGGCTATATTGGATATATAAAGAGAGAACATCAAAAGATATTTTTCGCAGAAGCCCGCAGATAAATGCCGCAAATGATCGCAGACAAATATTTACATCTAGATTGTATCTGCGAAAATCTGCGAGAAATGTTTTTGCCGGTCTACATCGAAGTGAACTCCAATATTGAGTTTAACATTTAATCAAATAT
>JBDSYA010000100.1:0-3854 GCA_039925865.1 Ignavibacteria bacterium
TTTGAAGTGCCTCTTTATAAAGTTGCATCTGCATCTATAACCGATTTTGGTCTTATTAAAAGAAAGAAAGAAACAGGTAAACCGATAATTATTTCAACGGGAATGTCTACAATTAAGGAAATCGAATCTGCTGTAATTGAAATTGGAAAAGAGAATCTGCTGATCGCACAATCTACATCAACCTATCCTTGCAAACCTGAAGAATTAAATTTAAGATTTATACAAACTTTAAAAAGTTTATTTCCTGATAACCCCATTGGTTATTCGGGTCATGAAACAGGACTTGCGCCTACCGGTGCTGCGGTTGCTCTTGGAGCCTCATTTGTTGAAAGGCACATTACTCTCGACAGGGCAATGTGGGGAACAGATCAGGCAGCATCTGTTGAGATTACTGGATTTAAAAAATTAGTTGAAAATATCAGGGACATAGAAAAATCACTTGGAGACGGAGTTAAGAAAGTTTATGAAAGTGAAATGGGTCCTAAGAAAAAATTAAGAAGAGTCTGAATGGTATTTTGGATTTTAGATGTTAGATTTTAGATTTTACTTAAGTTTTTTATTTTGATTTTTGATTTTTGATTTTTGATTTTTGAGACGATTAATAAAATAAATTAATAACCATAAGTTATGTCATTACAGATCTGGTCAATTATAATAATTTCTGTTGCTGCTGTTCTGATGGTAATTATGGAACGTTTTTTTCCATATACCAAAGGACAGAAGATCTTCCGTGAAGGATTTTTTAATGACATTATTTTATACTCAATAGTTCAAAGTTATCTTCTTGGTCTTATTATTTTTGGATTGCTGAACTGGATCAGATCGAATACCGATCTTTATCGATACAGTATTATAGGCAGCTGGCCGGTCTGGCTTCAGGTAATATTTTTTGTTATCGTACACGACTTTTATATTTACTGGTTTCACCGTTGGCAGCATAACAATAGAATTTTATGGAGAACTCATGAAGCTCATCATTCACCAAAGACAGTCGACTGGCTGTCAGGTGCTCGTTCACACTCATTTGAAATTCTGATAAATCAATCTGTGGAGTTTGCTCCGATAATTTTATTAGGAGCTGCACCGGAAGTAGCTATATATAAAGGTATGATAAGCGCTGTTTGGGGAATGTTCATTCACTCTAACATAGACATACGTTTGGGAAAGCTGCAGTATTTTTTTAACGGCCCTGAAATGCACCGATGGCATCATTCTGATGATGGTGGAAAAGAATTTCAGAATAATTACGGTACTAAACTGGCGATCTGGGATTGGATATTTGGAACTGCCTTCTTCCCAAATCCTAAAGTCAGAAAACCAATGCAGTTTGGCCTGAGTGATACACCGGATTATCCTTTATCCGAAAAAGAATATAATAAAGATAATCTCGTAAAGGTTTTTTGGTCAGACATTGTGAGTTATATGAAACAGCATTCTTTTGCATTCAGAAAATTTGAAAAGAAAAATCCCTGATAATTTTTGATCACATTCTGCCCTTAGCACGGGTTATTTCTTTTATGGTACTATTTATTTCCAGATACTTTAACTTTTCAACCGGAATAGGCAATACCATTCTCCAGTTATTTTCGCCCACAGTTCCGGGAAAATTAATCCTGTAATCTCTGCCGCTGAAATTTTTTAATATGTCCGGATCTAAATATAAATATTCCATGATAAGCTGAATACTGAATATTGAAGATGCTGCAGTGATTTTTTCAAGCGAAGTTCTTACTAATATTTCTGTTGCTTCGTTATCGGGTTCACTTTTGATATCAAGGTAATTCCAGAATTTAGTTTTCTCACCAAAAGTCGAAAGGTAAAGGTCAATGAATTCTTTACCCTGTTCAAATTGCAGGTTAAGTTGGTTCAACAGAATATAAACATTTGTAATCTCCTTCTTCCAGTATAACCTTCCATCCTGAATGTTTTCTTCAAATAATTTTTTAACAATATTTTCATAACTCTCATTTGAATCATTAATTTTTTTAAACATTTGCCGGAATGAGTCTTCATCAATTGTACCGGCCTCGTTTTCCCACCAGGCAGGAAGTGAACTCGAATCATGCGTTGAAATAGTTGCTGCAGAATTTATTCTGTAATCATTTGAATTAAGGAAGTTGAAATTGTCTCTCCATTGTTTTCTCCACCTCTGAACATTGATACCGGGAATACCAAATTCCTCAAGAACTTTATCTGAACATTCAGGTACTGTCCCAAGATCTTCCGCGCAAGGAAGCATCGTCGAGCTTTCATTCATTACTTTTAAAATACTTCTTCCGTGATCTTCCCAATATTTTTCATCAGGAGGATCAAACTGACCGGATAAGCCGTAATTCTCTTCAGGCGATTTTATATCTATGCTCCATAATCTGAATAATCCTACAAAGTGATCTATCCTGTACATGTCATAAAAGTTTTCCGCATATTTCAATCTTCTCTGTAAATAGCTGTAATTATCTGCTGAAATATTATCCCAGTTGTATGGCGGCATTCCCCATCTCTGACCTCTTGCAAAGTACATATCAGGCGGTGCTCCTGCTGAATTCTGTAGTTTGAAATAATTTTTGTATGCCCACACATCAGCACTGTTTCTTGAAACAAGAAAGGGAAGGTCTCCCATTATTAAAACTTTTTTTCTTTTAGCATATTTTTTCACCAATAGAAGCTGTTCATAAATTTGCCATTGAAGCCAGACGTAAAATGCAACTTCATCTTCATAATTTCTAATGATCTTCTCTGAAGTAAACGGAGCGATGTATTTATATTTTAATTCCCATTCATGCCATGACTTACCTTGATTAAGATCTGTTAAAATTTTAAAAACACAATAATATTTTAGCCAGTGAAAATTATCTTCCCGGAATTTCAGATAATTTTTATTAGAAGGAAGCTCTGCATTTCTGAAAATTTTTTTTAGAAGAGCGAGCTTCTCATTTTTAATCCCGTAGTTTACTGGTGAAACTCCTGCAGGATATTTTTCTTTTAAAATTTTTAAATCTTTTTTGAAAGGTTTCAGATCAGCATCTTTTAAATGCTTCAGTGAAAGATACATTGGTTCTAATGCGAAAGTGCTTATAGAATTGTATGGAGAGAAATCGCTGCCTAACTCGTTTAACGGGAGCAGTTGAATTATCGACATGCCTGTTTCACAGCACCAGTCAACTATTGATTTAATGTCCGGTATTTCCCCGACTCCTACGCTGTTACTTGAAAATATTGAGAAAAGCGGCAAAGCTACGCCGGCACGGCGTTCAACGCCAATTCGCCTCCATTTATCTGCTGTCTGTGAATTTAATAAATCGTTATGATCCAATACTTCTCATATACATTTCTTCTAAAATAAATTAACTGACTGAATTATAACTGCGTTTTACTTTTTTCATATAAAGATCTCTTCCGTCAGAATATTCAGGAAGATTACTTCTTGCTTCAGAAAGTTTCTCAAGAAAAACTTCTTCTAAATTATTTGTTGATATTTCATTTGAAAGCTCAATTGCCCTTGCAGCATATTCCAGGATCTGAATTGTTTCTATTCCTGAAAGATCTGAAAAAAACCAACCGCAGCTTGTAAACATAAGCAAAGAATATTTCTGCATTTCTAAAAGTCTGAGACAAAGTTCTGTTTCCGATTCTTCAAGATATCTTTTCGAATGGAAGTAGAAGAATTTTTCTTTACCTTCGGATGAATTATTCAGCATAAGATTAATATAATCATTCCTTGCATTCCAGACATCCTTAAGAAAATAATTTCCTTTCTCTTCAAATATAGCAGCAAGACTGTCTCTCAAAAAATCTAAACTTTCACGCAAAGGTTTTCTCCACTGCTGAGATGAAGATTCATCACTTTTTCCGCA
>JBDSYA010000101.1:0-3934 GCA_039925865.1 Ignavibacteria bacterium
GGCGAACCTGCCGGTCCGACATCATACTGTTCCCAGCAGTATGTCAGGCTTCCCGGATTTTCGATATCTGTTGCTGATCCTGTTAATGCAAATGGTGTATTGATTGGAATTGTAAAACCGCCAGCCGGTACTGTTACGCTAGGTGGTGTATTTCCGGTATTAGTGATTACCGGACATGAATTACCGCTGCCGGACTGAGTATAATTTGTAATTTCTGTTACACTGCCTGTATGAAAATAAGCGTCACTGAAAGATTGAAGATCATCAGCACCGCAGATACCTGCATAAGGCATGATCGTGCTTCCGCTTCCGGGTTCCCATGCAGTTGAAGCGTTTCTGTTTCCACCTCCGCAACTGCCCGTAACGCTGTTAAATGTGTGATTACCGCCGAACTGGTGTCCCATTTCATGAGCAACATAGTCTATATAAAACGGATCGCCGATCGGTGAAGGTAAACCTGTAACACCTCTGGCTTTACTTCCACCAATGCAAACTACGCCGAGCCCGGCTACGCCGCCGCCGCCCGTGCTGAATACATGACCGAAATCATAATTCGCCGAGCCGATAAAAGCAACATTATCGCAGGTAGTTTGATTTTGACCGAGCATTGTAACACCGTTATTATTTGTGTAAGGATCGGTTGCGGAATTTGTAAAAACTATGTTTGTATTATTTGCTACAAGTGTCATTCTGACTGACATATCTCTTTCATAAACTCCATTCACTCTGTTTATTGCTGTGACGATAGCTGCCTGACCCAGAGCTACAGTGCCTCCATGAAACGCAGTATATTCACCTGTTGCCGCGCATGCGAGCCTGTATGTTCGCAATTGCTGTCCCGTAAGATCTGTGTTATAATTTATGAGATCATTTATCTTTTGTTCGGTCACAAGACATTCAAACTGTTCTTTTCTTGAGCCCATATCACTGACGAAATAACTTATATAAATTTCTGTTTCGTCTGTAGAATAAGGATCAATAAAGAAATCTCCATTAGGTGTCAGCACCATTGCGTGAAAACCGTGCATTGTAATATCTAATTTTCCAACAGCATAAGGATCATCTATTCCCTTAACATTATAGGTTTTGATTTCGGGGAAATGCTGAGCAAGTCCCGGCTCCATCATCGAATATTCAGTAACTGAAAATCTCGAAGATCCACCGGAAGGCATTGGAAGCTCGATTATTAATGGTGTTGTACTTGCTCTGTCACTGAATTCAAAAGGCGAACTTCTTAAAACTGTTCTTAATTCATTAATGTTAGTTTTGACAGTATTGTATTTCAAAGGAATGATCTTTCTTTCTCCTTTTAATTGAAAACTGCCTTCAGTAACAATTGTCCAGAAACGATCAGTTGATTGTGCATATGCTTTCTTAAAATTCTGAAGAGAAAATATTAATGCAACAACGCCAATCATAATAATAATGTAAATTATTTTTTTCATTTGGTTTGTTTTTATAAGTTGGATAATGTTGAAGAAACTTATTTTGGGAGAGAATTACAACATACAAAGCTATTGTGGAATGTATAAAAAAATTGGGAAAATGTTGTTATGTTAAATTTTTTTAATGAAAATTGAAACGATATTTTCCCGCGGAGATACAACTATCAACTATCAACTACAACTAACAACTATCAACTACAACTAGCAACTAGCAACTATTTTATCAGCATCATGCTCTTCGTTTCTGAAAATTTTTCCGTACTAAGCCGATAAAAATAAATTCCGCTTGATAAGCTGCTTCCTTCAAACTCAAATTCATATATACCTGCATTTTGTTGTAAATTCGTAAAAGATCGGATTTCATTACCCAAAACATCATAAACTTTAATTGTCACCGCAGAAGATAACGGCAATTCATATCTGATCTTAGTTGTAGGATTAAAAGGATTTGGAAAATTTTGTTTTAACAAATATTTTTCCGGAATAATACCGCTAATGTTGGTGACAGAAACCGGTGTCGACACAATAGCCGTATAACATTCCATGTTAAAACCACCTGATCTTTCATCTGTCCAGACCGGAACGATTCTGTTTTTATAATAATCAATTCCTATATAGTCGCCAAATCTTACATCGTTATTAGGCTGATTTGTTGTAGTGGGCTGTGAGCTTAACTTATAATTTGTAAAAGTTAAACCTCCGTCAGTTGAGTGTGCCATGTATGCTTCGATAATTTCATTACTCGCAGTATTTCTTGAATCAAAATAAATTATCGAAATAAAACCCGAGTCATTAACTCCGATCCAAGGCCAGCACTGAAGCTTATTGTTGCCAACTGCATCATCATTAACACGCACCGGAGGTGACCAGCTTAATCCTTTATCAGTTGATCTTGTCAGAAAAATATCGGCATCGCCGTTCCTTGCATCACAAAATGTTATATACACATTTCCTCTGCGCGGACCATTGCTTACATCTGCGCCGATCGATGGAAAAGTAACTCCGCTCGAAGAGATAGGAATAAAAGGAGTTGATCCCGCCGTAACATCTATGTCCGTACTGAAAGTCTGTCCTCCGTTAGTTGATCTGTCAAGCTTGACAATATCATTTGACGAGTTACCGTCGAGCCATGAAACATAAACCTCGCCGTCGGGCCCTACCGCTACATCCGAGCCCTGTCCTCCGGATGAATTATCACTTACATTAACAGGTGCAGTCCAGTTAACTCCGGCGTTAGAAGATCGTGTAATTTTTATCCCGGATCCCGTACTGAATCTGGTCCAGCTCATATAAATTGTATTACAATAAGGACTCGCAGGATTAAAATCAGTTTCCATATATTCCTTATCTTCAGAACCGGAATTTGCAATCAAATATGCTGAAGGAAATGTTACACCGCCGTCTGTTGACTTATAAACTGCAAGTGCTCCTGTACCGCCTATGCTTATCACGGCTATATAAAAATTTCCTGCAGTATCTGTTCCAACTACAGGATCACTGTTGCGGGGAAATCCCGGGAGCAAAGTTGAATCAAGCAATATGCCTTCTGACCAGCTAACTCCTCCATCTGATGAATAGCTGTATCCGACTTTTCTGTTTGCAGGAGAAACTCTCCTTCTAAAATCTCTCCATGCAGCAACAACCCGGGTAGGATCTTTTCTGCTTATCTTTACTGAAGTTTCATTTTGAGGTGAACTGTCTCTTGTAATATTATAGTTAACAAACACTGAAGAATTATATAAAGGCCTATGTTCTGTAAAGGAATTTTCAATTAAACCTTTTTCATTAGTTTCCTCATCAAGAGATTTTCTGAATCGTCCCTCATGTTTCTGAGAAAAACTAATGTCTGAATAGAAAATAAATGAAACGATGCATAAGTATAAAAATTTTCTTTTCATGGTGTTATCAAAGTTGATTTATTTTTTCTTTTTTATGAATGGCGGCGAACCTCTGCTTTTATAAACAAGCTCATACTGCCCGGTAAGAGATTTAAATAATCCGGTAAGTGAAGAAAAACCGTAAGTTCTCGGATCGAAGCTTGGATCTAATCTTCGCATGTGAATTCCGATTCCGCTAAGATATGCAAGGTCATCATCCTGCACAGCCATTTCAAATGCTTTATCAACAAGAGAAATGTCAAGAGGAGTTTTTGTTATCTTACTTTTTATTTCAGCTGAAGGGATTATTTCAGGAGAAAGTTCAGGCTCAATTATTTTTTCTTTATCGGAAGCAGATTTTAAAGTTTCTGTCTTCTTGGGTGCCGCTTTAGTTCTGGGCTTAGGTTTTGGTTTTGTCTTCGTTTGTAATTCGGGATTAAGATTTTCAGTATAGATAAAAATCTCGCATGCTTTCTGAAAAGCTTCAGGAGTATTTGCTCTTCCGATTCCCATGACAAAAACTCCTTCTTCCCTGATACGGTTAGCTATTCCTGCATAATCACTGTCGCTTGAAACCAGACAGAAACCATTTACAAGTTTTTTATTTAAAAT
>JBDSYA010000102.1:0-5742 GCA_039925865.1 Ignavibacteria bacterium
GTTATAGCGTAATATTTTAATCTTTTACTAATGCATACTATATTGCAAATCCTTAAAGTATTAGTTGGGTATTTAAAATTAATTCAGCAAAACAGAAAACTTTTTTCAAATTTAGAAACTATTGGAATCAGAAATTGTAAAAAATGAAAAAACCAATTTCATAAAAAGATTTAGTCTTATTTTTCTGATTCTTCTTTTTCTTCTGCCCGGGATAAATCATTTTCGAAGTCCTGAAACATATTATCCGATCATACCTGCGTATATTCCGAATCAATACCTGATCAATATTTTAAGCGGACTTGCGGAAATATTATTTTCAGTTTTATTAATATTTAGAAGAAGCAGGAATTTTGCTGTTTACTCATTAATTGTTTTATTAATTTTATTTATTCCTGCACATATTTACCATATAACCATTACAGAATGCAGCGGAGGAAAACTCTGCCTGCCGTTACTATTTGTATGGATAAGATTACTAATAATACACCCTCTTTTAATCATATGGGTTTGGACAAACCGGAAATAAAACCTCAAAATCTTTTTAAATCAAAAACTCCCTAATTCACAAAACTCACAAATATAGGTGATGTTCCCTATATGCAAATAAGCTAAACTTCCTATTCCAACTACCAGTTTTCATTCCCATATTTGTAAAAGAATTAATCAATAAAAAATATTTAACCGGGAGAACAAATATGAAGGAATATTTTTCAGGTTTTACTTAAGTGATGTAATGCTACAATAAAATATTTGATTCTCAAGTATTACTAAAAAATTATGTAAAATAAAATTAAATAATTGTATAATGAAAACACTAAATATATGCTTTAAAAACTTACAACTTTTATTTTCTTGTCTTTCAATTTTTATCTTTCTATCTCTTCCAAATTACTCATTCGCTCAGACAACATTATACGGAGATTCAATCGCACTTGGAGATGGTAAGGTTCGTACATTTGTTCATGTAAATGCATTTGGTATCAGGGATCAGATCGGAGTATCTATGACGGCCGGCGTTATGAACAATTTAGATACTATTCAACGAGAATTCGTTCTTGCATTGCCCGCACCAGTAGCGGCAGATGATACAACTTTCAATCATGTATATTTTACCTGGAGTCCTGTTGGTCATGGTCCTCCGGGAATTTTTCAAGTTCCGCATTTTGATTTTCATTTCTCAACAGTAAGTGTGGGCGAACGGCAATCAGTAATTCCCGGAATTGATCCTGTGTATTATCCTCAGGAGTTTGTACCAAGTGATTATAAGAGAGATAATTTTCCTCCGGGTGTAGTTCCAAATCGTGGTCTTCATTGGGGTGATTCTACAAGAATTATAACTAATGCAAATTTTACAAACACATTTATAATTACCACTTATAGGGGAAAAAGATTTAACTGGGAGCCCATGATTACTAGAGCTTATCTATTAACGAATCCGGATACAATAATAGCAATCAAGCAGGCGCAGCTTTATCGCCGAGCGGGTGATTACCCTCAGAATTATAACATTACATATGATGCAGGTAATCAAACTTATAATGTAGTTTTGCGGGACTTTGAACGTAGAGAAGGGAATTCAGCAAATCCATTTATTGGAATCTCAAATATTGTAATAAATGGATCTCCAGTGACAGCTCCGGTTTTTTGTGGCAGCTCAATTTTAACGGGAGCAGCAATTGATGATATTGTAGATTTGGACATAACAGGGTCGGATTGGGATATTGGAGATTCAGTAACACTTACAGCATTTTTTGATCCTCCTGAACCTCAAGCTACCATTATATTTACTCCTTCACTTCCTGTTAATGGCTATCCGGCAAGGACACATTTACATTTTGTGAGTAATGTAGTTTATCATGGACAATTAAGAATTCTTGCTACAGACGAAACCGGTGATACAACTTCTTGCAGTCTGTTATTCGATGTACCATTGCCGGTCGAACTTACATCTTTTGTTTCTACAATTCACGAAAATGATGTAACACTAAATTGGACAACTGCTTCAGAGGAAAATAATTCGAGATTTGAAATAGAAAGGCGAGACGCGAGAGGTGAGAAGGAAGACGTATGGAATAGAGTGGGATTTGTGACAGGAAACGGATCTGTATCTACACCTAAGAATTATAAATTCACAGACAAAAATCTATCTTCGGGAAATTATAAATACAGATTAAAGCAAATAGACTTCAACGGTAATTACGAATATCATAACCTGAGTCATGAAGTAGTAATCGGAGTTCCGACAAGATTTAAATTGTCACAAAATTATCCAAATCCATTTAATCCAAAGACAATTATCAATTACACCGTGGGCGCAAGCGAATTACCGGGTACAAACAATGTTTCTATCAAAGTTTATGAAATTAGCGGAAGAGAAGTAGCGGTACTAGTCAATCAAATACAAAATGCAGGCTATTACTCAGTTGACTTCGATGGTAACAATCTTTCGAGCGGGGTTTATTTTTATAAATTAGCAGTTGGTGGAAATATTATTGATACTAAGCGGATGGTGCTTATGAAATAGTTAAAGGAAGCTCATATTATATGTGGCACATTTTTAAAAACTAAATGTGCCACTATAAAAAGTTTTTTTTTATAAACTCAATTTAACTAATAATAAAAATGAAAAAGCTAAACTTACATTTCAAAGTGTTACTCCTTATCTCTGCGTTTCTAATTTCTTCACAAAATATTTACTCACAATGGACTATAGCCGGAGACTTAGAGGGGCTTTTAGGAAGACCTACTGGCTCTGTTGTAGATGGAAATACAGCGTTTGTTACAGGCGGTGAAACTATAAATGCTACTTATAAAACTACCAACGGCGGGGCGAACTGGATTCATTTAAATACAAGTTCTTTCAGAATATTCTGGAGTATCTGGGCTAAAGATGCCAATACTGTTTTTGCAGGGGCTAATGGAAACTCTTCCGTGGGTGCAGATACAGTAAAGTTATACAAAACTACAAATGGCGGAATTAACTGGACAGTTATTCAGTCTAATCAAGCGTCAATACCAACCTTCACCGGAATAAAATTTTCTAATTCAATCCCTTCATTTGGTATTGGAGTGAGCGGAGCTCCTGATGTAGATTTCTATATTTATAAGACCAGAGATGGAGGAAATACATGGACGAAGACTCAGGTAACGGGATTCTCCGGATACAATTGCGCACTTGGTAGTTTAATTGTAATTGACAGTTTGTTTTATGCGCATGGTGTAAACGGGACTTCGCCCGCGATAATAATAACAACCGATGGAGGAGTAACCTGGAATCTAAGAGAGTTAGGTCTTCCATTCACCGGATTTTCTACAAACGGCATTGCATTTAAAGACGACAAGTTAACAGGCCTGGCGGGAAATACTCTACCGATTATTGCACGAACTACTAACGGGGGTTTGAATTGGGTAAACATTGATGTGGGAAACGGTGTAACCAGTGCCAACTGTCAAATGAGGTGGATACAAGGAACCAATACTTGCTACTTAACTGCAACTGATGCAACCAATGGTGGAGTACTAAAAAGCACTAACGGCGGATTAAACTGGACTCAAATGACAACTTCCGGACTTGGTATTTACCGCATCGATACAAAGCTAATAGGTTCGAATGTTTACGGATATGCCAACTCGTATTCAAGCGGATTTTTCGGAGGTAATCAGGTTTTGAAAGTAACTGATATGATCGTAGGTATAAATCAAACCAGTGAACAAGTTCCTGAGGGTTATGAACTTTCTCAGAATTATCCTAATCCGTTTAACCCGGCTACGAATTTGGAATTTGGAATTTCGAAATTGGGATTTGTTTCATTGAAGATTTATGATATGCTCGGTAAAGAAGTAGCAACATTAGTTAATGCTAATCTCAATCCGGGGACATACAAATATAATTATGATGCTTCGTTTCTTTCTAGCGGAGTTTATTTTTATAAACTAGCAGTTGACGGGAATGTTATCGACACTAAACGTATGGTACTTTTGAAATAATATTTCTTTGATTATATTAGATAAATATAAAGAAGGAGGAAATATGAATACAATTATAAAACTTACTCTTCTCATATTGTTCGTTGTTGGTTTGTTAACTGGTAATTCTTACGGTTCACATAAACACGGAACTACCGGTAAAATCACCGGCAAGATTATTGATGCTAAGGATAAAGCTCCATTGATTGGCGCAACAGTTAAAATTGAAGGAATTTTTTCAGGAGCAATAACAGATAACAACGGTGAATTCACAATCTTGAATATTGATGTGGGAACATATACAATAACTGCATCTTATATCGGATACGACCCTGAAAAAGTTTCTGAGGTAAAGGTTTCAGCAGATTTAACTTCCACGGTGAATTTTTTTTTGAATCCGACCGGAAATGAAATTGCTACTGAAGAAATAGAACTGGTTGGAAAACGAAATGCAATTTCTCCCGATCAAAGCGGCAGAATTATCAGTCAAGAATTTATTGAAAATTCCGGAATAAGGGGTATAGAAAACATCGCTGCTACGACTGCAGGCGCAGTCCAGGATGAAAAAGGAACTGCTGTCAATATCAGAGGCGGCAGAGTCAATGAAACCGCCATTATCATTGACGGAGTTTTAACTACAAACCCTCTTGATGGAAAATCTACGCAATACGTTTCCAATAATTCCCTTGAAGAGCTTGCTGTATTAACGGGAGGCTTTAGTGCAGAATATGGAAACATTATGAGTGGGGTCATTAATGTAACTACTAAAAGCGGAACAGATAAATTTTCAGGAGCATTGGAAGGTGTTACGGATGAAATAATGGCTAATCGTATTTCCCAGGGTTACAATATTTATAATGCTGCATTGGGCGGACCGCTGATTCCTACTAAAAAATTATCCGGATTTGCAAATTTCTTTGCAGGCTATGAGAGTAATTTTTCACGTGTCGCTTATCCCTCCTGGATTTCTGATCAGTTAGAATTGCCGGACAATATATTACCTGATTTTACACTTAATAGATGCTCATTTAATGGAAAATTAAATTTTGACTTACAAGCTCTGAATCAAAAATTGCCTATTCAATTAAAATTTGGAACCGGCCTTTCAAAGACCGACAGAAGGATATTTGCTCAAACCTATATGATGTTCAATTCTCAAAGAAATCCGCTTATTGAAGAAAGCAGCAATCAATATCATGGAAAAATAAATCATCAAATTAATTCAAAGTTTTTTTATGAGATGCAGTTCAATCATTTTGATGCAAGTTTTATGAGAGGAGATCCTGAGTTCAGAGGAAACATTTATTCATATGGTGATACTTCTAAAGTCATCGGTTTAACGATACCAGGAGGAGGAATATTTTTTGATGAATATGGTGTCATGTTTAAGCATAACAGAGTTGGGAATTACTATAAGCAAAGTAATTCATCGTACTGGGGTTTAAATTTAAATTCTACTTATCAGCTGAAAAATAACGAAATAAAATTTGGCGGCGATTATAAATATAATACAATACGTTTTTTAGAGATGAATCCTGCGGGTCTGAATAAATTTCTGGGGAAGCCGGCCGGTGAACAATTATCTGCATTCAACGGTAGAGTCGCGTCTGCAAATTATTACGGATATGTTACTATATTTAATTCTTCAACAGGTATGCTGGAAATACAAGAAACAAATTCCACAGGATTCAATGCACCAAAGCATCCGGTAATAGCAGGATTGTACATATTGGACAAAGTTGAATTTAAAGATTTCACAATGAATGTGGGACTAAG
>JBDSYA010000103.1:0-4417 GCA_039925865.1 Ignavibacteria bacterium
CTTTTAATTGTAAAAATATTTTGGTTCCAATTTTAATGCATTGGGATTAAAAGGGAATCCGGTTTAATGCCGGAGCTGTCCCCGCAACTGTAATAAAGAAAACCAAATAGTTTGTCCACTGTTTCTGTTAATTCAAATGAAACGGGAAGGCGTTTTGGAAATTGCTTTTAAGCCAGGAGACCTGCCAGAATATTAGCTTCTAAAATCTTCGAGGGAAAAGATATATGAACGGTCTGAAGAAACTCCGGTTTCTTTTTAACTCATCATGTATTTTTCATTGAGTAAAAAAGAGGCAGGAGTTTTTTGTTTTAGTATATTTTGTAAAATTTATAATTTTTAAAGCAGGCAATCATTGTATTCAATTAAGTTCAAATTTTCATTTATTCTCATAATTTGTTTGCTAGCTTGTAGTAATCTGCAATCGCAGTCCAATGATTCTATTGCGCATACTACCAAAATCATTAAAGTGATAAGCAATAAAATAAATACAGATATTTTTTTTTCACCTTCAAAAATCAAATTGATCGAAAGAACAGATATTGAGAATAAGAATGGTGAAACTCTGGGTGACATCTTACAGCTGGCAGGCGGCGTAATGTTGAAAGCTTACGGCGGGAACGGCTCATTAAATACGATTTCAACAAATGGACTTGGTGCGGAGCATACTCTGGTTTTGCTTAATGGGTTTAAGCTTAACTCTGCACAGAATGCTCAGATAGATCTTAGCACGATATCGAAAGATTTCATAGAAAGAATCGAAGTCATGAATAACGGATCAAGTTCTCTATATGGATCCGAAGCTATGGGCGGTGTTGTAAATATTATTACAAAGAATATTTCCGGGAAAAATTTATATTTCAAATTAAACGGAGAGTTTGGTTCACACAGTCAGAGAAAGATAAGTGTTGAAGCGGGTAAAGAACTGCGAAATATAAATTTTAATATCAATTTTTCCAAAGAGACGTCATTGAACAATTACGATTATTTTTTTAATAACGGAGCAGAAAAAATCAAGAAAGAAAGGTTCAATTCAAACTATAAAATCGATGCATATTCTTTCAATGTGAATTTTAAGATCCACTCACACAGTAAATTAAATTTATTAACTTATTACAATGAATTGATGAGAAATCTTCCCGGTATTGAAGCAGGCTCGGAGCCTTCAAAATCGAATCAAACGGATCATAACTGGAATAGTATTATTTCCTATGAGAATGTTTTGACAAAAAACATTGATATAAAATCTCAAATCAATTTTCAGAATAATCTTTCTCATTATATAAACACGAATGTTTCTAATAGCTTTTACAAGAACATAAACATATCAAATTCTGCTCAGATCAATTATTCAAAAAAACATTTTGAAATTATCCCCGGTTATGAAATTAGTTACGCCTCTTTAAAAAGCAATGAAATTGAAGACAACACAAGAAGAGTTCAGGCAGGTTTATTTATTGTTTCCCAATTTAAACCCAATACTTCCATTAAATTTTTCCCGTCAATAAGATATGATCATATATCCGATATAAAGAAAAACGTTTTTTCAGGAAAGCTCGGAATTAATTTCAACCCCGTTAAACATTTAAACTGGAATCTAAAATCAAGCATCGGTAATAATTTTGCATCTCCAACCTTTAACGAACTTTACTGGAAAGATCTCGGGAATAAACAATTAAAACCTGAGAGCTCTGTTAACTTTGATGCAGGATCGATCATTGGCTTTGACCTTTATTCAAAGAACCTGCTCGAGATCACTTACACATTTATAGAAGCAAAAGATAAAATTGTATGGTCGCCTAACAACAGCGGAATATGGAGTCCTGCAAATATCGGAAGATCTGTCTCAAATACTTTTATGATCGAAGTTTCTGCCGCCAAAAGATTTTTAAAAAATTTAAATTTGAAATTCGGTTTAATTTATTCCTATACCAGCTCAATAAAAAAAAGTATAGACTTTCCGGGTGATCCTTCTTACGATAAGCAAATATTTTACATACCCAAAGAACTTGCAAAATATAATTTATCCATAAAGTATAAAGAAAGCGGGTTAAACATTTTTTACAGCTTTACCGGTAAAAGATTTACTGATTTCGAAAATATAAATTTTTTGCCTGCTGTGGATCTGTTAGAATTAAATATATATCATAAAGTTAAGATGGGAAATTTCTTGGCGGGCATAAAGTTTGAACTGAATAATGTTTTCAATGAAGATTACCAGATAATTTCCGGTTATCCGATGCCTTTAAGGAATTTTAAATTTAATTTCAGTTTCGAATATTAAATCTGATCATGACAAAACTCGATGATGCAAAAAAAGCAGGCGGAAGCAAATATAAAGAGAAGATATTAAAAACAATTGAAGGCTATAAACATCTTTCTGAAGAGGAGAAACATTGTTTCCATGTTTACTATGGCTATGGAAAAGGCAAGACAACATGTGTTATGGGCTTGATAATGCGGGCTTTAGGAGCCGGTCTGAAAGTACGGCTGGTACAATTTGATAAAGGCTATGAAGGAGTGAATGAACATTATTCCGAATTGAATACACTGAGAAAACTTAAAGACCAGGGAAGTGATATTGAATTTTATTCTACCGGATGTGAAAGAATGAATCAAGATGGTACGTTCCGTTTTAAAAATTCTGAAGATGATTTTATTGAAGCAAAAAGAGCACTCAATATTGCAAAAGATCTTATAGTAAACGGCAAGCAGGATCTTTTGATACTTGATGAGGCGATTGCTGCAGTTGTATATCACCTTCTGAGCAAAGAAGATATTGATGAACTCATTGAGTTATGGAAAGCGCATAAGAAATTTGAACTTGTAATGACAGGCCATAAACTCTGGGATGAACTTGAACAGAAAGCTGACCTGATAACTGAAATGAGAAAGGTAAAACATTACTTTGATGAAGGAATTCCAATACGCGTAGGAATTGATTTTTAAATATTTACCGTGCTATGAAAATTGAAGTTACAAAGTGCATTTGTTATAATACCACATTTGAAGAAATGAAATCGATAATGCAGAAAAACAAACTTAACACTGTTGATGAGTTAAGAAACATTAAGCCGGTAGCTCTCGACTGCAGGCTTTGTCTGCCATATATAATAAAAATGATAAATACAGGTGAAACAAAATTTGATTTAATTACAAATTAATTAATACTGAAAGGGAAATAATGAAAAAGTTATTCTTAAGTTTTATCTTACTCATAAATATTTTTTTGATTTACGGATGCAACCGTGATGAAATTATCAATCCACCTGTCGATGTGTTCACTGCCAATGGTGCATATATATTAACTGAAGGTTCCGGTGCGGTAGGTTCAGCCAAATTATCTTTTTACAATTTCAATAATGATGTGTATTCAGAAAATATATCTTCAACCACACTGGGTTTATTTCCTGACGGTTTAATTTTTAATAATCACGAACTTTTTCTTTGCGAACAGGGAAATTTTGGATCGGCTGGGAAAGTATATAAATTAGACACAAACGGATTTGTTAGAAATTTCAGTTCTGTTGGGACAAATCCTTATTCATTAACTTTAAATACCGGGAAACTTTATTTGACTAACGGTCCTGCAAATAACGTTTCTGTTCTTCTTAAAGATAGTCTGGAGACTGTAACAACAATCAATGTCGGTGTTTATCCACAGGAAATTATCAGCATCGGCAATAAAGTATTTGTCTGCAATACCGGTGTATTTAGCGGACCGGGCGACTCAACTGTCACAGTAATTGATGCTGCATCTGATGTGGTAATTGCAACTATCAGGGTCAGAAAATCGCCGTCTTCACTTGCTGTCACTAATGACGGAAAGCTTTTAGTCGGATGTCCGGGAAGCGTTGCTAACGGCATCATTTACAAGTTCGATCCTTCAAACTATAATAAGCTGGATTCTTTTGTGATTAATAATTCACCTGCTTTAGGATTTGACAAAGATATAGCGGTCGACAGAAACAGCAATGCTATCTATTTCATAACCTTCCTCAATAACATTGCGAAATATGACATGGTAACGAGAGCACATTCTGTATTTATAAGTAATGTTAATACGTCAGATGATTTTTATTACGGTTATAATTTTGACAGTAAAAACAGGATACATTATGTTACCAACGCGAAAAATTTTCTTGTGAACGGTAGTATTAATATTTATAATGATAATGCAAGCCTTATCAGATCATTCAATACAGGTATTGCACCCAGAAGGATAGTGATCAAGAATTAAACCACGATTTTTGATTTACGAATTACGGTTATGAGCATTATTTAATACATTAGATTTAATTTAAAAAAAAGCCGGCTAGAAAAACTTAACCGGCTTGTTAATAATATTTTTTATAAAATTACTTTATCAGCATCATTCTCTTGATATCTTTGAAGTCGCCTGATTCTAATCTGTAGAAGT
>JBDSYA010000104.1:0-2763 GCA_039925865.1 Ignavibacteria bacterium
AAGATTTTTTTAAGACAAACTTCTTCACCTTTCAACCTTGTTGATTCGGCAGAAGCTATCATTGATGCTAGTACATTAACCGGAACATTTATTTTTACACAAGCTGTATCAGGTACATATTATTTACAGATAAGACAAAGAAATCATCTTGAGACATGGAGTAAATCAGGCGGAGAATTTTTCAGCGCAGCAAACTCAAATAGTTATGATTTCACAACAGCAGCTTCACAGGCATTCGGAAGCAATCAGGTTCAGATCGGATCTGAGTTTGCGATCTATGCAGGAGATGTTGCAGGTGGTACAACACCTGAAATTTACGGCTATCAGGACGGAACAGTAGATGCTTCCGACCTGAGCGCGATCGACAATGATGCTTTCAATTTCGCAAGCGGATATATAGTTACTGATGTTACCGGCGATGGAATCGCTGACGCAAGTGACCTTAGCGTAACTGATAACAACGCTTCAAATTTTGTTTCAAAAGTTACCCCTTAATTTAAGAAGTTAAACATACTGGTAACCCCTTCCTTAACTTCCTGAGTGAGGCATTCGTGCCTCACTCTTTTATAATATATAAATCAAATTCTATTTTTTTAATAATTAACTTTAATTAAAATGAATAAAACATTAACTGCGCTGGCAATCTGCTGCAGCATTTTTATTTTTAGTTTTAGCAACGGATATTCTCAGAATCCAACCTACACATTAAGCGCAACAAATTTTGTCGGAACTGCAGATTCACTGACCTTCGAGATAAGGCTTCTGCACACAAATTCAGGAACTGCGCCATATAAATATGCTCTTGGACAATATTTTTTCAGATTCAATCCTGCTATTGCAAACGGAGGAACGCTGACTTACAGAATACTCGCATCAGATCTTCCCACGGAGGCACGTCCAAGAAATCCAACTGTATTTAATAATGAATTAAGACTTGCCACTAATGCAGTGATCCCTCAGACTTTAGTTGTGGTTTCAAGCACAGCACCGGGAACATTGATTGCCAGAATGAGTTTAAAAACTTCTGCATCCGGTTTTTCACTTAGCGAAACTTTGAATTTAATCTGGAAAAATCCATCTGATCCTGTGCCTTTTACAAAACTTTTTGCATACGTCGGAACTGTAAGCACAGAGATCACTAATGCTGCAAGTCATACAGTAGTTTCAATAAATCAAATCTCTACAGAAGTTGCTGTTGAATTTGAATTATCACAAAACTATCCGAACCCTTTTAACCCTTCCACTAAAATTAAATTTTCAATTCAAAACTCAGGATTTGTTTCATTAAAAGTTTATGATATTGCCGGGCGTGAAGTTGCTGATTTAGTAAATGAAAAATTGAATGCCGGAGTATTTGAATATAAATTTGAAGCATCGTCCTTTTCTTCAGGCACATATTTTTACAGGATACATTCCGGGGATTTTATAGAAACAAGAAGAATGATGCTGATAAAATAATTTTTCTAAGGTAAGATCGTATTCTTGTACTGAACGCATATTTTTACTGAACGCATATATTTACTGAACGCATATATGCGTTCAGTACATTTGTCAGGCAAATTATTTACTTTTTGCGATTCATTTTTCAAGTTCATTTATCTTTTCACAGACCCAGGTTCTGTTTGCAAAATCTTTTTTATTAACTTGTACAGAAAGAACGTCAAGCTTATAGTATTTTTTCAATTCTTTAATTCGAAACAATTTACTGAAATGTCTCAAGAACAGGCTATGGTAATTAAGGTCTTTTTCTGTTAATGAACGGTTTTTTGAAAGATACATTCTGTATGAATTTATAAAATCCGACAACAGATCGAAACGGTCGGTTTCATAATAAATCCGGGCTGTTATGTTTCTGACTTCGAGGTTATAAAAATTATCTTCATACTTGACTTTTGAAACATGTGACAAGGATTGCTCAAAATTTCCTTTTTCAAAATGAAGATATGCATAGGAAAGTTCAGTCGTGCTTTCACGGTATTTATCTGTGATTAAGTGCCTGTAATTTTTAATGAAATTTATTAACCAATCATATTCCTTAAGTTTAAGTCCTGACTTTACAAGATTTAAGAAAAACATATTTGTCATAAAGTTTTCTGTAAACAAACCTTTTTCAACGATCTCTTTTCTCAGCTGAAATATTTCATGAGTAGTTTTTGCATCACCCGCAGGACGTTTCCTTTTCAGAAAGTCGATCATCACAGTGTACATATTATATAGCTTTTCCTTCTCAAATAATCTTCCCTCACTCTGCAGAAGAACTTTAAGCTTTTTATAATGTTCTTCCCTGCCTGTCTGCTCCAGCGGGATCAGGCACAGGGCGGCTTTGCGCGTGGGGAATCCAGTTTAATAATGCACCTGTTACAGTTGCAAGTTTATGCCTGAAAGTTTTTATGGAAGGATTTTACAGGGAGGAAGACTCATGCGTTCAGGATCTTATTACAGTTCATCTCAGAGATGATGCTTCTCCGTTTCCTGAAGTAGGAGTAATGGGAGAGACTCCCGATGACAACCTGATAAGCCGGTATAGCTTTCCGGATGCTGTTTACGGAGAAAGTTATTATTTACAAATTGAACACAGGAATTCGATCGAAACCTGGAGTGCACATCCCGTAACATTTGATTTTCTCAGCAACTGTCTTGAATATGATTTTACACTCGACCCTGATACAGCTTATGGTTCAAATCAGATACAAATTGATGATATACCTTTGAGATTTGCAATGTACGGCGGTGATGTGAATCAGGATGGAAGTATTGATGCAA
>JBDSYA010000105.1:0-11572 GCA_039925865.1 Ignavibacteria bacterium
TATGATTTATTTGTTTTACTATTCAAAAATGAAATAAAGTCCTTTGAACAAAAATGAACCCTTAAACTTTTTTTTACCACAAAGTGCACAAAGAAGACGCAAAGAACGCAAAGATTAATAATGAAAATGCTTTATACAAATCAGCAATGGAACTTTGTGGTCTTTGTCCCTGCTTTGTGGTCTTTGTGATTTAAAAAAAATTGATTCCAATGCAAACATTTTGGACGGATGTGTTTAAAAAACACATATTAATATGATATTTACTTTAAATTAAAATTTACTTTTGGTAAGTTAATCGAACACTCTTTATAATTAACTAAATTCGCATTAAAATGAAAACAAAATTATTAATCCTACTCACAGGTATAATTTTTTCTTTATCTCAAACTAATTCTGATTATTGTTTTGGAAAACAACTGAAAATTTCCGATTCATTAAATTCTCTTGAATCGCAACTCGGAAATCTGGTTGAGCAAAGTTTTACTGAGATGCAGGTACCTGGTGCGATCATAGGGGTTTGGATGAACGGCTATGAATCATGGAAAAAAACTATTGGTGTTGCAGATATTCAAACAAATACACCAATCCGGCTAAATGATAAAATGCGGATTGGGAGTGCTACTAAGACTTTTACAGGAACAGTATTACTTCAGCTTGCTGATGAAGGTAAGATCAATCTGAGCGATAAACTTTCAAAATACTTTCCTGACTTTCCAAACGGAGATAATATTACAATTGAAGAATTGGGAAATATGACCAGCGGAATTTATAATTATTCAGAAGATGAAACTTTTGTTGCAGCATTGACGAAAGATTTGCAAACCCCCTTTACTCCAATGGAGGTGATTGATATAGCATTAAAACATAAACCCTATTTTTCTCCGGGCACTGCGATGCATTATTCAAATACAAACACAGTTTTGCTCGGATTGATCATAGAGAAAATTACCGGTAATTCTCTCCCGACGGAAATACAGAATAGGATTTTAAATCCCCTCGGAATGATGAATACAACTTTTGCAATAGATTCATATTTTCCTGATCCGCATGCCAGAGGATATATGTATCTTGACTCTACAGCAATCCTTCCAACAGATGTAACAGCTCAGGATCCAAACTGGGGCTGGGCTGCCGGAGCAATGATCTCGACAATTGATGATCTGAGTTTGTATGCGAAGCCTTTAGCTACCGGTCAACTTGTCAGTAAAATGGCTCAGAGGGAAAGATTGAACTGGGGTAAACCTTTTACTCCGCCTTCAGGCTCATGGGCAGATAAGCCATTGAATTATGGATTTGCCATTGCTGATTTTGACGGTGCCTACGGACACAACGGAGGAATTCCCGGTTTCAATACATTTATGGGATATATTCCGGAAAAAGACGCAACTATAATTGTGCTGGTTAATATGCAGGATAATAAAAAGGGACTTGGTCCTGCTGATTACATTGCAATGAAAATTATTGAAATTATCAAAAAAATGTAGCTGAAAGTAAAACGTGTTTTCAAAATTAAATTTCAGTAAAGATGGCTGAAACCGATTGCGGAAGGATATAATACTATAACGCCTTTTCTGATAATATCAGAAAGACAGTGAGAAATGAGGAAGATGAAATGAAGTAAAAGTAAAGTTAAATTAAAAAATGTTTATTCAATAAAAAAAGCTTCTCCAAATTTCTGGAGAAGCTTTTTTTTGTAATGTTAATTTAATTTTCTTACACAATAAATGGACCAACGATAGCAAGAACTTCAGCCATTGTAAGTGGTTCATCAAATGCTTCTGTTGCTGCCTGAGCTGACACAAAAGTTGAAATGTTTACGCCACCCTGAATGAGATTATTTTCATTTGTATATATAGCCGGTGGTGCGCCTCCTGGATCTGAGTTCACAATCCATCCTTTTTGTCCTCTGATCCTTCTGACCTCTGAAGCATGTCTTGCTTCAACGGAGTGTATCTGAAGAGCCGCGGTAAGAACAGCATCATTACTGATGAGATTTCCTGCCTGACCTTTATAGGCACGGACTCCGGTATCTTCAAAAGCCTGAGCTATTGTAATGAATGTTGAATAGATAGAAAATACAGTCGGGAAAGCTCCTCCTGCTGTAAAGTCGAATGTAGGTTCGGCTACGGGAGTTCCTCCAAGACTTGTAATAGTTGCTCTTAATGCTGCCACGTGAGCAGTTTCATGTTTGCTAATCTGCATAAACACAGTTCTGTCCCCTGCAGGAATCAATGACGGAGCAGCAAGCCCTGTTACATAAAATTTTGATTCAAGATATTCAAGGGTTAAAGCAAAGTTAAGAACTTCTATAATAGTTGCGCTTTGAGCATAGGATTTTTTAGGAAGTAATGTAGCTCCTAAAGCAAAAGGTAATGAAGCCAGCAGAGTTTTAATTCCTAATTCACCTGCCTTATTAAATGCCTGACGTCTTGAGACAGGAGCTTCATTTATTTTCTCTTCAATATTATTGAACATATTTATTAATTTCATATTTTTCTCCTTATGCTAAATTGTTAGCACTGATTTTTGTTTTAAGAAATCCGTTAGCAGCATTCACTACGGCTTGCGGTGTGTTAGTTAATTCAAGACCTGCTGCATTAATTACCGTATCATTTGCAAATGCAATAGTTCTCGGACTTAACAGGTCACTAATAGCAGCAGCATGACGCGCTTCGACAGAAACGATCTTTCCGGCAAGAGCAAGATAGTCTACGTTCTGGATTATGTATGCAACGCCGTTGTAAGCTGATACGCCAAGGTCTTCGAATGTTTTGGCAGTTCCTAAAACACTGGCACGGCTTGTAAAATCGATGGAATCAAAATTTACTTCAAGTGCCCGTATTGCGCTTGTACCTAAAGCGGCTTTGAAGAATTCTCTGTGTGCGATTTCATGTTCACGGATATCAGTCAGGATCTGAATTTCTTCAGATGTGGCACCGTTGTAAAATGCACTTGCAGCCCTTACATAAAAAGCGGCTTCGAGCTGCTCTAATGCATAAGCGTAATTTAAAACTCCAATATCACCTGTACCAACATCAATAAATCCGCTGGGTGTAACGGGATCATCACTGCAGCTTTGGAGTCCAATTGTTAATGCCACGGCACTAATGCCTGTGAATGCGAGGAAATTTCTCCTGTTGATCGGTTTCTCAATAATTCCTAAAGCGGTTTTTTCAGGAATGTTTTTTTTACTTTCAATGTGGGTCATAACTTTTCCTTTCATTATGTTTATTATTATAGCAAATTTTGTCTTTTACATAACTTTCAAATAACAACGGTCTTATCTAAAGATTGGATTTTGTTAAATTGAAATTATAAATATTCCCTGAAACATATCCAGTTCATATTTAAAAGACATTTTATAAAAAATAATTTAACTATTTTAAGGGATTTAATACAAGACAAGAAAATTTATCCCTGTTTACAGATAATGTTTAAAAAATACAGGATTGAAAACACTCAATTGTTTACAATTTTAATATCAATACCTTTTCAGGTATTCAACCTGTATTAATTCAACAACCAACATTTAACAATTAATGAAAATGAAAATAAATATGACTGACAATAAACCAAAGGAAAATCCTTATTACTCACGAACCGATATCTCCAAATTGAACATTACTGATGCAGAGTGGAAAAAGATTTTGCCTGACAATGTTTATCAGATAGGACGTGAAAAAGGAACTGAAAGATCTTTCACTGGTAAATACTGGAATTCAGAAGGGTTAGGTATTTACTATTGTGCTGTTTGCGGGAATGCCTTATTCAGATCTGACGGAAAATTTGCAAGCAGTTGCGGCTGGCCAAGTTTTTTTGAGACGATCAGGGAAAACAGTGTTCTTTATGAATCTGATTCTTCTCATGGTATGCAAAGAACTGAAGTTTTATGCGGGCGATGTGAATCTCATCTTGGGCATTTATTTGATGACGGACCCCGTCCTACGGGGAAAAGATATTGTATGAATTCTATTGTATTGGATTTTGAAGAAGATGACGGTAAAACCGAATCAAAGTGATTAACAAACTATATTTAAATAACGCAGGCTCTTGCGTGTTTAATTGATGGTAGTTGTGAGTTTATTATGTGCAGTTTTGCTAAGTGGGTAAGAGCCTGCGTTTAAAACTACATTGTTGTCAAAGATCTATTTCTTTAACCTGATCAAACATACATTTAACACTTGTCTATGTCAAATTGTAAAAAAACGGTTTTGTGAAAAATAATAATATAATTTAAAAAGGTTGATGATCGAATTATTTATTTCAGGAATTGTTACAGCCGGATTTCCTGAAAGTTTAACGAATTTAATTTTTGTTGTGTAGAGTTTTAAAAAAATCTTATTACAAACAATGGAAGTTACACCAAAAAAAACCATCTTTGAAAAATTCAGAGAGACTATTCCTTTAATAACTCCTCTTTTGATGTTGGCTGCGATTTCTTTTACATATTTCACTTATTTTTTTGATATCAATAAGATTCCGCAGGTATCTGTACAAAACACTGTTACAAAGCTATATGAGACGGATAAATATTACATTGTAAAAATATCTTTAAAAGTTAAGAATCAAAGTAAAACAAGAGTTGAAGTTCTGGCAAATCTTGGAAAGTTGTACGGCTACAGGGTTAGTATTAAGGATTCGAAAAATGATTCTTTGTTTATTGAGAGGATCATGGACACGATCCGAAGAACTGTTATTACAAATAAGGAAGAACCCTTTGAGTTGCACAGGGATTTAAGCTACCATGATGAGCGGCTCCTGGGTTTTTATCAGCCAATACATAATGCGAGCTGGATGTTACCGGAACAGACTTATACTAATGAAATTGTTGCAGCGGTTCCTAAATTTTTCGATATAGTCTATTACTATTATAATATAGATTTTACAAATGATGAAGAAAATATTTTTTCGCGTTACAAACGTGACAAAAACGGAGATCCCGAGTATGAGCTTTACACTGTTGACGGTAACGATACAATTACTTTGAGAGAGCTGAATATTGAAAACCAGGATTCAAACTTTAGTAAAAGCCAGGGTTTCACAATTTACGCATCAGGTGCGCAGTATGCAGCCTGGCTAAACACTGGGGGATCTGCAGAAGGAATTCAAAACAATAATGATTCTGTAGACTTTTTTCCTGATGATGTGATAAAGAAAGAAGAATAATTTTTTTGTTTATTATTAAAAAAAGACCTCACAGGCATGATAAAATCTGTGAGGTCTTTTTATAAAAACTCAGGTACTATTAGGATTTTAATTTTACCATTGAGTAATTAATTTACAAACTCCGCCTGGGCGGATATTTTTTGTAATAATTAAAGTAAATTTATATGTCTAAAACAAAGATAAATTGTCCGAACTGCGGATTTGAAGTGAATGTTGACGAGGTTTTTGAGCATCAGGCTCAGGAAAAATTTAAGAGAGAATATGAAGAAAAGCTTTCAGTTCAGGTTTCTGTATTTAATAAAAAAAAGGAAGAGGTTGAGAGTGAAATTTTAAAGTTAAAAAAACTTAAAGAAGAGCAGGATGATATTATTCGGAAAAGACTTGAAGAACAGAGAGAAAAATTAAAGTCTGATGCTATTATAAAAGCTAAGAAAGATGTTGAATTTGAAATGCTAAAGATCAAGCAGGATTTTGAAATGAAGACAAAGGAGAATTTTCAGCTCAAGAAAAAAGAAGTTGAAATACTGAATAAAGAACGCGATCTCAAAGATAAAGAAGAGCAAATGAAGGTGGATATGGAAAAGCTGATGCTGGAAAAAGAAAAGGATATACAGGAGAGAACAGTACTGAGGGAACAAGAGAAGCAGGAGCTTAAAAATAGAGAATACGAAAATCAGCTTCAAATACAGCTGAGATCAATTGAAGATCTTAAGAAAAAAGAAATTGAACTGATCAACAAAGAACAGGAATTTAAAGAACAGACAGAAAAAGAAAAGTCAGAAATTGAAAAACAACTAAATGAGAAGCTTAAAAGAAAAGAAGCTGAAATGTTAAGTATGGAAGCTGATCTGAAAAATGATGCAGAGCTTGTCAGAATTGAAAATGAGAAATATTTGCAAAACACGTTGAACGAAAAAGAAGCCGAGATTTTAAAAATTGAAAACGAACTTAAAAGAAAATCTGAACAGATCAGGTATGAAAACGAAAAACAATTAAATGAGAAGCTGAATGAAAAAGAAGCGGAGATCTTAAATTTACAAAATGAGCATAATAGAAAAGCTGAACAAATCAAGATGGAAAGCGAAAGACAGTTGCAGCAAAAACTCAGAGAATCTGAAGAGCGAACACAAAGGATAGAGCAGCAAAAGAACGATTTGATCATACGTGATCTGGAAAAACAAATGGAGGAGCACAAAAAGTGTATAGGAGATCTCAGATTAAAAGAGGCTGAAATGTCCAACAAGGAATCTGAGTTAAAATATTATGCTGAACAAATAAAGATAGATAGTGAAAAAATATTATTTGAGAAGACCATAGAAGTGGAGCAGCGAACCATAAAACGTGAACAGGAAAAAAATGAATTAAGAAAACTCGAATATGAAAAACAGCTAGATATACAGAAGAAACTCATAGACGAGTTGAAGAAAAAAGCTGAGCAGGGTTCACAACAGTTACAAGGTGAAATTCAGGAGATCGCACTGGAAGATTTTCTGAGAAACGCTTTTCCATATGATCTCATCAGTGAGGTCAGAAAAGGTGAAAGAGGTGCAGATGCCATGCATATTGTACGAAATAATTTACAACAGGAATGCGGCAAGATAATTTATGAGAGCAAACGTACGAAAAATTTCAGTGAATTATGGATCGAAAAATTAAAAGATGATCAGAATTTCCACCAGGCTGATATTGCAGTCATAGTGACGGAAACAATGCCGCGAGATATGGAAAGATTCGGCATGAAATCAGGAGTATGGATCTGTAATTATCAGGAAATAAAAAGTTTGTCGCTTGTATTTCGTGAAATGCTTATAAGAACGCAGTCTGTAAGGGCTGCACAGGAAAACAAAGGTGAAAAAATGGATTTGCTTTACAGCTACCTCACAAGTAATGAATTTGTCTATCAGATAGAATCCATTGTTGAAAGTTTTATGTGCATGCTTACTGATCTCCAAAAAGAAAAAAATGCAATGGAAAGAATGTGGAGTACCAGAGAAAAGCAGATTAGAAAAGTCCTTCTTAATACATCTACAATGTATGGTTCAATAAAGGGAATTGCGGGAAATGCTGTCGGAAATGTAAAAGCACTGGAGTTACCGGAAAACGAACAATTGTTTTAGTAAGCAGAAATAAAATTATCCTAAATATAAATTAACAAATTAAACAACTTACATAATCAATACGATTTTTCAAAATTATGCTGATTGCAGTTGCCGGTCCATACAGTGCTTCCTCGGAAGAATTGAAGAAGAAAAATCTTGATTTGATGAATGAAGCTTCCGCAGGTATTTATAAAAAGGGGCACATACCAGTAATTGGAGTAAATGCGGCGTTATATATTTTAGAAAAACTTCCTGAAGAAAAAAGATATGATGCCATGATGGAAATTTCTTTAACGATAGTAAATAAATGTGATGCCCTTTTGTTAATAGGTGAATCTCCGGGGGCAAATATGGAAAGAGATCTTATCTTAGCTCAGGGAAAACCTGTTTTCAGATTATTAGAAAATATTCCGGAAAATAATTTAATTTGAAGAGCTTATGATCTTCCCCATTTCTACCATGACTATTTCATTTCCGTACAGATCCAGAAAATGAAAAAATTTATATTCCGGAGTTTCTACAGGCTCTCTGACAATTTCAACCCGTTCCTTTAGAAGATGATCATATAAGTCATTTAAGGAATCTGTATAAATTACAAAAACAGGCTGACCTGCAGTCTGATTTCCAACATGATTTTTCTGTTCTTCTGAATCCGCTTTTACAAACCAAATTCCCGCTTTATCATTTGCGTTGAGTCCGATATGAAGAAATCTCTTAGAGTTTTCAGTAATGTCAAAAAATTTCTTACACATTAAAACTCTTTCATAAAACTCGAAAGCTTCATCATAATCATTTACGAGAAGAATGATCCGTCCTAATGACAGCTCCATAGAATTTTATTTGAATTAAGAATTATACCTTGCCTTCAGCCAGAAGCTGATCTTTGATCTTCAAAAGTTCTGTTCTGACATCACCGTTTACTTCAGGATATTCAAGATCCATTGATTCAAACTGTTCATAGATTATATTTATTATTGCAAGCCTGGTAAACCATTTATCATCGGCAGGAATTATATACCAGGGAGCGAACTCCGTTGAAGTGTTGCTTATTGCATTCTGATAAGCCATCTGATAATCATCCCAATAAAGTCTTTCATTTGCATCTGCGGGAGAAAATTTCCAGTGTTTCTTATGATTATCAATTCTTTCAATAAACCTTTTCTTTTGCTCTTTAGCGGAAACATGGAGGAAAAACTTCAGAATGATGGTACCATTCTGATTAATATTTTTCTCAAATCTTTTTATCTGTTTAAACCTTGATTCCCAGAACTTTTCATCAATATCTGAAGCGGCATTAATTGAAGGAAGTTTTTCTTTCAAAATCATTTCGGGATGTACACGGGTAACAAGCACATTCTCATAATGAGATCGGTTGAAAATTCCAATCATCCCTCTTCCCGGAAGGGCTATGTAATGCCGCCACATATAATCATGATCAATCTCAGCGATAGAAGGTGCTTTGAAACTGTGAACCTGAACTCCGGATGGATTAAGTCCTGACATAATATGCTTTACTGCGCTGTCTTTGCCGGCTGCGTCCATAGCCTGAAAAATTATAAGCAAACTGTATTTATCGTGTGCATAAAGTTTATCCTGCATAGCAGCCAACTTTTTTTTCCCCGCGTCTAAAAGTTCTTCACCCTGAGATTTTTCAATTTTTCCATCAGTATATTCTGTGGCGTAATCACTTAATTCAATTTTCTTACCTGGCTTTACAAGATATCTCTCAATATCAATTATTTCATTCAGCATTTTTCACAACAATTTTTAGAATTTTATGAAACTTGAATTAAATTTAATACAAATGCAAACTAAATTTTTAAACATATAAAATTTTTCAATCAAAAATGAAAGTGTTTATTTTATAAAAAAATCCAATCAATTATTAATATTTCAGATATGATTAACGCAGGGTTTGATAAATAAAAAACCCTGCAAGATGAAACGCATGCAGGGTTTAATTAAAGGAAGAACAAAATATGAAAGAACGATTGCCGGCGGGCGCCGGCAGATGTAAGATGATAAATTACTTTTACAAAAAACATTCACGAAATTTGGTATATGATTTAATTCTAATTAAAATCAGGGCTTGCTGAAAAATTATAAATTAAGGTCTGACAAGTATCCTTATAGTTTTTCGACATATTAATAACGGAAACGAATAATTATGAACTTGGATCACATCCGTTCAAAACGATGGAATTTTATAAATTGAAATTTTTCTTTTTTGATTTCGTACTCTTTATTGTTAAAGACAAAATTTATTCAACAATTCAATATTGCAATTTATACTTTGAAAAACGTTTTTGACGGAAGTGGACATTAAAGTATCTTAACTACTAAAAAATACTTTTATCTAATTTCATTCTTTGTATATTCAAAAATATATGAGAATGAAGAATTTACTTAAAATATTGATTCTGATTTATGCGGTTAACTACAGTTTGTTGTATTCACAAACAGACACTTCCGGCTTAACCGCTGACACAACAGATCTTCGGAATGATCTTCAGGAAGAGATTTTAATGGATGGATCTATTGATGAAAGTGAAGAATCAAAGTCACTGGATTTTCTGGAAAATCTAAAGCGCAACCCGCTTGATTTGAACAAATTAACTCTGGATGAACTTAATGATATCCCCTTTCTCAGTTCTGTTTTGGCAAAAAAAATTATTGAATACAGAGTCAGTGAAAAGATTTTCAAATCAAAACGGGCTTTACTTAAGGTAGAAGGAATTACCGAAGATCTTTACGAAAAAATAAAAGTATATCTAGTTGTCAGACAGTCTGTAAAGGATGTACTTATTGAGGAAACTGGAAATAAATTTTCTGTCTCAGAAGTAAACCGGACTCTTTCATTTTCTACAAAACTTAGGTCAAGTTATATATCAGACCTGCAGCAGAAGGATGGTTTTCTTAACGGAAATTATGAAGGTTCCCGCGCAAAGATATATAATCAATTGAATTCAAAATATAGCAAGATCGATTATAAACTCGAAGCAAATCTTACAATTGAAAAAGATGCCGGGGAGAAGAATCTTACGGATTTTGTTTCAGCTTTTTTAGAGTTAAAAGATTATAAGTTCATAAAGAATGCTGTTGCAGGAGATTACACTTTAAATTTTGCTCAGGGAATTGCAATGTGGACTACGCTTGGCTTTTCAAAAGGAATTGATGCGGTAAGCCCTTTAAAGAAAAAAGGAAAAGGGATCGACGGTTACTCATCCGTAAATGAAGTTCAATTTTTCAGAGGAGCAGCTGCAAAACTAAATTT
Organism: Ignavibacteria bacterium; assembly: GCA_039925865.1. Taxonomy (GTDB): domain Bacteria; phylum Bacteroidota; class Ignavibacteria; order Tepidaquicellales; family Tepidaquicellaceae; genus JBDSYA01. The sequence continues at coordinate 10,540 of JBDSYA010000105.1, forward strand.
CAAAAATTTTTATTTAAATCTTTTTTATTCTGATAATCACTATGATGCAACAATCGACACTACAGATGGAGATATATTAAGTTTTTATTACGATGGATATCACAGAACAACATCTGAAATAAACAGGAAAAACTCTGCAAAAGAAAAATTGCTTGGCGGAAGGGTATCGTATGAAAGCTTAAGCCTCAAGCTCGGCTCGACATACTGGACAAGCAAATTTTCAAAGTCAATTATTCCTGATTCTTTGAAATTATTATTCAACTTTTCCGGCACAAGCGCAAATATGCTTTCTGTTGATTATGATATTATATTTAAGAACATGAACATTTATGGAGAATGGGCGAGATCACAATCAGGTTCAATTGCAGGGATCGGCTCTGTGCAGATGACATTTTTTCGTCTTGCCGATGTATTACTTTCTTACAGAAATTATCCCATAGATTTCGCACCCGTCCATTCATTCGGATTCGGTGAAAGAAACGGTAACACTTACAATGAAAGAGGATTTTATGCGGGCATCACTCTAAGACCTCTTAAAGGTTTATCTATTGACAGCTATTTCGATCAATTTAGTTTTCCTTACAGAACATTTTTTGATCCTGTGCCGACTTCCGGAAATGATTTTCTGACAAGTATAGAATGGCGCGCTTCAAAAGGCCTGATATTTAATTTGAAATATAAAAATGAAAATAAAGATGATACCCGCGCAGTCACAGATGATTTCGGGAGGAAAGTAAAGCGGATCGATAACAGAAACCAGCTCAATGCAAGAGCCGGAATTATTTATCAGGTAACAGACAGGTTCCGGATCAGGAGCAGGTTTGAATATGTAAATGTTGATTATGAAAATTTCGGCGGTGACAATAAAGGAATGTTATTTTTTTCAGACGTCCGCATAATTCCTTTAACCGGTTTAGTATTAGACATGAGATACCTGGTTTTTGAAACAGATGATTATGACAGCAGGATCTACGAATTCGAAAACGATATAAAAGGTGTCTTGTCTAATGTTGCATTATATGGAAAAGGCCGC